>DRQG01000142.1 GCA_011369465.1 Caldithrix abyssi
ATTAATGTTGTAAATTATGATTATGGTTTCTTTTATATTTTAAGTAAAAATAGTTCCTTTTCAGATTATATTTATAATTCAAGCGCCGGAATGTATTTAATGTTTTTGATAGATAAGAGTGAGAGATTTAATGATATTAAAGAAATTAATAAAAAATTAATAACAGATATAATGCAAAAATCTAAAATTATTATTTACGAAAATGATGGAATAGGTGGAACAATTGGGCTATTATTTAAGAATGAAAAATACTTGGAAAGAATTGAAAAAAAGTATATTGAATATATAAAAAACAGTAATATTTTATAGAACTAATTTAAATATTAAGGAAAAATCTTTGTGTTCTGAGTTGATTTTTCAACCTAAGTGTTACCGTAAAACAAAACGGCTATGTATTAACCATAGATAATTTACTATCCGTTTGTCTGCCCGTCTGCCACCTGAGGCGCAGCGCCAATGCTTGTGGGAGTGGGCTTCAAATCAAAATGAAACGAATATACCGATTTATCGGGACCCGGCAGTTTGCCAGCCCGTATATGTATGGGTAAATTATACCGCCGTTTATTAAAAGGAAACAAACGCATGGTAAAACTTATCTGTATCGTTTTATTCCCTTTTATAACTTTTGCCGGATTGCATTGGAAAAACTTCGATTTTTCCGATATGCGCAACGGGCTTCCCCCGCAAACGGATCTGCGCAAAGTATCCCGCTCTTCGGCGAGCGAAGCCCTCAATGTTTCGCTGATCGGGCAGATACCTTACGGCCAAACCTTTGCGATAAACAGCCGCGATTCCCTGTTGTATTACAGCAAAGACCGCTTTCTAATTATCGCCGATTACAGCGATCCCCGCCAACCCGTCATCCTGAGCCGCACCTATCTTTCATTTTACAATATCGGCCGGATCATTTTTAAAAACAATCTGCTGCTCATTCTCGGGCAGGATGTGGACGCCCTTTTGCTGGTGGATGTTTCCGACGTCCGGCATCCCGTAAAACTGGATTACATCTATCAAACGAGCGATGCGGCGCTTTACGGCAACTATGTGTACGGGGCAAGCCGTAATAATAAAACCTATATTCTGGATATATCCGATTCTACCGATATAAAAGAAGTGTCTTTCTTCAATGCCGAGGAAACCGGCTATTTTGTTTATATTCAGGATCACTATCTTTACAGGGATAACGGCTACAATCTGGAAATATTCGATATATCCAATCCTTTGCAGCCGCTTAAACAAAGCGGTTTGTTTACCGAGTACAATCACGTGAGAGACGCCGTTTACGAAAACGGTCTTCTTTATTGCGCTGTAGAAAAAGAAGGCTTGTGGATTATAGACGTACAGGATAAAAATAATCCGGTAGTGCTGGACCGCGTTCAATTGGGGGATACTTTTATGCGTTTTGCGCGCCGCCTGGCCAAAAAAGAGAACCGTGTGTATATAGCCAACGGCAGCGGCGGCCTTGCTGTAGTGGATGTTACCAATCCCGAAGATGCAAAACCGTTAAACGGTATTACCGAGCTGGAACATGTTGAAGATGTACATATAAAAGGGGACAGACTGTTTTTTTCCGATAAGGTGGAAGGCGTTTACGCCGCGAATATCGTCAACCGGGATACGCTCGAATTTTTATACAACGATAAAACCTTCGCCTACATCTCCGATGTAGCCGTTAACGATTCCATCGCTTTTTTAGTTGACTGGAAATACGGGCTGCGTATTGTCGATATTTCCAATCCCGCTTTTCCGTTGGAAATCAACCGGCTGCCCTCGCCCGGGGAACAACATGCCTTGTATTTAACCGGCGACTCGCTATATGTATCCAGCGACCGGGACGGCTTATGGTTGTATGACGTCTCAGACCCCATGCACATCAAAAAAAGGCATGTGCTGGATAAATATATTGCCATGTATGCCCGGGTTTCCGGGAATTACCTTTATTTATGCACCCGGGGGCTGGGCGTGCGGATTTACGATATACGAAGCTGGAGAGAGGTCGGTTCTTTTATTACGGATAGCAGTGTAAAAACCGTTAACGAAGTGATTATCCGCGAACCCTATGCCTATGCCACCACGCACGGCTACTATGTGCGAATTTACGATATCAGCCATAAAGACCAGCCGCAGTTTGTAAACAAATTTACCACCCGCGGTGCCAGCTATCTGAGAGATGTGGCTCTGGACGGCGATCTGGCCTACACCGTAGCCAACTTGTACGGTATGGAGGTCTTTAACATTGCCGATCCCTACAACGTGTATAAGGTGTCGGAAGCGGATCACATGAGGGAATTTTCAGCAATAATCATTCAGGATCATTACGCTTATCTTTTAAAGGAACTGGCCGGCCTGGGTATATACGATATCAGCGATACGAGCGCCTATCCTTATGTGGGCGAGTATGAAACCGTATTTACCTCGTATGATTTTCGGGTTAAAAAGGATACGGTTTATCTGGCCGACGGCTATGACGGTTTGTACATCCTTTGGCACGACAGGACAACGGCTGTTGATGATTGGCCGGGTGAAACAGCGCATACTTTTATTCTTGAGCAGAATTATCCCAATCCCTTTAATCTTTCCACGCAAATTACTTACGAGCTGCCGCAAGGCGGTTGGGTGGAACTTAAGGTGTATGATATCAACGGGCGATCGGTTGCCACTTTACTAAACGCGAAGCAGCCGGCCGGGCACTATACCGTGCCCTGGCAGGCGGATAATTTGGCTTCCGGCGTGTATTTTTATCGTCTCGTCCTGACTGCCGGCACAAAAAGAACAGTACGGAATAAGAAATGCATTCTTCTGAAATAGACGCTGTTAAATTACCAAATTCCTACAGAGAACCGTTCCAAAGAGTTGCTCTGCATCTGTCGCAATAATTATATTTTGTTATGATGCCGTCCAGGATATATCCGCGTATCATAGTTTACATCCTAAAATATGTATAAAGTAAAAGAACCGAATAAATGTTCGCGCGGGTTAAATCATTTTCCAACCCATATCTGCTATAGTGCAGAAAAATAAGTCCCGCAGGGACGGAATGCCCTTAGCTCAACAAATTCATTTGTGGGAAACAAATTCCGGCACCAAAATATACCCGTCCCGAACGGGACGGGATGAACATAGACCGCGAAATGCATTTGTGTGAACGGATTAATAATTGTCCCTTCGGGACAACATTTTTGATGGCGGGTAATTCATTTTTCCATATTTGAAAATATGGGCTATGAGCATCCCATCGCTACGCGATGTCCGGTAACGCGATCTGTCAATGCCGTCCCGGAAGGACGATATGCCCTTAACTCACAAATTCAATTGTAAAAGCGCGAGCAGCCCGAGAATAGGGACAGTTCCGCCCGGTGGGACAAAATGAATGGGAGGCGCCTTCCACCCATTCATGAATGGACTTGGTGCAAAAATCCCTGCTGGGATTTTAAAACTCCGAATATAAAGTTAGAAGTCCAATTCCATCGGAGGCAAAACAAAATAATTCCAAACATAGAAAAGAATTTAATAAATTTGTAATGCGTCATCAGTCTGAATGGCAGCGCTTAATGAATGAAAAGTCTAAAACCGTGCAGCAGGCTATGAAATCCTATATATTTATACTAATCGGTCTGATGTTTGTGGGAAGCGTCGGTGTCGGATGTCAGGAGTGCAGTCAATTACCTGAAAATTTTAGTTTTTCCGACAAACTGCTCTATGTAGAAGATATTGACGGAAAAAACGGGTTGTCTAATTATAATTTTGGGGACATTGTATGTTTTGATCCCGTAAATAAGATAAAATACTATCTAACCTGTGACAGATACTATAACCGGTTCCCGTCCATTTCATCAGATCGAAAATATATCGTTTTCGAATCTAAGCGGGGGGATTATAGTTCTATAAATGATCTGTCAACACCAAGCAAATTGTATGTTTTAGCCCTACCCTCACTAAAAATACGACCCTTGTCCCACTTTATCACAATTCCTAAGGATTTGTACGATATAAACCTAAGTACGCCCGAACTAAGTCATACAAAAAACAAGCTGGTCTTTTTAGGGGATTGCGTATTTGATTGTGACTTCCCCACTTTAAACGCTTATATCTATGATCCGGAAAAAAAAGATTACTTTTTAGCGGAAGATTCACTGATGGATGTACTTGAATTAGACTGGTCAGAGGATGACGCGTATATTTTTTACAGCTTTTTTTACAAAAGTCGTAAAACCGACCAATTTGGTCAGGCAATTTCCATACTAAATATTAAATCGGGTAAAAATGTTGTAATTTACGACCATAAATGGTTTTTTGAGCCGGGATATATTGTCAATAACAGTTTGCTTTATGCGAGATCAAGGATAAACATGGAAACCGATAAAAGTGAATCGCAGGTTTTTCTGTATGATATCGCTAAAAAAAATCATAAGAAGCTGGCAGAGCTTCCAGAGTTATATATTTATAAAATAGTGTATGGTCGAACAAGGGATGAATGCTATTTTATTGCCGGTAATTATATTGATAACAAAGAATTTGTGGATATTTACCATTATTCTCTTAAGAAACAGAAACTTATTAAACTTACGGATGATGGATATCAAAAAGATGATTTGATTTATATAAAGTAAACGGTATTTCTTTTTATGGGTTTGCTGAGGATTTCATCAAGCGGGCAAGCTCAAATTTTATATCGGGACAGATGCCCGGCATGTGCTACAACAGCGGCAACCCGGACCACCGCTTGAAGTTTTCCGGGAAGGAACTGGACGAGGAATACGGGTTATATAAATACCATGGAGTATATCCCGATGATTTTTATCGGGAGCTGGCGGGATTATCACCCGGGAATTGGACGGTGGATGAGCGTGGATCCGCTGGCAAGTAAATATACATCATATTCACCATATAATTACACACTAAATAATCCTATCAATGCAGTTGATCCCGATGGTAGAGGTGTTATTAAGTTTTTTGTAAGGAACGTAAAAAAGTTTGCATTAAAGCAAATAGAAGTACGGCAGTACGTTTTTATGCTAATAAAAAGTACGTATTAGTAAAAGGACGCGGTTCTTCAAAAGCCGCTATGAAATTAGCAAAAGACGCTAGGAAAGGTAAAAAAATAGTAAGGAATGATGGGCATAAATTAAAGAACGGTAAAACAGGAATGCCCCATTATCAGACGGCATCTGGTGACGGATCGCATGTGTTTTATAAAGTATTATCTGTACTGGCGGGTATAAATCTTGGCGAACTCATCGGAGAATTAAATCCACTTCATGGTGGCACTGGCTTAGGATATGGGCAAGGTTTCGGTAATGAAGGAGAAGATATAGATCAAGATGGTATCCCTGATATTGATGACGTCATTGATAATAGAATCGATCCAGAAACAGGTGATATCATAGATCCTGAATCAGGTGAAGTAGTTGGAAATGTCAATGATGATCAAAATCAAGATGACCAAAGTCAGAATAATACTGAAAATCAGCAAGACGAAAAAAATGAACTATAACAATAGCTTTGATAATAGCAAATAATAAATATGATAGGCTGAAAAATGGAAAATAAATTTATTTTCAAGAATTATAACGATTCTGCAAAAAATAATATTCAGAAATTATTAGAATATTTACTACCAATGAAAAATAATATATATCAGAAGTATGATCGGTTTACTGAAGAGCCTTTTGTCTTTACTAATAAAAAAGATTTATTTGAAAAGATTGAAAAAGATATAAAATATCAGGAATATATTGCAGAAGAAATTATTAAATTTTCGATTGATAACAGTGTTAAAACTCGTTTAAAGAGTTTTTATTGGGAATGTGTAGTCGAAGATCTTGAAACATCAAATTTCCTGAGTATATATCTTTATGTTGAACCGAAAAATAAAAAGTATGGTAATATTATTTTTCCAATTGAAATAATATTGACCGATAAAAATGAATTTAAATATTGGGAGATATGCCATATTGATGTAGCGCTTCAAGCGACAAAAGAACTTATACTCAGGTAAACTGTATATTCGAAACTTATTGCATTTGCCCCTGATTTTCTGGGGCATTTTTAGTTTTTGTCAAACGGAAAAGATTGTGTCCATAATTTTGTGTAAAAACAAAGAAACCAATAAATGTTTACTCGGGTTAAATCATTTTCCAACCCATATCTGCTAAAGTGCAATAAAATAAGTCCCGCAGGGACGATATACCCATAGCCCAACAAATTCATCTGTGGAAAGGTGAGCTGCTCAGAAACGAATGGTTAACTGAATCTGCGGAACCTGCTGTTCGGGTGAAACGGAGGCGCCTACGGTTGTATTGCCGTTGTAATTAACGACAAACCGTCCGACCGCATAACCTACCAGTGCGCCGGCCACCACGTCGGAAAACCAGTGCTTGTTATGATAAATACGCGCTCCGGCGGTCAGAGTGGCGGCACCGTACCAGAAGATCTGCCAGAAGATATTGTCGATTTCCCCGGCCATGACCGTGGAAAAGGCAAAGGCCGTGGAGGTGTGTCCGGAAAAAAACGAACGCCGGTCGTCGCTGAAAGAAAAGGGCGAAAAGTGATAAGGGCCTAAATCCGTATAAGGCCGCGCCCGGCCGAACAGCTCTTTGGTAACGATGGTCAGGATGCCGGTGTAGAGCAAAGCCTGGGCCGTGTGCAGACCCATATCTTTTATTTTTTGATTACCGCTAAAGAATCCCGCCAGATAGAGCGCCCCGCTGCCGGCTACGGTGTAAACGCTGCCGTAGTATTTGTCGATACCAAACAGTTTATCGGCGGCGGGGGATTGTTGCATTTGTGAAAAATCAGCGATGCTCCGGTCGGCCAAAAAAGAAAGAGCAACAACGCTTCCGCCAATAAGATAGGCCATTTGGGTATCTTTGGAAGGATGGATCATAGCATCCCACAGACCGATGCCCACATCGCCGGTGGCAATCATATCCTGACGGATTTCTTCCCAGCTCTGAGCGAAACCAATGCGAGACAGAAAAGAAAAGATAATAATCGTGTATATAAATTGTTTTTTCATAGCATCAAAATGGTCTGGTTTTTTACCACAATTCCTTACACCGCTACTCCAACACCCCATCAATTCATCAATCCATTCATTCACTCGTTCAACCCGGTTTATCGTATCTAAATTTAGCTGAATATATACATCATCCGGTAAAAGAGCAAAAATCTCGGGTTTAATTTTTTTGTTTGCGTATGGATTGAGTAAACCGTGATGTACGTTGCAAACGGGCAAAAAACTTACACCGTATCCCTCACTTTTCACAGATTGTTGCAGTTCCTTTTAGGCCACCGAAGTACACCGAAAATCAGGGATTAAAGCGCTTGAGATTTTAATATTTTGATATTTTTTGATTTCACCGTTCAAATACACAAGTATTTGTCGTTTCACAATGATTCTTGCAACAGCCTGTTCAAAAGAGAGTGGCGTAATCTGTCGGTTTCCTGAACGAATTCTTTTCCGGGCGCCAACCGGACGGAGAAAACCGATGCCAACGGTGAGTCGGCAACTATTGGTCATTTTTCACCGAATAAATAACGATTGATCCATTATTACATCCATTCATCAATTCATTCATTCATCCATCCATCCATCCATTCATTAATCCCTTAGTGTTCTATTCGCGATATAAATATCGCGTTACTCGCGCTTGTAAATATGTTTTCCGGCCAGAATCTGCAGGCTTAGGCCGCGCACAATCATAAACAGGGTCAGCGCCAGCCACAGGCCGTGGTTGCCCCACAGCCCGCGGCCGATATAATAAACCGGCAGAAAGAACAGGAAGGTAGCGATAAAGGCTGTGTTGCGCATGGCGGCGGTGGCCGTGGCGCCGATGTAAATGCCGTCCCATAAATAAGACACGCTGTTAATGGGCGGCGCGATAATGGTCCAAATCATAAAGCTTAAAGCAACGTCAATCACCTGGGTTTTATCGGTAAAAACGGCCAATATAGCCTGATCAAAAAAGAAGTAAATAAGGGAGAAGGGCAGGCTTAATCCCATTCCCCAATAAAAAATGGTGCGGATAACCCGTTTCAATTGCCCCAAATCACCCCGACCTAAAAATTTTCCCACCAGACTTTCCGCGGCGAAAGCAAATCCGTCGATGCCGTAGGCCATAATCATCCACAATTGGATGAGGATGGTATTGGCCGCCAAAACCAGATCGCCGAACTCAGCCGATTTGGCCGTGAAAAAGGAAAAGGCGAACACCAGTACCAGGGTGCGCAAAAAAATATCGCGGTTAACGGCCAAAAAACGGCGCATAGCCTCTATCCGGAAAAGCAGTTTGCTCTCGAACAGTCGGACATGCCCGGCATAAGAGCGTCGCAGCAAAACCATACCGGCTGCCGCGCCGATATACTGGGCGCAGACCGTCCCCAGGGCTACACCGTCGGAATTCATCCCCAGTCCGATGGCAAACAGATAGTTAAACCCGATATTCAACAGATTGGTCAATACGATGAGATAGAGCGGATAGCGGGCATTCTGCATCCCCAAAAACCAGCCCTGCAGGGCATAGAGCGCCAGTGTAGCCGGAGCGGCGTAAATGCGGATGTAGAAATAACGGCTGGCAAAATGTTCCACAATGCTGCTGGCCTCCACCAGCCAGAAGGCCAGGTGAGCGATGGGAAATTGCAACAGCATAAGCAGCACGCCCCCGGTCAGGGCAACAAGAAGGGCGCGGGCCAGAATCATAACACTTTCCTGCTGGCGGCCGGCGCCGTATTCCTGGGCTGTAAGGCCGGTGGTGCCCATGCGCAGGAAGCCGAATCCCCAGTAGATAAAGTTAAAAATCATACTGCCCACAGCCACCGCGCCAATAAACCAGATGCCGGGCAGATGGCCGACAATAATGGTGTCCACCGTGGAAAGCAGCGGTACTGATAAATTGCTGATAATATTGGGCACCGCCAGGCGGATGATTTGTTTGTTTAAGGCCATATTTTTCCCGTCAAATCCAAAGATGATCTAATATGGAATAAATTCGATTTATTAGCAAATAAGTATAAACACGAATAATGATTTTCCGATAGATTCCTATCCATTCGAACTTGATAGATATTAAAAGTCCGATGCCCCCCGGCAGGATGGCAAAATTAGCAACCTGACATAACCCTTAAAACATTGCCATCGGATATTGATGAAATGGCCTATATTTGTTTAGGAAAAAAAGAATCTGTATATTTTTCCACTTGTTGGAATTTAATTTAATAACAAACTCCATCGGGATAAGTGTGGTTATCGATGCATAGTACATTATCCGATAAAAATAAATCATTTCACGAAAAGTCAGATCATTCAGCCCTGATCAAAAATATCCGAAAAGGCGATGCTTACGCCTTCCGTACATTGTTTAAAATGTATTACAAACCGTTGGTCAGATATGCTCAACGATATGTGCGTACAACCGAAGCAGCCGAAGATATTGTGGGAGACATATTTTTAAAAATCTGGGAGAAACGAGCCCGGTTAGATATTAAGACCAGCGTTAAAGCCTATTTATTTAAAATGGCGCACAACGGGGCACTCAATTATTTAAAAAGCAAGCGAATGGAACCTGCCGACTTATTTTATCTGAATCTTTCTTTGCAAAGTAATCTGTTAACGGATGAAACCATACATGCAGATGAGCTGAAAAAGCATATTGAACAGGCGATTACCGAGTTACCCAATAGAACCCGTGATGTATTTACCATGCACCGTTATGATAATTTAAAATATTCGGAAATTGCCGAGATTTTAAATATAAAGGAAGGAACAGTGGAAACACATATGGTACGGGCGTTGAAATATCTTCGGAAGCGATTGGCTTTTCTTTTGTCGGTTATTCCCATTTTTTTATAAAAAATTTTTTTTTGTATAGGAAAACACGTTTTCATTTGTCTATAGAAATATAGAAAGGCAAACAATGGAATATTCGGAATATATAAATCTCATTATAAAACAGCTATCCGGCACTATTACTCCGGATGAAAAGAAAAAATTAAATCATTGGCTGGAATCAGATAGCGAGAATAAAAAAACTTTGGCTTTGTTCAAACAAATATGGCATACCCGGCAGGCAGAAAACGGTTTTGTGGATTTACAATCCGCCTGGGCCGGTTTAGCGGAAAAGGCAGGGATTTCTTTGCCGTATGAGGAACTACGGGAAAAGCCTGCTCGTCTACAACTCCCCCGACAGGATAGTGTAACCAAAATAGGTTATCGTATTATGCGTTATGCTGCGGTTATTTTAATCACTGTTTCCCTGGTCTATTTTTGGGGACGTTCGGCGCACGAAGCTCCGAAAGACGGGCTGCGGGAAATTTTTGTTCAATACGGTAAACAAAACAGTGTTACACTGCCGGACGGGTCGCAGGTTACATTGGATGCGGGTAGTAAATTGCGGTTTGCCGAAGGATTTGGAAGAAAGAGCCGTGAGGTTTATTTAAACGGGGAAGCCTATTTTGAAGTGAGTCACAATGAGCTTAAACCTTTTATTATTTATGCCAATGGAGGTGTGGTTACGGTTTTGGGGACCAAATTTAACGTACGTGCTTGGCAGCTCAACGATCGGGAAGTGCGGGTTGTTGTGGTGGATGGCAAAGTATCCTTTCGCCATAAATCACAGAGGCAAAATTCCGCCGTGGTGGTGAGTAAAGGTAAAATGAGTTATCTGGCTTCTACGCATCCTCAACCAAGTAAGCCCATAAAAGTTGATATCGGAAAACATCTTGCCTGGATGAACAGAGAGTTGATTTTGGATAACGCACCTTTAAACGAAGTGTTGGACCGTCTTGCGCGCTGGTACGATTTACAGTTCAAATTACCCAGTCCGTTATATGAAAAAGTAAAGATAACAGGAAGTTTTAAGAAAAAATCGATTGGTTATATATTGCAGGCTATTGGACTCATGACTCAAATGGATTATAAGCAGGAAGGTAAAACGGTTGTTTTCTACAAAAGGAAAACGACCTTATAATACAACAACAACGCCCTAAATCATAACGTTAGATTAACCACAAAAAGAGCCTGATTGCTAAGCGGGGATTGATGCAGCAATTCCCGTAATGGGGATGTATTGCCAAAAATATTTTTTCCGGGATGCAGGTTGCTGCATCAATCTGCTGACCGGGCAGGTTCTTTTGAAGAGTTAATCTTTCTTTCCGGTAAAATCCAGCTAATAAAAAAAGGGGAGGCATCTAATGAAAAAGAGACCTTACATATTTTTCGTTGCACTGCTTTTGTTGTTTATTTTAAGCGGGTTATCGTTTGCTCAAAATCCCAATAGCTTAAAACAATTGCAAAAACGAATTACATTGCACATGGAAAATGTGCCGCTAAACAAAGTATTGGATAAAATTCAGGAACAGGCAAATATTCAATTAGTGTTCAGTGAAACTTTTATCCCCGCCGACCGCATTGTATCAGTGGATTTTAAAGATGTACCTGCGGGTGAGGCTTTAAGAAAAGTATTAGCGCAAACATCAACAGATTATAAAGTTACAGGCGGTGGACAGGTGGTACTGGTACCTTCGGAATCCGGCGCAGGAACCAATGGCAGCAATTCATCAAGCGGCACCATAGCCGGGCTTGTATATGACAGCGAAACCGATAAACCGCTGGCAGGTGCCAATGTATTTTTGGAAAATACATCTTTTGGGGCAGCTACGGATGAAGAAGGAATGTTTATTATAAACAATGTTCCGCCGGGTAAATATACAGTTGTTGTAAACTACATTGGTTATTCCCAAAAAAGTACTATAATTACTTTGGAAGCAGGCGATAAGGTAAAACTCAATTTCGCATTGCAACAGAGCCTTATGGATCTGGATGAAATTGTTGTTACCGGAAGCCGCAGTGGGAAGGAAAAACGGGCACTGGCAAGTCCGGTTACGATTATTTCCGAAAACGATTTGAAACTTATGCCGATTGAGGATATGCGTGACTTGTTTGAAGGGAAGGTGCCGAGCGGATATAGTTTGGATATTGGTTTTACGAATAGAAATCGTCAGACCATTGCTTTGCGCGGCAGTCAGGTTTTTACCACATATAACAATACTGTAAAAACCTATATTAACGGAGTGGAAGTGGCTGATTATGGTTATAGTCCTTTGGCGTCGCTAGATTACAACGATATCGAAAAGATAGAAATTTTGCGTGGACCGATGGCCTCTACTCTATACGGTTCGGGCGCCAGTGGCGGTATTATCCAAATTTTCACCAAAAAAGGAAGCGGCGGCAGAACCAGATTTAATTTCAGGGCGTACGGGGCGGCAACTTCTACACCCTGGGTGGATAAAACCCCATACAGTCAGAATTATTCGTTGAATCTTTCCGGCGGTTCCAGTGTAAGAAATTATAAAGTTAGTTTATTACGTTCCATTGCCGACCTGCCTTATCCGAATAACGGTGTTAAAGATTCAAAATGGCGTCTGAACGGTAGTATAGGGCTAACCAATGGTCCTCTTACCATGAATGTTGAGGCCGGATTCGGTTCGAGTGTTTACGGATCGGTAAATAATCCGCTCTTGCTGAAGTTGAAGGAAGAAAGAGGCTGGACCAACGCGCCTTCTTCATGGGATAAAATACGTGACCGTCAATATACCAATACCAATCAACTGGCCAATATTCAACTACGTCATATCATTACATCTAACTGGTATCAGAAATTAACCCTGGGATACAATAAAACAAAGATAAAGAATAATTCACGCTCGCCGGATTTGGTTTGGTATTTCGACCCGGATTCGGGATGGACGCAGGTTGAAAAGTATTATTATCTGAATCGTTCCTGGACCAAACGTTCTTTAAATTATCTTACAAACGCAAAATTGGGGATAGGAAGCGATATTACGGCGGATTTAACAGCCGGTATCGAACATACGATTTCGGATGTTGATTATCTGAATGCAAATTTAGATGTTAACCCGGAAGTGGTTAGGGCATTGGCACTGGATAACGGTCTGGTTACCAATTATCAAGATATAAATACAGGCTATTACGGAGAGGCGGTATTTGGATACAAAAATTCGCTTTTTTTAACAGCCGGATTGCGATTGGAGGATAATAGTAATTACGGGGATGAATACGGATTGGATAAAAACCCGCGGGTCGGCCTTTCTTACGCATTCGAATTTGATAATTTTCAAATAAAACCACGTGCTTCCTGGGGAAAATCCACTAAGGCGCCTTTGATTACGCAGAAGGATTATCAGGAATCCGCCTATGCCATTTTCTTAGCCAATCCCGATCTGGGACCGGAAACCCAAAGCGGTTATGAAGGCGGAATCGATTTATATTATGGAGAAATATTTTCGTTTGAAGTAACCTACTACGATCAAATGGTAAAGAACGGTATTACACCTATCAATGTGGATAATCCGGATACGCCGAAAAGGGAATATCAATATCAAAACATAAATGAATTTTTTAATAAGGGTTGGGAAATTGCCGGTAAAGTTCTTTTAAACCCCTTTACAATTAATTTTACATATTCTTCCACAGACAGCAGATACGGCGAAAACCAAAGCTCTGCAAACTGGAAATATAAAAACGGAGCTAAAAAACTTTATACTCCTCAAAGCACCGCCTCGTTAGGTATCGGATATAAAGTGCCTGCCTTTATCCCAGGATCGTATAAAGGCGGTTTCGTCGGATTGGATGTAATGTACACGGGTAAAATGCTGGTGGATAACTATTTACGATTGTACGATGGCTTTTATAATCCGGATATACCAAGATTAGATCCCAACGATCCCGAAAATTTAAAATGGAAAGATGCCTTTTATAAAATTCGTTTACGCTTAAACTACTGGTTTACAAACTATTTGTCCGTTTTTGTTGATGTGGTAAATCTGACCGACTATCAGGATGGTGCGTATAATGAAATTACTCCGGCGGTCGGACGCGTAACGAAGTTCGGGTTGGATATTCAGCTATAATCGTATTGCCAAATAGATATATCCCAAATCTCCAAAAATAAATAGCCCAATTCTTTGGGCTATTTATTTAATCTTAAACGAACAGAGGACAAAATGAAAAGAATTGTATTTTTTCTTGTCTTTTTAGTTTTTCTACTATTTCTGGGGTGTGAAAAAGAATTACCAAAACATAGCCATGTGGAAATAAAACCTAGTAACCCACAGCCCAATCAATCATTTACCGTTATTTACACACCCGGCGTTGTTAGTCCTTTGGCAGATTCCGACAGTGTTACTCTACAAGTGCTTTTTATCCCCCGTACACCCACCGGCAGGGAAATTCTGGAAAAGGGAGTGATCAAAGAGATTCCTATGCATCGTAAAGGGATAAGCTGGCAAGCCGGTATTAAATCTACCGAACAAAGCGGTTGTATCGAATTGCAGTTTAAGTCAGGCGATAAATTGGATAATAATCGGAACAAGGGTTGGGATGTTCTACTATATGATGCCAATGGAAAGCCGGTTGAAGGCGCTTATTCCGCTCTTTCTCAAGCTTATGGCGATGGCATAGTTTCCTTTTTAATGGGCCTTAAAAAATTTAACGCGGACACTGCCATGGTGCTTTTTCGTAAAGAATTGGAATTATATCCCGAAAACCGGCGTGCCCGGGTAGTAAGCATTCATTTAAGATACGGCAAAGCAGTTAAAGAAAACGATAAAAAAGGTATTCGACAATTGGCCGATGAATTGTCTGCCTATATCAAGGCGTATCCGCAGGATATTAAGGTTCTGGAACTGGCTTATACATTTTTTTATCGTACCGATCCGCAGAAGGCTAAAAAAGTTTTGCAGAAAATAGAAAAACTGGATGCCGGGCATCGTTATGTCTTAAGTAATAAGATGAAGAGCATTCGCAAAATAAAGGATATAAAACTACGCGTAAAAAAGCTGTCTTCTTTGGAATTGCAGGCCGGGAAGTCGGATTCATATTTTACATGGTCGGGTTATATGTTGGATAATTTGTCCGCCTTGCAAAGGTGGGACGCTGTGATAGAGCTTGCGAACAGAGTAATAAAAAAGCTGGAAACGAATTTTCCCGTTTATCCGTCGTATTCAAGAGAAAAAATACAGAAAAGTAAACAATCGAAATTGTATGTTCCTCTTAAGGCACTGGCTGTAGCATATCACAAAACAGGGCAGGAGACAAAGGCTGAAAAATCCTACGATAAATTGCTCAAACTACATGTTTATCCGCACCAACGGGTCGCTTTGCTGGAAGACTATATTCAATTTCTGATAGACACCCGGCAATGGGATAAAGCCGCGGATACGGCGCTGGAGGCCATCAAAACGGCGAACGCCAGTGAAAAAATAGAAAATCTGTTTAAAAAGGCATACCTGGAAAAAACAAAAGATGCCGAAACTGCTGAGCAAATGATTCAAAAAGCAAAACAGGCTAGCGGCGCATACCGTAAAAAAGAACTTGCCAAAACTATGATAACCGATCCCAAACCGGCACCGCAGTTTACTCTGCCCACTTTGGATGGAAAGGAAATCTCTTTGGCGGAGTTACGTGGAAAAACCGTCATCGTCGATTTTTGGGCCACCTGGTGCAGTCCCTGTAAAGCATCTTTTCCATTTTTACAAAAATTTTGGGAACAACATAAAGACGACCCGAATCTGGCGTTGTTTGCGGTAAATACACGCGAACAATTAAAAGGTGAAAAAAGAGTTAACTCAATAACGAAATTTATGCAAACCAATGGTTATACCTTCCCTGTTTTGCTGGATGATACTGAAAGTAGTGTAATGAAAGCCTTTGAGGTAGGTGGCATCCCAACAAAATTCTTTATTGGCCCGGATGGGAAAATATATTTTAAGGAAATCGGCTTCCATGGTCCGGGTATGGTCGAAGATATGAACTTACAACTGGAATTGATTCGGGAAAAAATGAACTCGCTCTTTTAGTTAAAATATAAAAATACCGTTAAAAAATATAAACACAATTTCGCCAATCGCTTCCGCAGTTAGCAGCGCTCGATATGGATAACTGTACCCGAATTATCTTCTTTGATTTTATTTGTTTGTGTTAGCTATACGGTGTTTTAAAATATGCTCATACGTTGCATCAATCCTCTATTCCTCCGACGATTGTATTGATAGGCAATGGTAAAAAGCGAAATTTACTGTTATAAATATTATCAAACCGTTATAAAATCGTGAAAGAATATATTTTGTTCATTCGTTTATACGCATGAGAGGTTTGATCTTAAAACTTGCGCCGGGTATAGTCCCGATGGTAACTTTAGCGCTTTATTTGCATTAAATGAAACTTTAGCATGGAAAGCAGGTAGAAATAATTTCTTAATCCGAAAAAGAAAACGGAGAATGATTATGATGAGCAGGAAACGCCATTCTTTTTTATTGGTCTTTATTTTTTTAATAACCATGGCCTCTCAGGCTTTGGCTCAGGTCAATTTTGGCGGCGAGCCGCATACCAAATTGAAACTAATTCCCGAGGTGACTTCGGTGCAGCCGGGCGGATCGTTTTGGGTGGCGGCACGGCTGAGTATGGAAGAAGGCTGGCACATTTACTGGCGCAATCCCGGCGACACCGGACTGGAAACCGAGATTGTCTGGGATTTGCCTGAGGGGTTCAAAGCGGGTGAACTGCAATGGCCCTATCCGGAAAAAATAATTGAGGATCCGCTGGTAGTGTATGGTTTCCATGATGTTATTTACCTGCTGACCCGCATCGACGTGGATAAATCGGTTAAACCGGGTAAAACTGTTGAGATTAAAGCCAAAGCCAATTTTCTGGAATGCGCCGAAGTGTGTATCCCCGGCGAGGGGGCGGACGCTGTCACTCTGCCGGTAAAAGCGGAACCTCCGCGGCCCGATACCCGCTGGGTGGAAGTTTTTGCCGAAGCCCGGTCCAAACTGCCGCTGAAAGCGACTGACTGGCAAATAAGCGCCAGTCGTAAAGCAAATGAGTTGCTCATCCGCCTGAATCCGCCACAGTGGTTTACCTTTCCTTTTAAAGAAGTAACTTTTTTCCCGTATAAAATGGGTTTTATCGATAATATCGCTCCCCAGAAAATTGTAAAAGAAAACGGAAGCTATTTACTTAAAATCAAATTAGCCGATAATGCCGAGGTGCCTTCCGAAATTGAGGGTATTTTGGTTAACGAAGACGGCTGGCGCGGTCCCGGCTCGGAAAAATCACTGGAAATAAAAGCTGTTTTGGGGGAAGCGCTGGCGCCTGCGGCAGGCGGGGGAGGAAAATTAAGCAGCGTCTGGCTGGCTATCCTGTTTTCCTTTTTAGGCGGTATCATCCTCAATCTGATGCCCTGCGTCTTACCGGTGTTGTCGATCAAGATTATGGGCATCATCAATCAGGCGCATGACGAGCATACTGAGCCCTGGAAGCATGGCGCAGTATTTACGCTGGGCGTACTGGTGTCCTTTTTAGTCTTAGCCGGTATCCTGCTCATCCTCAAAGCCGGTGGGGCACAGCTTGGCTGGGGATTTCAGTTGCAGGAGCCGCTGTTTCTCACCTTTTTGGCCGCCTTTATGTTTGTCTTTGGTTTAAGCATGTTCGGCGTTTTTGAAATCGGCACTTCACTGACCACCGTGGAAGGCAAAGTTCAACCCAAAAGAAGCGGTTTTGCGGCATCTTTTGTCAGCGGAATTTTAGCCACAATTGTGGCCACGCCCTGTACGGCACCGTTTATGGGCTCGGCGCTGGGTTTTGCCCTGGCGCAGCCGGCTTGGGTGTCGCTGATTGTATTTACATTTTTAGGCCTGGGCATGGCCTTTCCCTTTATGCTCATTTCTTCTATCCCGGCATTGCTGCGCTATATCCCCAAACCGGGACGCTGGATGGAATCGCTCAAGCAGTTTATGGGTTTTCTGCTGGTGGCAACAGTGATTTGGCTGTTGTGGGTGCTGGGTATACAGGCCGGCGCCACAGCGGTAATCATTGTACTGTTCGATTTGCTGATCACAGCGCTGGGCGCCTGGGTTTACGGACGCTGGGGCAATCTGGCTATGCCGCCGAAGACACGCCGAACAGCCATGGTAATTGCCCTTATCCTGGTGTTGGGCAGCAACGGCTATGTGTTCGCTAATCTGGATCAATATGCCGTAACGCCGCAGGCAGAGGCGGCGTCATCGGAGGGAATACCCTGGCAGGAATTCTCACAGGAAAAGGTGGATGAGCTGGTGGCAGCGGGAAAGCCGGTGTTCATCGATTTCACGGCAGCCTGGTGTCTGAGCTGCCAGGTCAACGATCGCGTGGCCTTTTCGGATGAAACGGTGCAAAAAACCTTCCGCAATAAAAAAATTACCGCCTTCAAGGCCGACTGGACTTCACGGGATGAGCACATAGCGCAGGCGCTGGCCAAGTTCGGGCGCAACAGCGTTCCGCTTTATGTTCTATATCCGGGCGGCAATAAAAATGAGCCGATGCTGCTGCCGGAAATCATCACGCCGGGAATAGTTTTGGATGCATTAGAGCTGGTAAAATAAGGTTGATGAAAAAATGGACGTCATCTTTAAGATGGTGTCCACTTTTATCGGGTAATCCTTCAAAGACGAAATCAAACGCCATCTTTAAGATGGTGTGGTGAATACGGCAGCGCTGCATTGATGATGGTTAACGTTGTCCATAAAACCTTACAAAAAACAAACATAACCGGAGGGGGAGAAGAATGATCAGAAGAAAAATATCTGCGGGAAATTTAATTTTAGGTGCTGTATTACTGGCTGCCGCACTTGCTATGGCTTTGGAAGTGAACAAACCGGCGCCGGATTTCACCTTAACCGACCATCAGGGTAAAACACATTCTCTGTCTCAATATAAAGGCAAATATGTGGTGCTGGAATGGATCAATTTTGACTGCCCGTTTGTGCGTAAGCATTACGGCAGCGGCAATATGCAGGCATTGCAGAAAGAATATACAAAAAAAGGCGTAGTCTGGTTGTCCGTCTGTTCTTCCGCGCCGGGCAAGCAGGGGCACTTTGACGCCAAGGAAATTACAAAGCGTCTGGCTGAAGCGGGCGGCGCACAAACCGCCTATTTGATTGATGCGGAGGGCAAGGTTGGCAGGCTGTACGGCGCCAAAACCACACCACACATGTTTATTATCGATCCAGAGGGTAAGCTTATCTATAATGGCGCCATCGACAGCATCCGCTCTACGGATAAAGACGATATCAAAAAAGCGGAAAATTATGTGCGCACCGTTCTGGATGCGGTTCTCAACGGTAAAGAGGTCAAACCCTTTACCACGGTGCCGTATGGCTGCTCGGTGAAGTACTAGATAAACCCCTATATTTAATTTTCTTTTTTGAGATATCCGGAGGTTTTTTTATGCTGCTCGATCGATGCCATCGCTCCAAGCGATGGCATCGGGTTTCCCCGCATTTAAAATATTGTTATTGTTTTAACGTGTATGGGCTCTGTTAGACCTTCCAGGTCTCTCAGACCTGGAAGGTCTGTAAGTGTGCCTTGCCGGATAGGCAAGTTTATTCTATAGGTTGTATAACCGATTCCATCGCTTAAAGAAATGGAATCGTTCTGAAAGCGGAACCACATATCACCTCCACCTTCAAATATTTCCCCTTCTCCATTCCTTACGAAAATTTCAGAAAATCTTAAGTTGAATTCATTTTGTATAACCTTTACTTTTGTTTAGACGTAAAGGGGACAATATGCGTATTCTTTTTGTGGAAGACGAACAAAAAGTGGCTCTGGCTGTGCAGGAAGGATTGGAACGCGAAGGCTATCAGGTCGATTTGGCGCATAGCGGCGAGGAAGGCTTTTTTATGCTCAACAGCGGTCAGTACGATCTGCTGCTGCTGGACCTGATGCTGCCCGGACGGGACGGGTTGGAGATACTGAAAACCATGCGTCAAAAGAACATGACCGTACCGGTATTGATCCTCACCGCCCGTAACGCCGTGGAAGACCGCGTAGAAGGGCTGGACAGCGGCGCCGACGACTATCTCACCAAACCCTTTGCTTTTCCGGAACTGCTGGCCCGCATCCGGGCTTTATTGCGGCGCGGCCGGGGTGAACAGATCATGCGGTTCAAAATGGCCGATCTGGAAATGGACCTGGTTACCCGCAAAGTCAGCCGCGGTCAGAACATCATTACCCTCACCAGCCGCGAATTCGATCTGCTGGAATACCTGCTGCGCCACCAGGGGCAAATCGTGTCCAGAGAAATGCTGGCCCGTGACGTCTGGGGAGAGACCGAGCGCGCCACGCCCATCGACAACCTGATCGACGTGCATATTGCCCGTTTGCGGCGCAAGATTGACGATCCCTTTGCGCAAAAATTACTGCATACCGTACGCGGCGTCGGTTTTATTTTATCCGAGGAAGCGCCCTGATGAAGTCCTTTTTTAAAAACGTGCGCTCCCGTTTAACGCTCTGGTATGTGCTGGTGTTCTCTCTAATCCTCGTTTTTTACGCTGCCGTATCCATAACCTTTGTATATCTCTATCTGATGAACAACCTAGATCGTGAGATGCAGGAAGATTACGAAATTGTGGAAGAATATATCGTCATTGGCGATGACGGCAGCATAGCAATCGATGAAAAAAACGATCCTTATTTTCACGAACGCTGGTTTGAAATCTGGTCGCCCGAAGGACTGTTGCTCTATCGTAACCGGCCGTTTACCGGACGCAGCCTGCCGCCGTTACAACCGGATGAAGAATCACAGAAAGGATTTGCATTCCGCTCGCTTCGATTGACCAACGGGATACGTGTACGCATGATGAGCGGGATGATCAATATCGAGGGAAACTGGCTGTATATCCGTCTGGTGAGCAGCGAAGAAAAACTGTGGCGGGAGCTGGCTTCCTTTTTTTGGCTGCTGCTCATCGCGCTGCCTGTTGCCGTTTTGGTGGCCGGTCTGGGCGGGTATTTAATGGCCGGAAAGTTTTTAGCGCCGCTCGATCGGATGGCCGAGAAAGCTCGTGCGATCGGGACGGGCAACCTGACTGAACGGCTGCCCGTACACAATCCGCAGGACGAAATGGGCAATTTGGCCAATGCATTTAACGAACTGCTGGAGCGCATCCACACAGCCTTTGAGCGGTTAAAACAATTTACCTCCGACGCCGCTCACGAGCTGCGCACTCCTCTGACGGCCATTCGCAGTATTGGCGAGGTCGGTTTGCAAAATCACAAATCCCCGGAGCGGTATCGGGAAATCATCGGCAGTATGCTGGAGGAAAATCAAAGGCTGACCCGGCTGGTGGATAACCTGCTGTTTCTGTCCCGCGCCGACGCCCGTTCGCTGGATATTAAAATCGAGCCTATTGATCTGTCTGCCGTTATCCGGCAAACCGTGGAATTAATCCAGCCCCTGGCCGAAGAAAAGGAACAGCGGATTGAAACCAAGGGCGAGAGCCTGTACGCCCGTGCCGATAAGGCGCTGTTAAAACAGGCTCTGCTCAATTTGTTGGACAACGCCATCAAGTATTCTCCGCCGGGCAGCGTGATCCGGGTACATCTTTTGGGCGGGGAAAACAATACGGCCTGCATCCGGGTGAGCGATCAGGGAACGGGGATTGCGCCGCCGCATTTGGAACGGATTTTCGAACGTTTTTATCGTGTGGATAAAGGACGCTCGCGGGAAAAGGGCGGCAGCGGACTGGGACTGGCCATTGCCCGCTGGGCTATGGAAATGCAGGAGGGGAATATTACCGTAGAAAGCGAGATCGGTAAAGGAACTACCTTTGTGATTCGACTGCAAAGAAAATAGCTGCGCATTTGAAGAAAACGGTATAAAGGAGACGATTCAAAATGCACGAAATTTCAAAAGCTCTGGAAGTTTGGACACTGCAAACCTTACTGAATATTTCTATTCTGCTGGGTTTGCTGGCCTTAGGACTGGCTCTTATCCAGCCCTATTACCGTTCCTTACGGGAACATCTCACCTTGCGCGTTTCCGTTGAGTTGTGGGATATCTTCACCGTTTTTCTGGTGGATTTTTTTCTGGCTGTTGTGGTGCTGGTTGGCTTTGTTGTGCTTAATCCTGATATCATGGCCGATATCAAGGTGGCGGTGCCGTTTGGACCCCTTGCCACTGTTTTGTTTGCCATTGCCCTGGTTGTGCGCCTTTTTTACAACGGGCATAGACCGGAAAATAAAAATTTTCCGGCCTCGCTGTGGCTGATGTTTGCGGCCAACTTAATCAACATATTCGGTTTCTCTTTTGTGATGGAAGCGGCCAGCGGGGAATATCTGCAGCAGCATCCCAGCGCTTTTTGGACTTTTATCAAAACATATCTGCGCTCCAATGCCAATCCGCACGGACTGGAGCTGGCGCAGATCACTTTTTATGTATGTTTCCCCCTGTTGATTGCCGTTTTTATTTGGGGATTTGTACAGGCTATGAAACATTATAAACCGATGAAGGATGAATTGTAAAGGTTGTGGAACCGGTTTCGGAGGCTGAGCATTTCGGCAGGCTCAATACAACGCCTGTCGAAGTTGGTAGTCCTTTTCGGTAAACTCTGGATCCGGAGGCTGAGCTTATCGAAGCCGATAGTTCTCTTCAGCAGAGCTCACCCTTCGACGGGCTCAGGGTTCGATGTAGATAAGTGGTGGCAAGGTGCGGATGAAATAGTATGAGGAAAAAATGGACTGGAATTGGCAACTGATAGAGGAAAATTGTACGGGCTGCGGCATCTGTTTTGACGTATGCCCGGAAGAGGCCATAGAAATGGATCGGCAGATGGCTTATCCGCAACCCGTTGAGGGAAAGTGCATTGGCTGTATGGAGTGTGTACAGGAATGTCCGTTTGACGCCATAGAAGTAGTTGATAATGTACAGAAGGAGGCGGTATGAAGCATATATTGATTTTAGCTCTGGCGGGCGCGTTGTTTACAGCCGTTTTACTAAATGCACAGGAACAAGCGCCAATAAAGACGACTCAACTTTATCTGAATTTCGAAAACATTAGCGCAGGAAAAATTCCGGCCGGGTGGAAAGTGGAAGCCACCAACCAACGCGGCCCTCTGGCCACCTGGCAGGTGGTACGCGATACAACGGCGCCGTCGGGAAGTCAAGCGTTGGCCTTAACCAGTCCCAACCACACCTTCGGCGGAACGTTCAATCTATGCTGGACAGAACGCGTTCGTTTCTTGAACGGCGCCATTACCGTGCATTTTAAAGCCAACAGCGGTGAAGAAGACCAGGGCGGCGGCGTAATCTGGCGGGCTAAAGACAGGGATAATTACTACATCGCCCGTTACAATCCCCTGGAAAACAATTTTCGCATCTACTATGTTAAGGACGGCGCCCGACGCATGCTGGCCAGCGCCCGGCTCAAACTGCCCGCCCATATCTGGCATACGATGAAAATCGTCCAGAGGGGCAAAAACATCGAGGGCTACCTGAACGGTAAAAAATATCTGGCGGTAAAAGACGATACGTTTGATGAGGCGGGCGGCGCAGGCTTGTGGACAAAAGCGGATGCTGCCACATCGTTTGATGATTTTAAGATAGAGATGGGGGAATAAAAGTACGGTAAAAGAAGGGGGGAAAAGACGAACTTGAACGGATAACATCAAATTAAGTCGGAGTTGAGTGGAAATGAAAAAGCAGATGTTCCTTCCATGGATTTTCTTATTCATCGGTGTGTTTTCGGTTTTCTCAGCGGCCCAGGTTTCCGAACCCCATATACTGAGGGCGGTTTTCACTACCGAATCCATCGATGTTGACGGACATCTTTCCGAATCCGTATGGCAAAATGCGCCGCGTATAAGCAATTTTACACAACGCGAATTAAATGAAAACCAGCCGGCAACCGAACGTACCCAGGTAGCAGCGGTTTACGACACTGATAATTTGTATTTTGCCGTCTGGTGTTACGACAGCCAGCCGGAAAAGATTGTGGCCCAAAAGATGAAACGGGATTTCGATTACGACACCGAGGACAATTTCGAAATCATCATCGATACCTACCACGATAAACGCAACGGTTATTTGTTTGTTACCAACCCCAACGGCGCCCGCTTTGACGCCCTTGTGCAGAACAACGGACAGCAGTTTAACCGCTCCTGGGACGGGGTGTGGAATGTCAAAACCACATTGACCGGCGAGGGCTGGTTCGCCGAATTTGTCATTCCCTTTTCCACTTTAAAATTTGGCACCGGAAAAAAACAGGTCTGGGGTATTAATTTCGAAAGAAATATCCGTCGTAAACGCGAACAGGTGCTCTGGCAAGGCTGGTCGCGCGATTCGGAGCTGGAACAGGTAGCCCGCGCCGGCATTCTCGAAGGTATCGAAGGCGTCAGCAGCGTTACATTGGTGGAAATTAAACCGTACGGCCTGGCCGGCACAGAACATAAACCGGACGCGGGAAATACCGGCGTTTACAATCTTGGCGGTGATGTGAACTATTTGATAACGCCCACGCTTAAACTGAATTTAACCCTAAACACCGATTTTGCGCAGGTGGAATCCGACCGTCTGCAGGTAAACCTGACCCGCTTTTCGCTCTACTATCCCGAAAAGAGAGAGTTTTTTCTGGAAGGAAAAAGTTATTTTGATTTTGGCTTAGGACGCAGTATTCAACCGTTTTACAGCCGGCGAATCGGTTTGGCGCCGGATCACTCTA
The DNA here is from genome assembly GCA_011369465.1 of Caldithrix abyssi. GTDB lineage: Bacteria > Calditrichota > Calditrichia > Calditrichales > Calditrichaceae > DRQG01. Next base: position 24,553 of record DRQG01000142.1, read on the forward strand.
CCATTCCTATTATTGGAGGCGCACGGGTGATCGGCAAAGAAGGTATGAATACGCTGGGCGGAATGAGCATTCAAACAGCAAGTGCGCAGGATACCATCCCGTCAACAAATTATACGGTGCTGCGCTGGAAGCGGGATATCTGGAAGCAGTCCACCATTGGATTTATGGGCGTAAATAAATGGGAACCGGGGCGAATCAACACGGTGTACGGCGGCGACTTTCTCTATTCGTCTTCCAATCTGTTTGGCGATAAAACCTTTATGGTCGGCGGCGCCCTGGCGCAAAGTTATACATCCGACCGCGATAAAAAAACGGGGCTGGCTCATCGTATTTTTCTGGATTTTCCCAACGACTTTATCGATTTTTCAGCCATTTGGGACAGAGCCGAAGAAAGCTTTAACCCGGAGGTCGGCTTCCTGCGCCGTGAAAATTATCAAATGATCATGATGGATTTGCGCATTAAGCCCCGTCCCAAATTTTTACCTTTTATTCAAAAATTTGTCTTTAAGCCCTTTGATTTTAACTACTACATCAATGACAGCACGCACGAATTGCAATCCCTGTGGTCGGAATTCCGCCCCCTGGGTTTTACCACCAAAAGCGGTGAGTTTTTCGAGGCAAATATCCAGCGCCGGGCGGAAAACTTAACCGAGGATTTCGAAATCCACGATGGTATCGTTATTCCCAAAGGTGAGTATTGGTTCACTCGTTATGAATTGCAATTCGAAACCTTTGACGGGCGTCCGGTTTCGGCTTTTCTTTTTTATCAATGGGGTGATTTTTACGATGGCACACGCACGGAATGGTTTATACGCAGCACGGTGCAGCTCAATAAACACCTCAGTTTTAAACTGGACTATACCCAAAACTTCATTCATCTGCCCGCCGGCAGTTTTGCGGTGAATGAATTCGGCGGCAGAATGGATATGGCCATTACTCCCGATTTGTTCGGCGCTGTGTTCGGCCAGTGGAATGACGAAGAGGAAACCGCGCTGATCAACTTCCGCATCAACTGGATACCCACTCCGGGAACAAATTTCTATTTTGTGGTAGATCAGGCCATCGATACCCGGAGACATACGATAAAACTTACCGATACCACCATCCTCACCAAGCTGATCTGGCGTTTTGTGCTTTAACGAAATATCCATTCCGGCTCCTACGTTTCAGAAAAAATGGGGCATTATATTCAGCAAAACGCTGCTTCTATTTTCGTTCCATTAAGGCTTGTAATTTGTCTGATTTATATTAAATTACTGTTTTATCTGAAATTGATAAGGTTTTTTATGCTGGACAGGAAGAAAATAGCGCGGCATTTAAAAACAACTCTGTTCGGGCGAAATCTGTTTTTACTGGAAGAAATCGATTCTACCAATAAATACGCCATGCAGCTGGCCCGTGACGGGGTGCCAGAGGGTACGGTGGTTTGCGCGGCCTTCCAAACCGCCGGTCGGGGACGCTTTGAACGGAACTGGTACGCTTCACCCGGCGAAAACCTGCTTATCAGTGTTATTGTGCGACCAAAACAAAACATAGAACTTGTTCAACGCATCACCCTTGCCGTATCGGTAATTTTACTGGAATCTACCCGCGACTTTCTTAAAAAATACGGTTATGAACCGCTGGATATGCGTTTAAAATGGCCTAATGATTTGATGGTCGGCTCTAAAAAACTGGCCGGCATTTTGACCGAATCGCTTCTGAAAGGCAAAGCGGTGGAAGCGCTGGTGATCGGGATAGGCATAAATCTCAATTTTCAACGGGACAATATGCCGCAGGAAATACGTGATACGGCCACATCGATCCGGATTGAAACCGGTAAACATGTGGATGTAAGCCGATTTTTCACCCATTTTTTATACGATTTTGAACAAGCTTATGAACGGCTGGAACGCACCGATTATGCCGATGTGGCAGAGCACTGGAAAAAGTACAACCAACAGCTTGGACAGGATATTCTTATCCGTACCATGCAGGGCGAAGAGCGCGGCCGGTTTATGGATGTGAACGCCGAAGGCCATCTGATATATGAAGACGAAGCAGGAAACCGGAAGGAATTATTAGCCGGGGAAATTATAAACGGGTAATTATGTTAGTTGCTATCGACATTGGAAACACGCATACGGTTGTGGGGATTTTTAAGGGCCGGGAACTGCTGTACCACTGGCGGATTATGTCCGATCTGACCCGGACGGAAGATGAGATAGGCGCTATGCTGCTTTATCTGTTTGAACAGCGGCAGTTTGATCCTGCAGCTGTTGACGGCGTATGCATCTCCTCTGTGGTTCCTGATCTGACGCCCATCTATCAAATGATGAGCAAGCGCTATCTGAACAACAAGGCATTGATTATTCACTCCGGTTTAAAGCTGGATATGGGGCTCAAATATCTGGAACCGAAAGCCATTGGCGCCGACCGCTTGTGCAACGCCGTGGCCGGGATCGAAAAATACGGCCGGCCGCTTATTATCATTGATTTCGGAACGGCAACCACCTTTGATTGTATCAATGCGGCGGGAGAATATCTGGGCGGAGCCATTGCTCCGGGTATTCAGTCCTCTTTTGACGCCTTACATCAGAAAACGGCCAAATTGCCCCGCGTGGACAGCCGCTTTCCCGTCAATGTTATCGGCCGAACCACCGAGGAAAGCATACAAAGCGGCATCATGCGCGGATCGGTGCATCTGGTGGAAGGATTGATCACAGAAATAAAGGAAGAGCTGGGCGGGGAAAGCACGGTGATCGCCACCGGCGGGTTGGCCGGAAAAATAGCCGAGCATACGTCTTCCATCGATAAAGTGGATTATTATTTAAGTTTGGACGGGATTGCTTCGATCTATTATAAAAACGTTTCGGATCAAACCATACACTAAAGATGTTCTTAATTAAAATTTATCGGTTACCTAATTTTACTTAGATTACAACTATGATCTACAAAGAAAAAGTTTTGCTCCTGCACCGCAATGCGCTTATTCAGGAAAAAATCTTCAATTATCTGCACGAAAATGATTACGCCGTGATTATGGCCAACAATGCCGAAAATACGTTTAGCCTGGCCAAAAGCATGAAACCGGATATTATCCTCTGGGGTGACGCTCTTACGACGCATTCCAAACAGGTTATCCGCAAGATTAAGAGCAGCCCCTTTGGGCAAAACATACCCATTATTGCCCTGATACCCGATGTGGAATTATTCGAGCGTTACGAAATCGAAAAGGACGGCATCAGCGATGTGCTGGACACGATGCCTAAGCTCCCCGATCTGAAACTGAAAATACGTTCCCATTTGGCCAATCGCCGCCGCATTTTACAATATGAAGACAAACTGCGTCGTTTGCGGGCCTTAAACGAATTGGAGTTTCAGCTCATCCAGACGCGCGAGGTGATACGCGCCTGCGATCTGGTGGATGACTATATTTTAAACACATACGGTGTACAGGCCCTGCTCACTCTGGTTTTCAATAACAAAACTAAGGAATACGATTACAAAAGTTTTCTAACGCCGGATACAAAAATTCAACAAAAACTCAGCACCATATTTGAGCTTAAAATCTGGCAAAAATATTTTTTCGCCAATCCCAAACTGGAAACCGGCCGCATTGTCGATCACTATATTTTGGAATTGTTTTCCACCATCGGTTTGCAGGGTGTGGCTTTCTATCAGTTTCCGCTGCAGGCCATGGGCAAGCAGATCGGTTTTATTATTGCCGGCATCGGCGATGAAAAAGATTTTAACAAAGAAAAAATAGATGAAATTTCGCAGCTTTGTACCGCACTGTCTTCACGGGTGCTGCAAATCCGCAGCATTTTTGCTCAAACGCCGGTTACCCGGGAAGATACCTCGGCCGTAAAACATCTTTTTTTGCGCTTAAATGAGGACGAAATTTCAAATTACCTCAGCCAACAGCTGTTAAGCACATTGCGGGCGGATGTCTGTATCTATTTTAATTATAATGAAGGATTCCGTTTTCTTTATCCGCAGTACTGTTACCGCAGCGACAAAGATGAAAACATTTTCGAAGATGAAAAACCGCCGGTTCTGATGCTGAAAGATTATCCCACTTTCGAGCAATTTCTGGAATCGCGAAAAATGAGCGTACACTATAATCTGTCGGAAAAGCCCCGTAAAGATTTGCAGGCTATGGCCGAACTGGCCGGGAAAACATATAACTCATTGCTTATTTTTACGGTAAAGGTCGGTAACGAAATAAAAGGCTTTTTCCTGGTCGGCGCTCAAAACGGGCTTAAACGTTTTACCCGCAGCGATATCCACCGTTCGGAACAAATGATCCAGAGAGCGACCAGCGCGCTTATCGAAAGCCGGGTGGTCCGCCAGGCGCAGGTTACCATCAAACAGCTGGACCGCATCTTTGATCTGAGTAAAGAGCTCACCCTGGAAAATGATATTGAGGATTTGCTTAAAAAAATCGGCAAAGCTATCCGCCGTACACTGGGATGGAATATTGTGCTGGTGGAACGGCGCAACCTGTACAACGCCCGCTACGAAAATGTGTGCGCTCTGGGCCTGAAGGAATCGGAATTCGAACTTCTTAAACAGACCTATCCGGATTCGCTCTATCTGGCTCTGAAAGACCATTGTTACAAAATAAGCAATTCCTGCTTTTACGATCATGAAAAAGGCGACGGGGCGATTACCCCGGCGGATCAAAAACGGTTCCAGCGTTCCATAGGCAAAGAATGGGACGATGAGGACTGGATTCTGGTACCCATCCAAAGCCGGGGAAGGGAACTGGGCTATATTGCGGTAAACGATCCGGTGGAGCGGGTACGACCAACCGAGGAGAAGGTACGCAGCATCGAATATTTTGCCAATCAGGCTGCCGTGGCGCTGGAAAACGCCTCCTTGTACGAAAATCTGAAATCTTCGGAGCTCAAATACCGCTTACTGGCAGAAACGATGACCATGGGTCTGGTTACCTGCGATTTTAACGGCAGTATCATCTATGTTAATAAAAGCCTGAGCAATATGCTTAAATACGAACGTAGCGAAAGTTTGCTGCAGCAGAATATTTTTGATCTGTGTTCCAATAAAACCCGCAACGATTTCGAAAAAGGCGTATTGCAGATGATCAAAAGCGGGAAAGACGAAAAAAAGAACGCCAAAGAAGGCATCGAAATCGAATTACTGGCCAATGACAATACCTACATCCCCTTTAAAATTTATTTGACGGATTATTATCAACAGACCAAAAAGGTCGGATTTTTAGGCGTGCTCTCGGATATGCGTCCGCAGCGGCGTATCGAACGTTTGAAGGCCGATTTTAATTCCATGATTGTCCACGATCTGCGGTCGCCTCTCAACATCATTCAGGGCTATATCGACATTGTGCGCAACCAGGTTGTGGGGCAGATATCGGAAGAACAGTCCGATTTGCTGTTTATCGCCAAGGAAAATGTGGATAAGGTGCTCAAACTGATCGATAATTTTATGACCGCCTCCAAAATGGAAGCGGGTAAATTTGATCTGGAAATGGAAACCCATTCCCTCAATTCGGTGATAGAGGCTGTTTACGAACACAATCTGGTTCTGGCGCAAAAAAAGGATATTGAGATGTCCATCGACCTTGATCCGAACATTGCCTTGATGGAATTTGATAAAATGCGTATCGAACAGGTGCTTTCAAATTATATCAGCAATGCTATAAAGTTTACCGATAAAGGCGGTAAGGTGGAAATTCGCAGCAAGCTGGTTAAAGAATACAATGAACTGACCAGCGAAGAATCGATGGCCGTGCACGTGGCGGTCAAAGATTCCGGTGTGGGTATCCCTTACGACGAACAGGACAAGGTGTTTAATAAATACGAACAAACCGAGGCGGGTAAAGACGCCTCGTTAAAAGGAACCGGACTGGGGCTGGCCATTTGCAAGGAAATTATTTCTCTGCATAAGGGCGAGGTCTGGCTGGAAAGCGAACCCGGAAAAGGCAGTACCTTCTATTTCAGTTTACCCATCAAACCGCTTAAAATTTAATCCTGTATATTAATGAAGAAAAAAGCTGCAACCCCGCTGATGGAGCAGTACCTGAATATCAAAGCGGATTATCAGGACGTTATTCTGCTCTATCGAATGGGTGATTTTTACGAGACATTTTACGAAGACGCCAAGGTGATATCCAAAACGCTGGGTATTGCCCTGACCAAGCGCGCGCATGGTAAGTCGGCGGATGTGCCTTTGGCCGGTTTTCCCTACCACGCCTTGGATAACTATCTGCCCAAACTGCTCAATGCCGGTTTACGGGTGGCCATCTGCGAACAGGTGGAAGACCCCAAGCTGGCCAAAGGCGTCGTGAAAAGGGAAGTGGTGGAAATCGCTTCACCCGGCGCAACCCTTTCCGATAAACTGCTGGACAGCCGCTCCAACAATTTTTTGGCCGCTGTGGTTTGCGACGGCAACCGCTGCGGACTGGCCGTGGCCGACGTATCCACCGGTTCTTTTCAAACCGCCGAAATCGGGGAAGATGTACTGCTGGAGCAGCTCATCCGCTATCAACCCAAAGAGATATTGGTGCCCGCGCAGCTGCACGACACGCTGGAACAGAAGGTGCGCAATCATCTGAATACCATCCTGACCAAACGGGATGACTGGGTTTTTAGCCGCGATTATGCCTACGAACAGCTTCTGCGTCATTTCGGTACCCATTCCTTAAAAGGCTTTGGCTGCGATGATTTAAGCGTAGGCGTGCAGGCCGCCGGGGCCATTGTGCATTATCTGCAGGAAAACTACAAAACCCGCCTGCCCCATTTTGTGCATCTGCAAGTGCTTAATTTATCGCGTTTTATGGTGCTGGATGAGAGCAGCCGCCGCAACCTGGAAATTGCCGAATCTTTAAGCGGCGGCGGACAGAGCGCCACTTTGCTCACTGTATTGGATTATACCGCAACACCGATGGGCGCCCGTACTTTTAAGCAATGGCTGCAGCAGCCTCTTCTGGAAAAAGAAGAAATTGAGAAGCGGTTGGACATCGTAAGTGAGTTATTCGAAAATAACGAAGTACGGAAGGATCTGCACCGCGATTTGAAAGGCATCTCCGATATGGAACGCCTTTTGGGCAAAATTGTTACCGGCCGCGCTAATGCCCGCGAATTGTTGGCTTTGAAGCATTCGCTGGAGGTAATCCTCCCGGTACGCAAAATCATCGAGGACAGTGGTCTGACCAATCTGATGCAAACTTTCCTCGAACTGGACCCTTTGAGCGAGCTAACCAAGTTGATTACGGAAGCCATCGTCGAGAACCCGCCTCAAACCATCCAGGAAGGGGGCATTGTACGCAGCGGTTTTAACACCGAGCTGGACGAACTGCGCAAAATATCCGAAGAGGGCAAAGACTGGCTGCTGCGTTACCAGGAAGAAGAACGGGCTAAAACGGGTATTACTTCGCTGAAAATTAACTATAACAAAGTGTTCGGTTACTATCTGGAGGTAACCAATGTGCATAAAGACCGCGTTCCGGATTATTTTATACGCAAACAGACTCTGGTAAACGCCGAACGCTATATTACGCCGGAACTAAAGGAATGGGAAGACAAAATCCTCGGCGCGGAAGAAAAAATCAACCGGCTTGAATATGAGATATTTCAGACTATTCGTCAAAAGGTGGGCGATTACGTTTTAGCCATCCAGAAAAACAGCAAACGGATCGCCGAACTGGACTGCTACCTGAGTTTGGCTGTAGCCGCCCATGAGAATAATTACGTCCGGCCGGAAATAAACGACAGCCAAGTATTAACCATCACCGAAGGACGGCATCCCGTAGTGGAAAAAAATCTGCCGCCCGGTGAGGATTTTATTGCCAACGATGTCCACCTGGACCCCGATTCCGAACAGATCTGGATCATTACCGGACCCAATATGGCCGGTAAATCCACCTTTCTGCGGCAGGTCGGGCTCATTGTGTTGATGGCTCAGATCGGCTCGTATGTTCCGGCGCTCAGCGCTTCCATCGGTATTGTGGATCGGATTTTTACCCGTGTGGGCGCCAGCGACAATCTGGCGCTGGGCGAAAGCACGTTTTTGGTGGAAATGAATGAAACGGCCAACATTCTCAACAACGCCACCAATCGCAGTTTAATTTTACTGGATGAAATCGGGCGCGGCACCAGCACCTTTGACGGCCTGTCCATCGCCTGGTCTGTGGCCGAATATATTCACAATCAGGACAGACTGCGTTCCAAAACCCTCTTTGCCACCCATTATCACGAACTGACCGAACTGGCTGTGCTTTACCCGCGCATAAAAAATTATAACGTAGCGGTGGAAGAGTGGGAAGACCAGGTCATATTTTTGCGGCGTATCGTTCCCGGCGGAACGGATAATTCGTACGGCATCTATGTGGCCCAGATGGCCGGTTTACCCGCCGAATTGATCGAACGGGCCCGGGAAATTCTGGCCAATCTGGAAGCAAATGAATTGACGCCGAATTCTTTAAAACCCCGTCTGGCCGAACGGCAGAGCGGACGCAACGTGGATGCGAATCAACTTTCGCTTTTTCCCGATCAGGAGTCGGGCAAACTAAAAAAGAAACTGGAAGAGATGGATATCAACAATCTGACGCCTTTGCAGGCTCTGCAAAAATTGGATGAGTTAAAGAAAATGCTTAAGTAGAATCAATCCGGGTGTTATTCTGCACCCTTCATTTTAAGTATGGGATTGATCCGGAATGATGCAAAATAGCGCACAATTTACTGGCCCGGAAGACAGAAGCCGTACAAAAAAATAAAGTTCAACTTTTTTTGTCCGAAAAAGCAGAATACGTTTCGAATAAATAAAGGATGGTATAACTTCAATAAAATTTGATAATTAAATAAACTTTCACTTGATTTGTTGGAAGCGATATTTTATTTTTAATCACTAATGTATGTATATCCGACAATTTATGTTAGTTAGGTTGTTTGGGAGGAAAGGCGAATGAGAACGGTTACCAAAAAGGACGTTGCCAAGCGTACCGCACAAGAACTGAACGAAAAAATCTACACTGCAGAAAGATTTGTCGATGCCGTATTCACTGTGCTAAGAAAAATATTGAGCGAAGCGGATCCGGAAGTACGTATCGAAATTCGTGATTTTGGTGTATTTGAAGTTAAAAAGACCAAACCAAAACCTAAAGCAAGAAATCCACGCACAGGTGAAATCATTTATGTTCCCGCCCGTCGTAAAACCCATTTTAAAGCCGGAAAATTGTTAAAAGATGTTTTAAAGGAGTCCATACCGGAAGAAAAATAATACCTTCTCTGGATAATCATAGAAATATAGTATATCTGCGAATGTATCGGTCTTTCTTTCCCTGTTACCCTAATCCCGCCATGCGCAATGTTTAATACGGATTGATTCGTTTTGGGTAATCATTTTTAATAAAAAGCAAGAATTTTCAATTTTATGTATTTTTTTTGGATATAGTGATACTATTCACGGTAACATAATAGTAGTTTGGCTATTCTTTACGACCATTTTAAATTACACACAATATTTATGGAAAAAATAATAGCGCTGGATATCGGCGAAAAGAGAATAGGTGTGGCTATAAGCGATGCGCTGGGTTTTCTGGCTCATCCCCTGAAAACACTGGCCTGGAAAAATATTGAGCAGCTTATCGCCGATATGGGGAAACTGGCGGAAGAACATCAAACATCTACCTTTGTAATCGGTTTGCCATACACATTGCGCGGCGGTCATTCCGATAAAACCGAAGAAATAAAAGCCATAGCGGATGAGTTGAAAAAACATACGGGTTGGACCATTATCGAAGTGGATGAGAGGTTGACAACCGTTATGGCCCAAAAAACCCTGCAAAATGTGGGTAAAAAACCCAGTAAACATCGCGACAAAATCGACCAGATTGCGGCGGTGCATATTTTACAAACATATTTGGACGGACACAGTAAATAACGGTTGTATGAAGTACAAAGAATAGATAAATTGACAGTTTAATTATAAATGCGTGATTTAACATAGAGGGGATGCGGTTATGGTAATCATTATGGAAAAAGATGCCAGCGAAGAGCAGATAGAACATGTAATCGAACGTCTGGACGAAGTCGGTCTCAACGTACATCGATCTACAGGGGTCGATCATACACTCCTGGGCGTGATCGGTAATGCCAGTATTATCGATCCGCGGGACATGAAGGTTTTGCCCGGCGTAGCGGACGCCTACCGGATTACGGCGCCATATAAGCTGGTTAGCCGGGAATTTAAACATAACAATACGGTGATCAGGATCAAGGACGTAGAGATAGGTGGCAATCGGATAGAGGTTATTGCCGGACCCTGTTCGGTTGAGTCAAGGGATCAAACTTTTATCATTGCCGAGCAGGTGGCCAAAACCGGGGTTAACTTATTACGCGGCGGCGCATTTAAACCGCGCACTTCGCCCTATTCTTTTCAGGGTTTGGGTGAAGAAGGTTTAAAAATTCTTCGTGAGGCGGCAGATAAATATAACATGCTGGTGATTACCGAGGTAATGGACAAAGACCAAATACCCCTGGTAAGCGACTATGCGGATATTTTACAGGTGGGCGCACGAAATATGCAGAATTTCTCTTTTATCCGTGCTCTGGGTAAAATACGCAAACCGGTTTTTTTGAAGCGGGGTATCTCGGCCACTATTGAGGAATGGTTGATGTCGGCCGAATATATCCTTTCCGGTGGCAACACGGATGTCATCCTCTGTGAGCGGGGTATCCGCACCTTTGAGACGTACACACGCAATACACTGGATGTAAGCGCGATTCCGGTGGTTCAAAAACTGAGCCATTTGCCGGTTTTTTCCGATCCTTCCCACGGTACCGGTTTGCGCAATAAAGTGGCGCCTATGGCCCGCGCTTCCATTGCCGCCGGCGCGGATGGTATTATGATCGAAGTCCATCACGATCCGGAAAACGCCAAATCCGACGGCGCTCAATCGCTCTATCCGGATCAATTTGCGGAATTGATGAATCAGATTCGTGTCATTGCAGAAGTAGTCGGTCGTAAAGCACCGCAACCCAGAGATATCTCGTAGGTCAATCTATGAAAATAGTGATTTCCGGTTTAGGACTGATGGGCGGGTCTCTGGCTATGGCCCTTCGGCAAAACCGGCCGGATGTACGGATTTACGGTTACGATCTTGCGCCCGTTCTTACCGAAGCGCGCCAAATGGGATTAATCGATCAGAGCATTGAGCATTGGCCCGCCGGATGTGCCGACGCGGATGTTATTTTTTTATGCACGCCCCTAAAAACGATTTCCCGGCAAATCAAAGAATTAAACGGTGTTATTAAAAAAGATACGGTAGTTACGGATACAGGCAGTACCAAGACCGAACTGGTTCGATTGGTTCAGACCATTGATTTCAGCGGCACTTATATCGGCGGCCATCCTATGACCGGTGCCGAAAAAAGCGGGTTAAAAGCTTCCAATCCCCTCCTGTACGAAAATGCCATTTACATTCTTACGAATATCAACGAGTACAACAAAACGCTGGCGGAAGGCAAGCTGCTTCCGCTTCTGGAAAGTATTAAAGCCCGCGCTTTACTTCTGGATGCGGTGGCGCATGATCGCATTATGGCCGCCATAAGCCACTTACCGCAGATTATTGCTGTAGCTTTGGTTAATTTAATCGGACAAAAGGAAAATGAACAACTGCCTTATTTTGAGCTGGCGGCAGGCGGTTTCCGTGATTTAACCCGTATCGCCTCCAGCCCGTTTGATATCTGGAGTGATATTATCGATTCCAATAAAGAAAATATTGCCGAGGTTTTAAAGGATTTTATTGCTATTTTGGAGCAATCTGATTTAAATTTGGATAATCTGGAAAAAGATTTCGAAAGGGCGAACAGCTATCGCGAACGTCTGCCTAAAAAGAATAAAGGATTTTTATCCCCGTTGGTGGATGTGCTGGTCTATGTGACGGATCAGGTTGGGGTTATTTCTAAAATATCCAACGCCTTAGCCGATAAGGATATAGACATCCGCGATATCGAACTCCTGAAAATACGTGAAAAAGAAGGCGGCGTATTCAGACTCTCTTTTTCAAATGTAAAGGAAGCCCAAACAGCGGTAAACGTTCTTAATTCGGTTAATTTTAGAGCCTATATCAGGGAGTAGTCATGGGAAAATTTAAGGTAGCCGTGGTAGGATTGGGAAGCATTGCCCAGATTGTTCATCTGCCCATTCTTAAAAAAATGGATGAAATCGATCTGACGGCCGTATGCGATGTGGATGAAAGCAAGGCCAATGTACTTACGAAAAAATTCAATATTCCGCGCTGGTATGAACAGGTGGACAATATGATTGAGAAAGAGGAACTGGACGCCGTGCACATTTGCGCAAACAGTCATTATCATTTTCCTATGAGCTATCTGGCCCTGCAAAACGATATAAATGTGTTTGTAGAAAAACCGATTGCACTCAAAGCGGACGACGCCTTGCGGCTGGCTAAACTGGCGGAAGAGAAAAATTTGACGGTAATGGTTGGTATGCAAAACCGTTTTCGCGATGATGTACAAATATTACGGGAATTTATCGAAAAGGATGAACTGGGAGAAATTTTTTATATCAAGGCCGGCTGGCTGAAAAAATGGGATCGCGGTTCTCTGCGCGACTGGCAGACCAAAAAACAGCAGGCCGGCGGCGGTGTGATGATTGATTTGGGGTCTCAACTGATTGATCTGGCTATGTTTTTGACCGGCTTACCGAAAATAAAATCGGTACGAATGTACGATTATACGATTAATCCCAACCTCGAGGTGGAAGATGCTGCGCTGGCGGTTCTGCAAACGGAATCGGGAATGAGCGTTACCATCGAGGTGAGCTGGCGGATGCACATGGATCATGATATGATTTATACGCATATCTTCGGTAAAAAAGGGGCCGCATATCTGAATCCATTGCGCATAAATAAGGAGCTGCACAACAATTTGGTCAATGTAACGCCAATGATTACCGAAACCAATAAGGATCGTTATAAACAGGCCTACCGGAATGAAATATCTCATTTTTACCGTGTGTTGGAAGGGGTAGAAAAAAATATGTCATCCGCCATGGACGCCTATTACATTACCCGCATTATAGATGCGCTGTACGAGTCTGCCGATACCGGCAGGGAGGTCTTTCTGTCATAATTTGATTTCTTGATGTCCGATATAAATAAACCAGCCCTCTCAGGCTCCGGCAAAATCTGTAGATAAGGAAAACTATGGTTGCTTGTGGAGTGGGTATTGAGAGATTTTGCCGTGGCTATAAATACTTGCAATAAAAATAAACTATGGCTAATTTTAGCGCCGTGATTTTACGTACAGCCCTTTGGGGAATCGTATGTTTGCTTTTGCGGCAGGGATACGGCCAAATTCCCCCGACCAATCAGGAAATCGTCGAAAAAAGGATATATTCAGTTTTTGATTCGCTGTTACGCGTCTCATCCCAATCGGCTCGTCAAATCAGTTTCGAGGCCGGAACGATTCCTCCGGAAAACAACGTATTTTTACAAAGCGTATTTTACCGGGCCTGTGAAAAAAATGACTGGCAGGTGAACGTGGATTCGGCACAGACTCGTTTGATTGTTGAGAATTTTGACGTTGAGGTGGCCTTTAATGAGACGACGCCCAATATACTGGGTTTTGGAGGGGAATATCTGCGCAGAATTGATGTACAACTGAACGGTTGGATCAGACAAAAACAAATAAACCCCTTTACCGTACAATATTTATATCAAGATTCAGTGAACGAACAGTTGTATGAAGAGTCGCTCAAAAGCCGTTACCGTTTTTTACGGGGTCGGCTCAACGCATCATCCGGCTGGACAATTTACCTTGAACCGGCTGTGGTTATTCTGTCGGCGGTTACGCTGATCTATTTGTTTTTTATCATGCGTACAAATTAAGATTTTGCAGGACGAACTTTTATGCCATTGCAGAGTATTATGCTAAGAAAGACGGTTCTGGGTTAAATCAAACAAAATCAAAAGCGGTATAAAAGGAGTTATTCTTGATTAAAAATTTTATAAAAATTCTGTTACTTTTTATTCTGATTTACGGATGCGCCGGTACGAGACCTCAACCGGACTGGACGGCAACACAGTATTTCCATTATGCCCTGGAAATGTTCAATGACGAAGATTATTATGAGGCGGCAAACGAATTTACGGTGATTGTTTTACGGTATCCGGGCAGCACGGTGAGCGATAGCGCTCAATTCTATCTGGCGGAATCTCATTTTAAGATGGATGAATACATCATTGCCGCTGCGGAATATGAGAAGCTGATCAACAGCATGCCCCGCAGCCCCCTGGTGCCTCAGGCACAGTTTCGTCTGGCAGAAAGTTATTTTGAGCTGTCACCGCGGCCATCGCTGGATCAGGAATATACCATTAAGTCCATCCGGGAATTCCAAAATTTTATCGAAGATTATCCCACAAACCCGCTGCGTGAAGAGGCGGAAAAGAAAATTGCCATCTTGCGCGCCAAACTGGCCGAAAAGGAATACTTAAGCGCCGAAATCTATCGTAAAATGCGTAAATTTCGTGCCGCTATCATATATTACGATCTGGTTTTGGAACGGTATTATGATACCGAATGGGCCGATGACGCCATGTACGGCAAAATAATAACTTATATGGAAAAAGAAGATTATTCCGCAGCCCGTTTGGAAATCTATAAATTCAAACAGCAATTTCCCAACTCCGAGTATATCATCGACGTGAATGGCTACCTGGAAGAGCTTCCGCCAGAAGAAACTCAGGAACAGGCCAGTGAGTCCGGACAGCTCTGAATCCCGGAAAAAAGAAAAAGTGGCGCTGTTCGGCGGCACTTTCGATCCCGTTCATTACGGCCATTTGCAGCTGGCTGAATGGATTAAAGACAAACTGCAACTGGACCGGGTCATTTTTATTCCCGTGCGTATACATCCCTTCCATAAACGTCAGGACATCGCTTCTCCGGAACACCGTTTAGCAATGCTGCAACGGGCTGTATCCGTATATAAAAATTTTGAAGTCAATCCGATCGAATTGGAGCGGGAAGACGTTTCTTACACGGTGGACACATTGCGTACCTTGCAAAAAACATATCCCGCGGCTGAATTGTACTTTTTAATAGGTGATGACAACCTGGCCGATTTTCATAAATGGAAAGAACCGGACGAAATCCGTCGGTTGGCTAAAATAGTGGTCTTTCGTCGGGACGGGATACACAAGGATGTAAAACGTCGTTATCCGGATTTTATTCATTTGGACAATCCGCTTATCAACATCTCCTCCAGCCGCATCCGTGAATACCTGTATTCCGGAAAAAAAGTAGATGACTTTATCCCGCCTTTAATCTATGAATATATAATGCAACACGGGTTGTATGGCGCAGGCGCGGATAAAAATCAGGGAAACTTTTCCCGGAAGTAAATTCTTCTTGATTTGCTGCGAATCTATAAGTATCCTTTGTTCAGATTTTTAAACGTCTAAATCAATTTCCAGAATTATCTCAATGCGTAAAAATTTCATCATTCTGCATTTCTTCTTGTGCTTTGTGATGACACTTAAAGGACAGGAAAACATACGTAAAATCGGATTGACTGGCAGCATGGTCGGCCAAAATCTGGTGGACGAGTATATTTCCATCAATGAATACAACGGCGTCTCGTTTGCCTACGGCCTGAAATGGGAAGATCGAGATTGCTCCCGGTTAACGGGGATACTGTTTTCCTTTAACAAGATAGCGGATATGGCAAATGGAAACACCTCCGCGGAAGTCATGGATTTTACGCTTTCCTGGTGGTACGTCTATAACCTGGTTCATTTAAAGCTATGGGAACGGCCCTTTCGTTTCGATATCGGGCCGGGTGGTGAAATCGACGTGTTAACCCGTCAGCAGAGGATAGCCCAAAAAAACATGGCCGCCTCTCATGCCTCTGTGATTGCGGCGGACTTTTTTGCCCGGCTGCTCTATTCATTATCCAGGCGCTTTTCAGTAGATAGCGAACTGGCCGTGGCGCTGTTATCCGTTACTTCCCGTCCCGCATCAAAGAATACTTCCGAAAAGAAAAACAATCCCTTTGGTTTTACCCATCCGTTTAATATGCTGCACGGCCGGTTTTCAATCGGTTTGGATGTGGTAATCACAAAATCTTTATATGCGCAAATAGGCTACAGCGCCCGTATTTGGGGTATTTTTACGGTCGATGACTTCCGGTTTTTGCAAGATCGCCTTAATTTAGAAATTGGATACCGTTTTTAAGATGAAAACAGCTAAATTGATCATCGTATTGACGGTTGTGTTTTTTTCCGCCTGCACGCTTTTAATTGAACCGCCGATTCGAAGCCTTAACGGGGAATTCGTTATATCCAAAACCACGAAAGTTATCAAAAACAACTATCCATTCCTTTCCTTCAAAAAGATAAATATGGACAGTCTGGGTCCTCTTTACCGGGCTAAAGCATCGCGCTATCCGGGTGACGCTTTGTTTGAATTACTTTATGAGTATCTCTCCGAACTGAAGGACGGGCATGTCTGGTTTTACGCCGGCGGCGGTTTTATGATTAAACCGTACACGCCGCCTCGCGCGTTAAAAGATCGTTTTTCCTATAATCCGGAAACCGTTCGTTCGTATTTTGCGCAGGCTCCGAAGCTTACGGCGGACGATAAGATCGAGTTCGGCCTGCTGGCTGATTCCATCGGCTATATTTATCTTTCCACTTTTGCCAGAGACGATGGAAAATGGATCCGGACAATGCAGCCGATCATGCAAAAAATGAAAAATACGAAAGGCATAATTTTGGATGTGCGGCACAACGGCGGCGGTTCGGACTACATTACAGCGCAAGTGATCGGTTATTTTATTCACCAGCCTTTTCCCGGGCCCATCTGGGTGGATGCCGAAGGAGTTGAACTTCCCGCTTACACAATACCGCCAAACGGGACGATATATTATGACAAACCTGTTATGGTGCTGCAAAACGGCGTGTGTTTCAGCGCTGCGGAAGGATTTATCAATACAATGCGCGAATTGCCGCAAGTAACAACCATTGGCGATACTACTGCGGGAGGCAGCGGGGCGCCGAAAGATTTTTATATTGCCGATCACATCATTATCCACCTGCCCACAAAAGCGCAATTGACGTATACAGGCCAATATATCGACTGGAACGGTTTACCGCCGGACATTCTGGTGCCGCAATCCGAAAAGGATGTTGAGCGGGGCCGTGATTTTCAACTGGAACGGGCTATTGAACTACTGGGTGCAAACAAGCGGTGACGCCTGCGGCCTTTTGGTTGAAAATGTTTACAAAAAGCCTTAGATTCTAAAATTGTGGCGAGTCCTCTCATATTCAAAAGGAAGATAACCTTGTTTTTAGGCAAAGTGGTCGGTTCGGTCTGGTCAACCAAAAAAATTGACAATCTTACCAATTTAAAATTTCTGATCATTCATCCTATCAATCTGAAAAAAGCGCCGTTAACCGATGTGGTGATCGCCGCCGATGTATTGGGCGCCGGCGTGGGTGAAACGGTGATTTGCGCATACGGACATGCAGCGCGTCAGGCCATCTACCCGGAAAATCCGGCCTCTCTTAGTATCGAAGCGGCCGTTGTGGGCATTGTGGATCGGATGGATGTGGACCCGGAATGGATGGAGGATGAAAGTTAAAAATGTATCGCAAGATTTATCTTGCGTTAAGTACATAGTACTTAGTACAAAGTACAGAGTAGTAAGTGACGCGTGACGTGTGAATAGAAAATGGAAATTGGAAATTGGGAACGGGTACCAAATCACGAATCATGCAATTACGAATTACGAATTAGAGGCTGACAGCTGAGAGCTGAAGGCCGAAAGCTATTTAGCAACTGATAACCAAAAGCCAATAGCCAATAGCTAAAAGCTAACAGCTAACAGCCAATTCAATAACTTAATAACTGATAACTTTCGAAACGAAGCGAAGAACCCGCCGTGGCGGGGATAACTGATAACTTTTAAATCCGGGAAACAAAATGGCCGAATTAAGCGAACAGGATATACGCCGCCTGACCGAAGAGGCGCTTAAACAATTGGGCGCCGAGGCAACCCCGCAAAATGTGGAAAAAGTGGTGCGCCAGGCGGTTCACCGTGTTGAGACTGAAGTTCCCGCCGGGACGCAGCAGGTACAGCCGATTCCTCAACCGGGTAAAGGGAATCGTATCATTATCACTGCCTTCGGGAAAAACCAGATCGGTATTCTGGCAGCGCTTACCGGTGTACTGGCCGAAAACCGATGCGACATCATCGATTTGTCCCAAAAAGTATTGCAGGAATTTTTTACTATTATGCTGCTGGTGGACATTTCCGGTTGTAGTAAGGATTTTGAAGCCATCAAAGAAGCCGTTGTCCGCGAAGGCGAAAAACTGGACCTGAAAGTGATTATCCAGCACGAAGAAATCTTTAACGCCATGCACAGGGTATAGCCATGCCGATTGCTTTGGAAGAAATTCTCGAAACCATCCGCATGACCGAAGTGGAGCATTTTGATATCCGCACGGTTACTATGGGCATTAACCTTAAAGATTGCAGCAGCGATTCTTTGGCCGGTCTCAAAAAAAATATATATGATAAAATCATGCGTGTGGCTTCGGAACATGTGGCCACAGCCCGTAAAGTGGAATCCGAATTCGGTATTTCCATCGCCAATAAACGTATTTCGGTTACACCTGTTTCCATCGCCGCCGACGGCTTTTATGCCGAAGATTATGTGGAAATAGCCCAGGTACTGGACAAAGCCGCCGACGAGCTGGGGGTGGATTACCTGGGCGGTTTTTCGGCACTGGTGCAAAAAGGTTTTACGATGGGTGAACGCAACCTGATACAGGCTATCCCGGAAGCGTTGTCGCAAACCAAGCATGTGTGTTCTTCCATAAATGTGGCCAGCAGTAAAGCGGGGATCAACATGGACGCCGTGCGTTTGATGGGCGAGATTGTTAAACAAACGGCCGAAAAAACAGCCGACCGCGACGCTATCGGCTGTGCTAAATTGGTGGTGTTTGCCAATGTACCCGAAGATAACCCCTTTATCGCCGGGGCATTCCACGGCGTATCCGAACCCGATGTGGTGATTAATGTAGGCATAAGCGGACCGGGCGTGATTTTACGGGCCGTGCGGGAAGCCCCGCAAAATATGAATTTTGCCGAACTGAGCGACCGTATCCGGCGTATGGCTTTCAAAATAACCCGGGCCGGAGAATTTATCGGCCGTACCGTGGCTGCTTTGCAAAATGTACCTTTTGGCATTGTGGATATATCCCTGGCCCCCACACCCATGCCGGGCGACAGTGTGGCGGACATTTTAAAAGCGATGGGTCTGGAAGACGTGGGCGCTTCGGGAACAACGGCAGCGCTGGCGCTTCTGAACGATTCCGTAAAACGCGGCGGTTTGATGGCCTCGTCCCATGTGGGCGGAATGAGCGGCGCATTTATTCCCGTTTCGGAAGACGACGGTATGATTAAAGCCGCTCAAAAAGGGCACATCACCATTGATAAGCTGGAAGCCATGACCAGCGTATGCAGTGTCGGTCTCGATATGATCGCCATTCCGGGCGATACACCCGCATCGGTTATTGCCGGTATGATCGCCGACGAATGTGCCATTGGCATCAGCAATAATAAAACTACGGCCGTGCGGGTGATTCCCGTACCGGGTAAAAAAGTGGGCGATGTGGTTGACTACGGCGGGCTGCTTGGACTGGCCCCTGTTATGCCGGTTTCCTCCTTGAATAACGCGATGTTCATCAATCGGGGCGGCCGTTTCCCGGCGCCCACCAGAGGCGTAAATAACTAAAAAAGAAAAATGGGCAAAGGAATGGAATGAATTGATGAATCAATGAATTGTTGAATTAGTGGATAATTGGAGTGTTGGAGTAATGGAGTGATGGATTGATAATAAAAACCATTACTCAATCCACTCTAAAAAGGGTGCTGCGAATAAAATGTCATTCTGAACCCTGGCCTGACGCCAGGACAGGCTCGTTTCAGCATCTTATGTTTATGGCAAGGGATTCCGGAACAAGTCCGGAATGACGCCAAAAGTGGGAATGACGCCAAAAGTCATGCTGAACTTGTTTCAACATCTTGTGTTTATGGCAAGGGATTCCGAAACAAGTTCGGAATGACACCAAAAGTGGGAATGACGCCAAAAGTCATGCTGAACTTGTTTCAGCATCCCATGTTTTATGGGGCAGGATTCCGGAACAAGTCCGGAATGATTTCTACAAACTTTTTAGAGTGGACTCATTACTCCATCACTCCGATACTCCAATCACAGGCACAATCGCACCAATTCATCAATTCATACCATTTCTCCGTTTCACCAACAATATTGTGATTTTGTCTATGGCTGAAATTAAACAAAAAATCCGCATTGCTACCGTGCAGGTAGGCAACGTACTGGCCAATGTGGAAAAGAATTTGAATAAACACTATGAGTACATCGAAAAGGCCATTGCCGACGGTGCGGATGTGGTGGTTTTTCCCGAGCTTTCCATAACGGGATATTCTCTTAAAGACGCTGTGTATGATGTGGCTTTGACCATCGATGACCGGCGATTTGACAGGCTGAAGGAGCTGAGTAAAAAAGTGAGTATCCTCATCGGGGCAGTGGAACTGAATGAGCGTTTCGAAATCTATAACAGCGCTTTGTGGTTCGAAGACGGCCGTCTGCTCACCCGTCATCGAAAGGTCTATTTGCCGACCTACGGTTTGTTCGAGGAAAAACGCTATTTCAGCGCCGGCAACCGTTTTCGCGCATTCGACAGCAAATTAGGGCGCTTCGGATTGCTGATCTGCGAAGATATGTGGCATCCCACCTCGGGTATAATTCTGGCACAGGACGGCGCTTCCGTAATTTTTGTGATGTCGGCCGGTATCGCCCGCGGCATTGGCGGAGACGACAAACCGCAGAATATCCGCATTTGGGAAACGCTGAATGTGGCCCTGGCCGTCAGTACCACTTCTTTTATTGTTTTCGTAAACCGCGTGGGTGTGGAAGACGGACTGATGTTCTGGGGCGGTTCGGAAGTGATTGATCCGCACGGCGATCGCATAACCAAAACCGAATATTTTCAGGAAGGGTATCATCTGGCGGAAATCGATTTACTCAAACTTAAACATGCCCGCATCAATACCACCCTGCTCAGCGATGAAAAACTGAATGTTTTAATTGAAGAGTTCGATCGAATCGAGAAACAACGAAGAGAGTATTAGAGCGATGCCCAAGATATATTTTTTATCCGCACCCGATAAACATATTCATCAATGGATGGATTATTTTAATGCAGAAGGATTCTCCTGTCGAAGAAGCGATTCTTTATTCGAACTTAAAAAATATTGCAACGAGGAAAAACCGGCTCTTATCTTTGCTGTAAACAATCTCAAGGAAAAAAAAATCGCTCAAGTGCTATACAGCCTGCAAAAGGCGCCGGAAACAGCCGGTATTCCGGTAATTGGGATAACCGTTACGGATAACCCTTCGCAGGCTGTCCTGGAATTTTTACGGAACGGCGCCGTTGACGCGCTTAATGAAAATACCGTGCCGGAAGAAGCGGTTTTACGCGCAAAATTACGCATTGATGAAGCGGTTTTGCGCTCCGCTCTTACACCCAACGAGTTTTTTTTCTCCGAAGCCCAGGAAAAAGAACAGGGCAAACGTAGCGGAATTTTTCACTTTTTTAATAACCAGCGGGTGGCCGTCGGGTCGGTTTATATAAAAGATGGCCGTGTCGTACACGCTACCTATGGCAGCATCATCAAAGAAGACGCTTTTTTGCAGCTGGCCTGTAACGATAACTTAAGTTTCCGGTTCGAAGATCGCGCTGACATTGAAGACGGTACCTTCAGCGCAAGTATTACCAATTTGCTGCTCGAAGCATATAAGCTCAAGGATGAAATGAAGAAACAAGGGGCCGGGCCGGAAACCGAGTTAAAAGGGCTGATCATTGATCCTAACCGTATTGAACGACTGCTGGCCAACCGGGTACTGAAGAATATGGGTATCGAATCCAAAGTGGTGTCGGACACGGATTTCACTCTGCGCCTGATGACCGGGTTTTTACCCAATTTCATTATTGTGGACTGTGGCTGTGCGGAATCTGTGCTGGACCGAATTTGGCCGGAAGGCCGGCGTTCGGATAATATTCCTGTAATAATTTATTGCGATGAGGAGATAAAAAACCTAAATTCAAGTTTTGCAGGTAATCATCAGATAGATAAAGTGGTGTGGAAAAAGGATTTTCAGACCCAGATGAAAAACATCGTTCGTAATTTGTTTAATACCGCACCGGTTAAGCATGAGGAGGCATAATGGAGCTTAAAGAGATTCGCCAGCTTATTAAGATTGTGGAAGGCTCGGACATCAGCGAATTTCAGCTTGAAGAAGAAGGTATGAAGCTGGTTATAAAGAAAGAATTAAAATCCGGTAATGGCACGGTAACGGAAACCGCCATACAGATGGTACCGGCGGCGGTTGCCGCTCAGCCGGCGGCAGCGCTTCAGGAAGCACCGGTTGCAGCGCCCGCACCGGCGCCGCCCGCTGCAGAAGAAGCCCCGGCGGCCAATGTTCATGAAGTACGCTCTCCGATGGTGGGCACATTTTACCGCGCGCCTTCGCCCGACGCCGATCCCTATGTGGAAGTGGGCGACAGCGTAAGCGTTGGCCAGACGTTGTGCATTGTGGAAGCCATGAAGCTGATGAATGAGATTGAATCCGAAGTAAGCGGTAAAATCGTAAAAATACTGGTGGAAAATGCCCAGCCGGTGGAATATAATCAGGTTCTTTTTTTAATCGAAACAGCTTAATGCGAAGAATCCCGTAAATTATTAACCGGATATATTTGGTACGAATGGATTGATGGAGCGTAGAAGTGATGAAAACCGAATGAATTAGGTACACTTCGATGCTCCACTCTCCCTCTGATCCGACGCTTTATTAATTTCCTTTTATTTACACAACCCCGCAAACCACACTGCCGGTTCGTCGTGAAACTGAAAACAAAACTCTTTTTAAGCTATTTTGTTCTGATCCTTCTTTCCGGTATCTCGCTTTTCTGGCTTATTATCGAAATCCGCCAGCTCACCACCTCGTTGCGTACGCACGTGAGCCAGGATGTGCGCAGCATTATTGCCATTTCCCGACAGCTGCAAAGCCTGGAAGATTTAAATGCAGCGTACATTCTGCTTTTTATCCCCGGCAAATCCATTGACCAAAAAGGCGCTAAATTGGAAACCACGCTCGACCGGTTCGAAAAAAACTGGCGTCAGCTTAAAACCGCCATGTTAACCCCTTTTCCCAAAGCCTGGTACGATCGTTTCTTCGACCGTTTGTATCGTTTTGTTTACGGCTGGTTTGATCCGTTGCGGGTTTCACCTGATGAGTACGGGAAGGAAATCCGTACTCTGAGTGAGCGGGTGGAATCTATCTGGCGCGAAATCGATACCAACATGGCAAAAAGTTTGCGCTACCTGCGGGAAAACAGGCAGGCCGATGCGCGCTACCTGCGCGATGCACGGATTAAGCGGGAATTGCAAAAGCTGCGTCAGCTTCTGGCCGATTTAAACCGCCAACTGGGCCGGCGCGGTATCGCCAAATCCACCGAGATGGCGCGCATTGCCCAAAAATCACAGTGGGTGATCATCGCCGCGGCGGTTTTGATGGTCGTACTCTCTATCATAGTTGCCTTTATTGTTTCCAAACGACTCACCCGTCCTATTCCGGCCTTAAAGGATGCGGTCAATAAAGTGGCTATTCAGAATTTCGATATTCATATTAAAGAAAAAAGCAACGACGAAATCGGCGAGCTGGCCCAGGCCTTCGAGCAGATGAGCCGTCGTCTTAAAGAGACGGAGGCGTATAAATCGGCCATGTTATCCCAGTTTACCCACGAGATGAAAAGTCCGCTGGGCTCTGTTAAACAAGCCACTCATTTGCTGGAAACGGCTTTGGGGGAAAACGCCTCGCAGGAGCAGAAACGTTTTCTGGCCATTATCAAAGGAAATAATGAAAATCTGCAGAAAATGATCACCAATATTTTGCACAGCGCTTCGTACGAAAGCGGGCGGGTGAAGCTGAACTATAAACCGGTTGAATTCGTGCGTCTGGTAAAAGAAGTGCTCATTTATCTTTCGCCGATGATTAAAGGGAAAAATATAGACGTGCGAATGCAGTTCTCCAAAGAAAAAATTACCGGCGAAGCCGATGAGGACAAAATAAAAGAGGTGGTTCAAAATCTGGTCAGCAATGCGGTTAAATTTTCAGACAAGGGCACAACGATCGACATTTCGGTAAGGGAAAAATTTCCGCTAATTATTTTTGATATTCGGGACCGGGGCATCGGTATTCCGGCAAAGGAAATTCCTTATGTGTTTGAGCGGATGTACCGGGCTGCCAACGCCAAAACCATTTCGGTAAAGGGAACGGGGCTGGGCTTGTATATCGTATCGCAGATTGTTCGGGCCCATGGCGGTAAAATCGATGTGCAAAGCAGGGAAGGGCAGGGCACCCGCTTTCGCCTGACTCTGCCGCGCAGTAAACGTATTGCCGAAGAAGGAGAATGGCTGCAATGACGTCCAAAGAGATCATTATGCTGGTTGACGATGAAGAGGAAGCCCGTTTTTTGTGGGAAGCCACCGTACGGCAGTTCGGTTACGAGGTGATCCCGCTGGCAGGTGGAGAGGAAGCGTTATCCTGCCTGGATGAAATAAGACCCGATCTGGTGCTGCTGGATTTGAATATGCCGGGGATGGACGGACACGAAGTGTGCCGCCGCATCAAAGGGCAGCCGCGCTTTTCCAAGCTGCCCGTACTTATTCTCACTTCTTCGGATGATCTGAACGATAAATTGTACAGTTTTGACGAAGGCGCGGACGACTATATCACCAAAGAGATGGACCCGCAGGAAATCGAAAAACGCATCGAAGCGGTGCTGCGTCGATACCGCCAGAATCTGGACAGCAATCCGTTGACTCACCTGCCCGGAAACAACCTGATCCAACGGGAAATTCAAACACGCATTGACCAGGGCCAAAGCTTCAGTGTGGGCTATTGTGACCTGGATAATTTTAAAGCCTATAACGACGCTTACGGTTTTATGGAAGGTGACCGGGTAATCCGTTTTTGCGCCGATGTTCTGACCGATGCCATACGGGAAGAGGGAAACAGGGATGATTTTATCGGGCATATCGGCGGCGACGACTATGTATTTATCACCACCCCGGACAAAGCGGAAGCGGTTTGCCTGCGGATTGTGCAAAAAATCGATGCGGGTATCAAACAATTCTATAACAGCGATGACGCCCGGCGTGGTTACATTGTCGCTCACAACCGTCAGGGGCAAAGGCAGCAATTCCCGTTGGTGGGAATTTCCATAGCCGTGGTGAGCAATGCCCATCGCCCTTTGCGCGCGCCGGCAGAGGTATCCAAAATTGCCGGCGAACTCAAAAAAGCGGCCAAACAAAAGGAAGGCAGCGTGTATGTGTTCGACCAGCGCACGGGTGACTGAAGCAGGCCGGTAAGCGCCAGCCTGTATTTTATATTTTTATCCACGATTGTCCAAAATAATTCGTTTCTGAAAAAAATGAGTATCCTTTTTTAGAAGGACTATACAGTGGGTTTTTGAAAACATTTCCCGATGTACATATCAGGTCTAATTTTATTTTTCCTTCGTTAATCCCTCCATTACGACAGGCATCAAGTTAGCAACCCCCGTAATCAGGAACCTCAGCCTTTTTTAGAGTAGTCTCAAAAATAAAAGTCTAAAAAAACGGATTATAAAAATTTGCACTGACTGAATAAATATACTATTTTGGCTAAAAAAGAGATGCAAAACACAAAATTAAATCACATTATATAATTAATGAATATAAAAAAATACACAAAATGCAATAATATAAGTTCGTAAATAGATGTAATAAAGTTATTTCTGTAATTCTTCCATTCATCATCATAAACATAAACAAAAGGAGGCTGCTTTGTTATCCCGTAGATTTTTTTTGATTATGTTTGCTCTGCTTGCCGTGCCTGTACATACATTGTTGGCTTCGGGGAATAATGCCGCTATCGATTCGGGAGCCACGGCCTGGATGTTGACCTCCACCGCTCTGGTTTTGTTGATGGTGCCCGGTTTAGGCATGTTTTACGGCGGGTTGGTTCGTACCAAAAATGTATTGGGTACCATGATGCACAGTTTTTCGGCTATGGCCGTAATCGGCGTGCTTTGGGTTGTTTTGGGCTATGCGTTGAGTTTTGGCCAGAATGTATTGGGCGGTTTTATCGGTTGGAATACCGATTATTTCTTTCTGCAGGGCATTGACGAGAGTATCATAAGTCAACATATTCCGGAATATGTATTTGCCATGTTCCAGGGTAAATTTGCCATTATCGCTCCGGCTCTTATCGCCGGTTCTTTTGCCGAACGCGTTAAATTTAAAACCTATTTGTTCTTTATATTATTTTGGAGCCTGCTGGTTTATCTGCCCGTTGCCCACTGGGTTTGGGGGCCGGGCGGATTTCTGGCGGAAATGGGCGCGATTGATTTTGCCGGAGGCACGGTTATTCATATAACCGCAGGTATCAGTGGTTTGGTTGTAGCCCTTTATCTGGGTGCCCGAAGAGGCTATCCTAAAACAGCCATGAATCCGAATAATCTGGTAATGACATTAATGGGCGCAGGACTTTTGTGGGTCGGCTGGTTTGGATTTAACGCCGGCAGTTCCATCTCCAGCGGGTTGGAAACCGCCAGAGCGCTTACGCTAACCCAGGCGGCTGCAGCTTCCGGGGCGCTTGCCTGGATGCTGATTGAAGGTATTCAATATAACAAAGCGACCAGTCTGGGATTTGTTTCCGGCATGTTAGCCGGTCTGGTTGCTATCACGCCGGCGGCGGGTGTGGTAACGCCCGAAGGCGCTATTGTGCTTGGATTTATATCCTCTATATTTTGTTATTTTGCTATCATATTAAAAAATAAGATAGGTTATGATGATTCACTGGATGTGTTTGGAATCCACGGTGTGGCAGGTATTATTGGTGCCATTGCTCTGGTCTTTTTCCTGCGACCTTCCTGGGTAGCAGAACAAAGCGCCGGCTGGGCTCTGAGCCGGCAGTTAATCACCCAATCTATTACAGTAATCATAGCTCTTGTTTATGCCGCTGTGGTAACATATATCATAACCATAGCTGCAGATAAATTGTTCGGCTTCCGTTTAAGTGTGAGCAGCGAACAAGCCGGAATGGATAGAAGCGAACACGCGGAACACGGATATGGTTTACTTCACATTAATTAAATGAGTAAAAAGGAGATATGATGAAGTTTATCACGGCAATCATAAAACCTGAAAAATTAGACAGTGTACGGGAAGCTCTCTTCGCCGCAGAGATAACACGAATTACGGTTAGTACCGTCAGCGGCCACGGCCAGCAGGAACCCGAGGAAGAAGTTTACAGGGGTGTTAAAGTAGTCCCTAATCTTAGCCCTAAAATACGGATAGATATAGCCTGTAATGATGAATTTGTGGATATTACCTGCAATGCCATTATGGAAGGCGCAAAAAGCGGCCCGGGCGAAGTAGGAGACGGGAAAATATTTATCCGTAATCTGGAAGAGTGTATCCGGATACGAACCGGTGAGCGCGGCGGTAAAGCGATTTAATACGGGCAACTATGACGATGGATGTTCCTGTATTTCCATGGTGTTTTCCTTGCACTAAATAAAATAAAGTTCGTCTTATTTTTTACGGGAATTGCCCTGCACTGTAAATTCGCTCCTCCGGCAGGATGTAGTGTAAGAATATATTTTCGATCATAGGTTCTTTTGGTAAATGTAAGTGTAAATATATTTCACCTGCGCATACAATAGTTGATCAAATGCTATTATAAGGCGCACAAAACGATTTTAATCCCACAACCAAAGTGATCGGTTGATGTTATCATTCCTTATGAATCAGTGGGCTATAGTCATATTCCCATGTGAGAAAATAAGAGTCGAAATAATCAATGAGGCATAATACCAACGGATTAATCCTCGCGGCTTAGTGGTTTTGCGTGATCTTTTAAATTGTTGAAGTGGACGGGCTTGTAAAATAGCGTTCTTATTGATCATTCCGTTGCGTACCCTTCGACAAGACTTCGGCCTGAGCACAGCCGAACGCCCGTCGAACTATGACGCGGCGGTGATCATCGCAAGCGTGTCATCCTTCGACCCCGACACGTCGGGACAGGCTAAGCTCAGGATGACATTGGGGCTCAGGATGATAATATAGCGTCATGGTGAGCAGTCCCGCTACTGGCGGGACGTGTCGAACCAGGACGCGGACTTAGTCGATACTTCACAGATAATTCTGTCACCCTTCGACAGGCTCACCCTTCGACAGGTTCAGGGTTCGACCCCGCCGATTCGGGACAGCCCACATAAATCTGGACAGGCAGAGCTTAAAGTTCGGAGGCTGAGCGTTCGACTGATCCCGCCCGGGCGGGACGAAGTCCCGTCGAAGCCGATAGGTCTTTTCAACAAAGCTCACCCTTCAACAAAGCTCACCCTTCGACATGCTCAGGGTGCGGTAGGCTCAGGGTTAGACGGAGTTTTGATGATTCTTTGTTTATAACTGCTTAGGTTATTCTCTTCCCGCTTGATACATTGCCAAATTTGTAGCATATTCCAAAAAAGACAGCCAATTTAAAAGTACGCTACATAAATATCACCATTTTTGCGCAGAAAAAAGCGGAGTGAAATATGACTATTAAAGCGTTTATTTTTACAGCTATTATCTATTTCCTGATTGCCTGCGCGGCTCAAAATTCCACGCTTAAAAAAATGGACACGGATCAGCAGGCATCGGTCATCACGCAGGCGGATGTCTTGCTTAAACAGGGAAAATATGTGAAAGCCCGTCAAATATTGAACGCATTTATGGAAAAATATCCCGCATCGCCTTATGCCGATGACGCCGCTTATCGATTGGCGTATATGAAAACCATTGCCGATTCGGCCAACCCTTTCTTCGATTATGCGGAAGCCGGTAAGGATTTTCGCCTTTTTTGTAAACAATTTCCGCAAAGCGCCTATCTTTCTGCTTGTAATAATTGGCAAAAGATTCTAAATTTGTATTTTGAGTCAAACAAACAGATCAAGCGCTTTAAAACGCAGCTTGAGCGACAGAAAAAAACCATCGATCGACTTACGGCGGAAAACGACGAACTGCGCCGAACCCTTACCGATC
This sequence comes from Caldithrix abyssi, assembly GCA_011369465.1. Taxonomy (GTDB): domain Bacteria; phylum Calditrichota; class Calditrichia; order Calditrichales; family Calditrichaceae; genus DRQG01. The sequence goes on from DRQG01000142.1 coordinate 53,761, forward strand.
TGGAAAAGGCTCTGGAAAGATAAACAAAGGAGGTTACTTGTTTAAAAAGATATTAATTGCCAATCGCGGCGAGATCGCCCTGCGCATCATTCGCGCCTGCCGCGAGATGGGCATCGCTACCGTAGCCGTTCATTCGGAAGCCGATGCGGACTCTTTGCACGTACGTTTTGCCGACGAAGCCATCTGTATAGGGCCGGCGCAGAGCAGCGAGAGCTATTTACGTCCCGTAAATCTGATGACGGCTGCCGAAATCAGCGGCGCCGATGCCATCCATCCGGGTTATGGTTTTTTGGCCGAAAACGCGGAATTTGCCGATATGGTCAATTCCAGCAATATAAAATTTATCGGCCCTACCGCTGATATGATCCGTAGTATGGGCAACAAATCTATGGCCAAGGATTTAATGAAAAAGGCGGGTGTACCCGTTGTACCCGGCAGCGAGGGCGTTCTTTCCAGCCTGGAAGACGGTAAGAAACTGGTCGAAGAAATCGGTTTCCCGGTTATACTCAAAGCCGTTTCCGGCGGCGGGGGACGCGGTATGCGCATCGTCAACAATATGGAAGAGTTCGAGGTCAATTTTCAGATGGCGCAGGCCGAGGCTCAGGGCGCTTTCGGCGATCCCAATCTGTATCTGGAAAAATATATTAAAAATCCCCGCCATATCGAAATACAGCTTATGGCCGACCAGCACGGCAACGCCGTTCACCTGGGCGAACGCGAATGCAGCATCCAGCGCAGGCATCAAAAACTGATTGAAGAGGCGCCGTCTGCGGTGGTTTCCGAAGAGCTGCGGGCCAAAATGGGCGGGGTGGCCGTAAAGGGCGCTTTGCAGGTGGGCTACGAGGGCGCCGGTACCATCGAATTTTTGCTGGACAGCGACGGCAATTTCTATTTTATGGAAATGAACACCCGTATTCAGGTGGAACATCCGGTTACCGAGGTGGTCTATAACAAAGACCTGCTCAAAGATCAGATCCGTGTGGCCGCAGGCGAACCGCTGGGCTACAGCCAGGACGACGTGGTGCTGCAGGGGCACGCCATCGAATGCCGGATAAACGCCGAGGACTGGGAAAAGAATTTTATGCCCAATCCCGGTGAAATCCGGAGCTTCCACGTACCGGGCGGTCCCGGTATTCGGGTGGATACTCATGCCTATCAGCGCTACAAAATTCCGCCGTTTTACGATTCGCTGGTGGCTAAACTCATTGCCTACGGACGCGATCGGCACGAAGCCATACAACGACTCAACCGCGCTTTGGATGAATTTATCATCGAAGGGATTAAAACAACCATTCCCTTCCATAAAAAGCTGATTCAACGACCGGAATTTATTGCCGGTGAATTTGATACGGGCTTTCTGGATCGCATCAATTTACTGGAAGATTAATCGAAATAAAACCCTTTTGTTTGGAGGCGAAATGAACATACCCGCAGAATTAAAGTACACAAAAGATCACGAATGGGTGAAAATTGACGGCGATGTGGCTACCGTCGGCATCACCGATTACGCACAGGGCGAGCTGGGCGACGTTGTATTTGTCGAATTACCCGCCGAAGGCGATACAGTTGAACAGGGCGGCACCTTTGGTACCATCGAAGCCGTAAAGGCCGTAGCCGATTTATTCTCGCCGGTTTCGGGCGAGGTGACCGAAGTAAACGGGGCTTTGGAAGACGCTCCGGAAACCGTTAATAAAGATCCCTATGGCGACGGCTGGATGGTAAAAATTAAAATAAGCGACGCCTCACAACTGGATGAGCTATTGGATGCCGCCGCATATCAGGAATTGGTAGGTTAGAAGGTAAAAGAATGATTAACTTTTGAGATTAACGGGAAATTGTTTTAAATTCTATCTCTTTTAAAGGTTTTAATTCGTCTTGTTGCAGACTATCAGCAGAGGAAACGCTACCAATGGCCTATCTGTCCAATTCGGATAAAGATTTTGCGGAAATGCTGCACACCATCGGTGTGGATCGGTTTGAAGATCTGATAGAAAATATTCCCCGGGAGATTCGTTTTTCCGGCGCCTTTAACCTGCCCGAAGCCGAATCGGAACTGGGGGTAAGCAATGTGGTAGGTGAACTGGCCGACGAAAACCGGACGTTTGTTTCCTTTTTAGGCGGCGGCGCCTACGATCATTATGTTCCGGCCGTAGTGAATGCACTTATTTCGCGGCCCGAATTTTATACATCCTATACGCCCTATCAACCGGAAGTAAGCCAGGGCAATTTACAGGCCATGTATGAGTTCCAGTCCATGGTTTGCGAGTTAACCGGAATGGATGTGACCAACGCCTCCATGTATGAGGGCGGATCGGCGCTGGCCGAGGCCGTACTGCTGGGCGCGCAGCAAACCCGGAAAAACAAAATACTTTTCGCTTCCACCATTAACCGGCGCTATCGCGAAGTGGTGGAAACCTATACCGCGAATATGGGATTCCAACTGATTACCATGCCTCGGGCCGGATTTACCGTAAATACCGGGGAACTGGAATCTTTGTATGATGATCAAACCGGCGTATTTGTGGTTCAGCATCCCAACTATTTTGGTTTTTTGGAAGATATGGAGGCCATAAGCGCTTTTTGCCGGGACAAAAATCTGATTTTAATTGAAGTGTACGATCCCATTTCGCTGGGCATACTTAAAACGCCCGGTGATTATGCGGCCCATATCGCCATAGCGGAAGGTCAGTCGCTGGGGAACGCGCAAAATTTTGGCGGGCCTTATGTGGGGCTGTTTTCGGCTACGGAAAAACTGGTTCGTAAAATGCCCGGAAGATTGTCCGGAATGACGGTGGACAGCGAAGGCCGGCGGGGCTTTGTGCTCACCCTGCAAACCCGCGAACAGCATATCCGGCGCGAAAAAGCCACTTCCAATATTTGCACCAATTCCGGGTTAATGGCTTTGGCGGCCGGTATCTATCTGGCTTTACTGGGCAAGCAGGGACTGCAAAAAGTGGCCGATCTCTGCCTGCAAAAAGCCCACTACCTGGCCGATCGGCTTTGTGCCATCGAAGGCGTCTCTCTGGCTTCCAATGCGCCGTATTTTAAGGAGTTTACACTTAAACTCCCTGTGCCGGCAAAATCTGTTATTGACTATGCGATGAAGAAAGGTCTGTTACCCGGCATCGATTTGAGCGGCGAGGGGTATCCCGATCATCTGCTGGTGGCGGTAACGGAAAAACGGACCCGGCAGGAATTGGACGCCCTGGCAGAAACGGTGGGCGAAGCTGTTCGTTTGGTTCGGTGATGTGTTGTGTGATTGCAAAGCAGAATGCCATAATAACATCATGGAATCGATCCTGTTAAAATTTAAACGATAAGAATCGAAACAAAATTTAATTTTCCATAACCGTTTCACGGGGGAAAGCAGCGTTATGCCAAAAGTTTTGCTTGCCGAAGACAATGAGCACATGCTGGAAACGCTGGTGAACATTTTTCGCTTTTACGATTTTGAGGTGGAAACGGCGGAAAACGGTGAGCAGGCCGTTGAACGGGCGCGGAAGACAAAACCGGATTTGATTCTGCTGGACGGTATGATGCCGGTAATGGACGGATTTGAAGCCTGCCGGATATTGAAGTCGGAAAAACAAACCAAAGAGATTCCCATTGTTTTCCTCACGGCAAATTATATCGAGGAAAAGGATAAATTAGCCGGATTTGAGCTGGGTGCCGATGATTATATTCTAAAGCCGTTTAACTCCAAAGAACTGGTAGCGCGCTGCCGTTCCATTTTAAAGCGCCAGAGCATGATGCGGGAGTTAAAAAAGAAAAATGATACACTCTCGCATGAGAAACGTAAGATAACCAAAGAACTGCAGGAAGTACTTTCACGTAAAGTATCCGCTGCCGAAGAGCAAATGATTATTGACGCTTTGACCGGCGTTTATACGCATTCCTACTTTCTGAAACGTTTGCAGGAGGAATTCGATCGGGCACAGCGCTATCAAACGCCGCTTTCATTGGTGCTCGTTGAGGTGGATGGTTTCGCGAATATAAAAGATAAACTGGGCGAAGAGGCTGTAAATTACATATTGATCAAGATGGCCAATCATTTATTGTCGCAAACACGTATATCGGATGTGCTGGCCCGATCGGAAAAAGATAATTTTTTAATCATTTTGCCGCATACCGGAGAGCCGGGTGTTCTAAAGGAAAGCCAGCGTTTGCGAAGTTCTATGGATGGAATGACTTTTCTGGATGAAGAAATGCTTAAAGCGCTAAATGTTCCCAAAAGGCGGCTTAATGATTATACGCGTCATTCGGTGAATATCGTTACCATTTCTTATCCGAGTAACGAACAGGTTATCGATTCGGCAGAGTCTTTTTATAAAGCGCTGTGCCGTAAAATGCAAAAGGTAACTTAACACATAGCGGAAGAATGAAACGTATTTCATTTTGACGCAATCGGATAAATAACTTAACTCGATAATTGATTTAACGAAAAGCCGAGCAGAAACGACCGAAACGGAGCAATTGAATGTACCGCAAGCTGATTTTCGAATTGAGTAAAGAAGGAAGGGTGGGGCACGTTTTGCCGGATGCGGATGTACCGGCGTCTTCGCGGGAAGAGCTTATTCCGCAAAACTTTTTGAGGTCTCACCCGGCCGAGCTGCCTCAGGTGCCCGAAAACGAAGTGGTGCGTCATTTTACGGATTTATCGGTGCTTAATCACCATGTGGATAAATCGTTTTATCCGCTGGGTTCCTGCACCATGAAATACAATCCCAAAATAAACGAAAAACTGGCCGGGCTGTCCGGGTTTACGGATTTGCATCCCGCCCAACCGGAAGAAACCGTGCAGGGCGCTCTGCGTTTGATGTTTGAGCTGCAGGAATATTTAAAGGAACTGACCGGGTTTCAGGGCATTACCTTGCAGCCTGCGGCAGGCGCGCAGGGAGAGATGACGGGTCTTCTGCTCATTCGCAAATATCATCGGCTCAAAGGCCGCAACCCAAAAACCATTCTGGTGCCGGATTCCGCCCATGGCACCAATCCGGCCAGCGCCGTTATTTCCGGCTTTCAAATTAAAACCGTGCGCTCCACACCGGCAGGTTTGGTGGATTTGGATGATCTTAAAAGCAAGTTGGACGAGGATACGGCCGGTTTTATGCTGACCAACCCAAGCACACTGGGCATTTTTGAAAGCCAGGTAAGCGAAATTCGCCGCTTGATGGATCAGGTGGACGCGCTGATGTATATGGACGGCGCCAATATGAATGCGCTTTTCGGTATCGTGCGTCCCGGTGATATGGGATTTGATGTGATGCATTTGAATTTGCATAAAAGCTTTTCCACACCGCACGGCGGCGGCGGCCCCGGGTCCGGTCCGGTGGCGGTGAATAATAAATTAAAAAATTATCTTCCCGTACCGATAGTGGTTAAAGAGGATAATCGCTTTTTTTTGAATTACGATCTTCCCGACACGGTTGGCAGAGTGCACAGTTTTTATGGAAATTTTGCCCTTCTGGTTCGCGCTTATGTGTACATTCGGATGATTGGCAAAGAAGGTTTTCGGAAAATAGCCGAACACTCCATTGTAAACGCTAACTATTTAAAGAAACGCCTCAGCGAAGCTTACGAAATCGGCTTTGATGCGCCAAGCATGCATGAATTTGTGCTTTCTGCGGAAAATCAGAAAAAACGCGGGGCAAAAGCCCTGGATATAGCCAAACGTCTTCTGGATTTCGGTCTGCATCCGCCTACGGTGTATTTTCCGCTTATCGTTAAAGAAGCCATGATGATTGAACCTACCGAAACCGAAAGCCGGGAAATGCTGGATGCCTTTGCAGAGGCCATGTTACAGATCGATAAGGAAATCGATGAGAATCCTGACATCGTACTAAATGCGCCGCATACAACGCCCGTTAAACGTTTGGATGAGGCTGGCGCGGTTCGTAATTTGGATGTAAATTACTATAAGCGAACGGATTAAAATCCGGAGTGGAATTATGGGACACAAAATTCTTATTGTCGATGACAACCCCAATGTGCTCAGACTGCTTAATATCAGTTTGTCCAAAGCGCCCCAAAAATACGAGATTATTGAAGCGGAAAACGGCGAAATTGCTTACGAACTGGCCAACAAGGAAAAACCGGATTTGATTATTTCCGATATTATGATGCCCCAAATGGACGGTATTGAATTGTGTTGGATGATCCGGGAAAATTCCGAAATTCCTCTTGTTCCCTTCATCTTCCTTACATCCTTTGACGACGCCGAAATGGAAATCCGCGGCTTTCGCGCCGGCGCCGACGAATATCTGAATAAACCCATCGACCGCAAAGAACTGCTTTCCCGCGTGGAAGAACTATTGGCCAGAACGCAAAACCTGAAATCGATCGAGAAGAAAAGCGAGGCCCATAAAGGCTTCTCCGGCGATCTGAAAGACCTTTCCATCGTAGAACTGGTGCAAATGCTTAATCTGAATAAAAAGTCGGGTATTCTGCATATTCACAGCGATGAAGAAGGCCGTATTTATTTAAAGGACGGTCAACTGTATGCCGTAGAAGCGGGTGACCTGCAAGGTGAAGAAGCCATGTATAAACTGGTTGCCAAAACCGAAGGCACCTTTAGTTTTGAGCTGACGGATATAACGATTGAGCCCAATATACATAATTCCACTATGAATGTGATTATGGAAGCCTGCCGCATTATGGATGAGACCCATCATAAAGATCAGCATGAGTAAGCCCCTATTTCTTTTGTAAAGCAGAAAGCAATTATGGCCAAATCAATTTCCAAAGAACTGATCATTATCGGCGCCGGGCCGGCCGGTTTAAAAGCCGCCGAAGAAGCCGGCAGGTACAAAATTGATTACGCTCTTCTGGACAAAGGACAGCCCGGACAGGCCTGGCGGGAACTACGTCCCGATATGAAACTGCTCTCGCCGTGCCACCCGCAACGCGACTGGACCAGCCTTTCTTCCAAATTTCCCATCTGGAAACTGCCGGTTGAACGACCTTACTGTACGGTGAATGAATTTGTGCAGTATCTGGATCAGTACACGGATCACTTCCATCTGAATATGCATGCCGGGTGTGCCGTTCGCGAAGTACGGTTTGAAGAAGGTGCCTATACGGTTACTTGTGAGGATGAAACGACATTTACCGCGCCGGTATTGGTCGTGGCAACCGGTATTTTCGGTAATCCCTTCATACCGGATGTTCCCGGTGTGAAGGGTAATCCCATTATTATGCATTCTCATTTCTATCGCGGTCCGCAAGCATATAAAAACCAGAAAATTCTATTGGTAGGCGCCGGGAACAGCGCCGCAGAAATCGCCATCGAGTTAAGCGGCCAGGCTATGTTGTACATGATTTCGCGCAAAGAATTACAGTTTTTTTCCGACACAAAAAAACTGTACCACATCCGCGGCATTTCCGAAAGTTATCTCAAAGAGTTGATCAGTATGGAAATCATCCGTTATCGGCCGCATCAAAATATTTTAAAAATCGACGGACCGCTGGTTCATTTTCAGGACTGGAAGCTGGAAGTGGATAAAATCATATTTGCCACCGGTTATCATGGCAATATGAAATTGCTTAAAAATTTTAATTTACGTCTGAACAAATACGAATACCCGGAAGTATCCTACCACGGCGAAAGCATTCAATTTCCCAATCTGTTCTTTGCCGGCCCGCTGTCCTTCCAGGGTCTTTCTTCCATTTTTATTCATGGATTTGTAAAACAGGTGCCCAAAACCATCGAACGCGTTAAAGAAAAATTGACCAACAGCCCTGTACTTGACAATGATGTGCAAGGTGGATAAATTCCAGAGCCGGATAGAGAGGATGGAATTGGTGAATTGATGAATTAATGGAATAATGGAGTGCTGGAGTTGTGGAGTATTGAGGTGGCACAGATCATAGAATGCAGCAATCCATTACTCCTGTACTCCATCACTCCTGTGAAACAGAGCATATAATTATTTTTTACACATAGTAATTGGAGCGTACAGCAATGTTAGATAAAACTTTTCTGGTAAAAGTCGGGTTGGCAGAGATGCTGAAAGGCGGCGTGATTATGGATGTGACGAATGCCGAACAGGCCAAAATCGCCGAGGATGCCGGTGCGGTGGCGGTAATGGCCCTGGAACGCATACCCGCCGATATTCGGGCCGACGGCGGTGTAGCCCGCATGTCCAACCCAAAAATGATAAAAGAAATCATGGACACGGTGTCCATCCCGGTGATGGCCAAATGCCGTATCGGACATTTTGCGGAGGCGCAGGTGTTGCAGGCCATCGGTGTGGATTTTATCGACGAGAGCGAAGTGCTTACCCCGGCCGACGAAAAAAACCACATCTGGAAACACGATTTTAAAGTGCCCTTTGTCTGCGGCTGCCGCGATCTGGGCGAAGCTTTGCGCCGCATAGCCGAAGGTGCCGCCATGATTCGTACCAAAGGCGAGGCCGGTTCGGGAAATATTGTAGAAGCCGTGCGCCACATGCGTGCCGTACAGACAGAGATCAAACGCATACAAACCTTGCGCGATGACGAACTGATGAGCTACGCCAAAAATTTAGGGGCGCCGCTGGAACTGGTGCAATATGTGAAAGAAAACGGCAAATTGCCGGTGCCTAATTTTTCCGCCGGCGGTATTGCCACCCCGGCCGATGCCGCTTTGATGATGCAGCTCGGTGCGGAAACCAATTTTGTCGGTTCCGGTATTTTCAAATCGGAAGACCCGGCCGCAAGAGCCAAGGCCATTGTGCTGGCTACCACACATTACGACGATCCCGATATGGTGGCCCGGGCCAGCGAAGGTTTGGGAGAAGCCATGCCCGGTTTGGAAATGAGCGCCATTCCGGAAGAAGAACAGCTCAACAAACGGGGCTGGTAATCGTGGCAAAAATCGGAATCTTAGCGCTCCAGGGTGATTTTTACCGGCACAGTCTGGCCGTACGTCGACTGGAACATGAGGCTGTGCTGGTAAAGGACGAAGCCGCTTTGAAGAAGTGCGATAAATTAATTATCCCCGGCGGTGAATCCACCACGTTTCTGCATTTAATGGAAAAGCTCAATCTGCGTCAACCTTTGCTGGAATTTGGCCGGGAAAAAGCCATCATGGGCACATGTGCAGGGCTGATTACCCTCAGTAAAAGTGCCGGTCATTTGCCCTTTCCGCCGTTAGGACTTATCGATATCACGGTGGAGCGTAACGCCTACGGCCGGCAGGTGGATTCTTTTGTCGATACGATCCGGCTGAATGTAAACGGTACGGAACGCCCCTATGAGGGCGTATTCATCCGCGCGCCCAAAATTGCCGCCCTGGGCAGCGACGTGCGGCCTTTGGCCTGGCATAAAGACGATGTGGTTATGGCCGCCAGTGAAAATATATTGGTTGCCACCTTCCACCCCGAGCTGACCGATGATTTACGCATACATGCCTATTTTATTGAGCAGGTGGGGTAAAAAAAGCCTTATGTAAAACATTAAGCGCTTTCTTCTCATCCTTTTTAGCTATTACCATCGAAATATTCAGTTCCGACGAACCCTGGGCAATGGCCGAGATATTGATTTCATTTTCACCCAAAGTCTGAAAAACCCGCCCGGCAATGCCGATCGTATGACGCATCCGTTCGCCTACCACAGCGATGATGGCCATATCCTTTTCGATAATCACCTCGTTAACCTGTCCATAACGGATTTCGAAATGTAATTTTTTTTCGATGGCCCGTTTGGCTCGCTGAGCAGAGTCCGGCGTTACGGCCAGACAAATGGAATGCTCGGAAGAAGCCTGAGAAATCAGAATAACGTTGATCTTTTCCTCGGCCAAAGCGCTGAAAATACGGCCGGCAATGCCTGTAAAGCCCACCATGCCGATACCCTGAATTTGCAGCAGGGCGATGGAATCGATGGACGAGATGCCGCGGATGAGTCCGCCGTTACCGCCTGCTTCGGAGCGGATAACCGTTCCCTCGAAGGCCGGGTTAAAGGTATTGCGGATGCGAATGGGGATACCTGCTTTTAAAGCCGGCTGCATGGTTGGCGGATGTAAAACCTTGGCGCCAAAATGAGACAGTTCCATGGCTTCTTCATAGGTCATCTGAGGGATGGAAAAGGCCTCTTTTACTTTGCGCGGGTCGGCGGTCATCACGCCATCCACATCCGTCCAGATTTCAACCTCTTCCGCCCCGAGCGCAGCGGCGAGCAATGAAGCCGTGAAATCCGATCCCCCGCGCCCGAGGGTAGTGGTCTCCCGGTTTTCCGTGGAGGCGATAAACCCGGTGGCAATATACAACGTGTTTTCTGCTGAGAAGGTTTGGCGTATATTTTTTTCGCTCGGATCAATATGTACGCGCGCGCTGCCAAAAGTATTATCGGTAATAATAACGCCGCGCGTGTCGATCAGCCGGTTGACAATATTTCTGTCTTCCAGACAGGAATGGATAATGTAGGCGGATAAGCGCTCGCCAAAGCTCATGATAAAATCCAGCGTTTTTTTTGTTAATTCTTTTACCAGAAAAATGCCGTACGCTACCTCTTCGATGTTTTTCATCATAATTTTAATCCGGGTGAGGACATGGCTGCGTTTCTGCAGAGAGAGCAGGGCGTCGGCCGTTTCGATATGCCGCTTTTCCAACCGGCTGAACAAACGGCGGTAACTTTCATCGCCCGCCGCGGCCAGCCGGCACATCTCGATGAGTAAATCGGTAACGTCGCCGAAAGCGGAAAACACCGCCGCTAAAAATGATTCATCTTTAACGTTCGTTTCAAGAATCGATATCACCCGTTCTATGCTTTCCGGAGATCCGACGGACGTCCCGCCAAACTTGAGTACTTTCATACGATTTTATTCCTACAACTAAATTTAAACTTACATTTTGCAATTAACCGAGCAAACGGATCAACTCTTCTTTGAATACCGTAAAATCATCCTCTAAAAATTTAGCCTGTTTGGGTTTATTCAAACAAACAGCCAGCCGATCGGGCAGGTCAATGGGTCGTTTCAGAGCCTGCTCCACGCTGTCCCCGAATTTGGCGGGATGCGCCGTTTCCAGCAGGACGGTTTTTCCACCGTTGAGTTCATCCTTCAATGCTTTCCAGGCTGTATATCCCACCGCGGTATGCGGGTCGAAAATATAGCCGAATTTCGCATACCCTTCTCTGATAGCGCTCAACGTTTCCTCATCACTGATGCTTCGACTAAGGATGACCGAGCGAATACGCCGCCGGTCGTTATGGTATAAATCGAGGATACGGGCAAAATTGCTGGGGTCTCCCACATCCATGGCATTGGACAGCGTGGGAACGGCAGGCCGCGGCTGGGCTTTTCCCTTGTGCAGAAAATCCGGGAAAAATCGGTTGGCGTTTACAGCGGCAATAAAACGATGAGCGGGCAGGCCCATGGATGCGGCCAGTAAACCGGCGGTCAGGTTGCCGAAGTTCCCGCTGGGAACCACAAAGTTGAGCTTTTCTTCCCTGTCTTTTAATTGCGCATAAGCCCGAAAATAGTAAAACGACTGGGGCAAAAGGCGGGCGATATTGATGGAATTGGCCGGCGATAGATTGAACCTTCTTTTTAAATCCGCGTCGCGGAAAGCTGTTTTTACCAACCTCTGGCAGCTATCGAATGTGCCCTGTATTTCAAAAGCATGGACGTTTCCGCCGATAGTGGTAAGCTGTTGTTCCTGTATTTTGCTGACCATTCCGCTGGGATAAAGCAAGGCAACCGTAACGCCTTCCATTCCCAAAAAGCCCTGCGCCACCGCACTGCCGGTATCGCCCGAGGTGGCAACCAGCACAACCGTTTTCTTATGCGAATTTTTGGTGTACTCTCTCAACAGGGCGGCCAGAAAGCGCGCGCCGAAGTCCTTAAAGGCCAGGGTAGGGCCGTGGAACAGTTCCAGCACGGACAGCGCGCTTTCCAGTTCCACCAGCGGAGTATCGAAAGTAAATACCTTTTGGCAAATTGCTTCGAGCCGTCCCGGAGATAAATCATCGATAAATCGGCTTGCAATTTGCACGGCCAGTTCGGCGAACGAAAGCTTATTCAGGCTGCGGATAAGGTTCTCGGAAAGGCGGGGGATGCGTTCGGGCATATACAAACCGCCGTCCGCCGGCATACCCTGCAAAACGGCCTGACGAAAGGAAACGAAATGGGTTTTGTTTTTTGTGCTGTAAAATTTCATATCGGTTTTCCGTTCAGGTATGGGTTTATTTATCCGCTAATAATTTTGGGCCCTTGTTTATTAATATCAGAAATATAAACCTCATTGCCGATTTCATTTTCCTGAAATACGGACCGAATGGCCGCGCCGACCTTTTTCGCCAAAGGCAGACCTTTACAAAAAGCAAATACGGACGGGCCGGAACCGGATATACCGAAGCCGCTGGCGCCCTTCTGAAGCGCCGCCTTTTTCAATGCTTCGTAATGCGGGATGAGTACGGCTCGATCCGGCTCGGCTACTTCATCATGCAAGGATCGGCGCAGCAGGTCGTAATCGGAAGTCATCAGGGCGATTACCATTCCGGCCACATTGGCCCATTGGGTGATGGCCTGCTGCAGCGGCAATTGATTTTTGAGCATTTTACGCGCTTCCGAAGTGATGATTTCGATCCGCGGATGGACGACTGCGCAGTACAAATCCGGCGGCGTTGGTATGTTGATAATATCATAAGTTGACTTATCGCGGATCAGCACAAAACCGCCGTACAAACAGGCCGCTACATTATCCGGATGCAGAGCGCCACCGGCGGCGATTCTTTCGCCTTCCAGAGCAAACGGCAAAAGCCGCTCGTTCGATAACGGTTCTTTTAACAAAGCATTGAGCGCAAAAACCGCGGCTACCGAGCTTGCGGCGCTGGAACCCAATCCGCTGCCGATGGGCATTTTTTTGCGGATTTCCACTTCCAGACCAAAGTCGGCCTGCAGAGTATCCAGCATACTTTGCAGCGCCCGTCCCGCGGTGTTGTGTTGCGCTTGATAAGGCAACAGACCGCCGTCACCGCTGATCTTTGCAATGGATACGCCGGGATTATCCGTTACCTGTAACCGCACTTCATCGCCGGGTTCGTTCAGGGCAAACCCGAAAATATCAAATCCGCAGCCCACATTGGCTACCGTGGCCGGGGCAAAAACCCGGACATTCTCTCTATGTAACGCAATCATTTTCGTTCACCTATCCGCCTTTTTTCCATGTCTTTGAACCAGCACATCTTCCACATCCTGCAAGGTAAGGTCCTGTGATTGCAGCAAAACCAGCAAATGATACAGCAGATCGGCTGCTTCTTCTTTTAATGCCGCGGGTTCTCCGGATATGGCTTCAAGAATGGTTTCGGAAGCTTCTTCCCCGACTTTTTGGGCGATGCGTTTTACGCCTTGTTCCAGCAGGCGATTCGTGTACGAACCGGGTTGGGGATGGTTTTTACGCTGCTCGATAATTTTTTCCAGCCTGTAAAGGAACAGCGTATCGGGATGATTTATTTCGGCAAAGCAGGTGTCCCGGCCGGTATGGCACACAGGCCCCGCCGGTCTGGCTTTGATGAGCAGCGCATCGCCGTCGCAGTCGATTAATATCTCATCCACATAGAGATAATTCCCCGACGTTTCGCCTTTGGTCCACAGCGTTTGGCGCGAGCGGCTGTAGAAGGTGACCTGTTTTTGCCGTCGTGTTTTATTGTAAGCCTCTTTGTTCATATAGCCCAGCATCAGCACTTTGCCGCTACTGCTGTCCTGAACGATGGCCGGAACCAGCCCGTTCATCTTTTCAAAATCGATATTCATAATCGCACCGTGATATTTAGTTTATGTAAATATTCTTTAAGTTGCGGTATCGGTATCTCGCCGAAATGGAATACGCTGGCCGCCAGCGCGGCGTCGGCTTTGCCTTCGGTAAACACCTCGGCAAAGTGCTGCATCGAACCCGCTCCGCCGGAAGCGATAATGGGCACCGGCAGCATTTCGGATAGACGGGCCGTGATGTCCAATGCAAAGCCCTTTTTGGTGCCGTCATGGTTCATGGAAGTGAGCAGGATTTCCCCGGCGCCGCGTTCAACCGCTTCTTTGGCCCATTCTGCCGCTCGTTTGGGCGTGGGCGTGCGTCCGCCGTGCACATACACAAACCAGTCGTCCCGCTCATGGCGCGCGTCGATGGCCAGCACGATGCACTGGCTGCCGAAGCGGGCGGCCAGTTGATCCAATAAAGGCGGATTGGCCACCGCGGCGGAATTGACGGAAATTTTATCGGCGCCGGAATCCAAAAGAACGGCCACATCTTCCACGCTGCGGATGCCGCCTCCCACGGTAAAAGGAATGCTGAGCGCTTGCGAAATTTTTTTGACCAGGCTGACCAGCGTTTCCCGCTTTTCCACCGTGGCGGTGATGTCCAGAAAAACCAGTTCGTCCGCGCCCTGCCGTACGTACTCGACCGCCAGCTCCAGCGGATCGCCGGCCTGCCGGATATTGACAAAATTAACGCCTTTTACGGTTTGCCCGTTGTGAATATCCAGACAGGGGATAATGCGTTTGCTTAACATAAAAACGATTCCAGTTGCTTTAAAGTTATTTTGCCTTCGTACAATGCCTTGCCGATGATAACGCCGTCAATTTTTCGGCGGTTCAGCTCATTTACATCCTCAATCGCGCTCACGCCGCCGCTGGCAATCAGGTATAATTCGGGGTGATTCTTTTTAATCGATTTATAGAGCGCGAAAGCCGGGCCTTTCAGCGCGCCGTCGCGAGCCACATCGGTGCTGATGATCTGGCGGATGCCTAATGTTGCGTATTCCGATAAAAAGGCCTCCAGCGTCAAAGCGCTGGTATCCTGCCAGCCGGAAACCGCGATGTAACCGTTTTTCACGTCCGCGCCCAGAATGATCTTTTCCGCGCCGAATTCCGACAGCCATTCGGCAGCCCGTTCTTTATGATGCACGGCAACGCTGCCGGCGGTAATTTGCCGGGCGCCGCAATCAAACGCCCTCCGGATGTCTTCCGTGGTGCGTAGCCCGCCGCCGAAGTCGATATGCAACTGCGTGTGCGCCGCAATGGATTCCAGCACCCGGTGATTAACCGTTTTTCCCTGCCGGGCGCCGTCAAGGTCCACCAAATGCAGACGGTGGACTCCGGCCGCTTCAAACTCTCGGGCGACCTCCAGCGGGTCGTCGGCATAAATCTTTTTTCTGGCATAATCGCCCTGCGTCAACCGCACGCATTTACCATCGATGATGTCGATGGCCGGAATAATGGTAATCATAGCATCTCTTCTTAAAATAAATTGAAAATCGGCTTATCCGGGATAGGAAATCACCTCGGCAAAAAATATTGACCCTCCCCTTAAAAAGGGTACTGCGAATAAAATGTCACCCTGAACCCTGGCCTGACGCCAAAAGGTCATGCTGAACTCGTTTCAGCATCCACAAAACCAAAGTTGGGATTCCGAATCAAGTTCGGAATGACGTACCGAGTCATGCTGAGCCTTGGCCTGACGGTAGGAAGGCTCGTTTCAGCATCCCATGTTTTATGGGGCAGGATTCCGATCCCGACGGGGCGGGACGGAATGACGTAACCTGTCATGTTGAACCCGTTTCAACATCCTATGTTTTACAGCACGGGATTCCGGAACAAGCCCGGAATGACTTCTACAACCTTTTTAGAGTGGGCCCATAATTACAACCGTAAAAAATTATCTAAAATCTTTTCACCCGCCGCTCCGCTTTTTTCCGGATGAAACTGAACGGCGAAAAAATTATCCTTCTGCACAGCCGATTGAAAGGGCGCCAGGTAATCCGTTTGAGCGCAGCCCTGTTTGTTTAAGGGCAGGTAGTAACTGTGTACAAAATAGACGTAGCTGTTTTCCGGCACATCTTCAAACAGCGGCCCGCGCAGATTGTAAATGGTATTCCATCCGATGTGGGGCACCTTGCCTTCGGCCGGAAATTTTCGGATATCCTCCGGAATGATATCCAGACATTTCGTATCATTTTCTGCGCTGCGGCGGGCCATCAACTGCAGGCCCAGGCAAATCCCCAAAAGCGGTTGAGTTAACTGGGGAATCAATTCGGCTAAACCCTTCTCTTTAAGGTATGCCATGGCCGAACTGGCTTCGCCCACGCCGGGAAAGATGACCTTATCCGCCGACCGGATGATTTGCGGATCGTCGCTTACGGTGGATTGGAAACCCAGTCTCTGCAAAGCCATTTTGACGGAGCGGATGTTTCCGGCATTGTATTTGATGATGACAATATTCATTTACAGCTTCCCCTTGGAACTGGGCACCCGGTTGCTGAACGGGTCTTTGCGAACCGCCATTTTGACGGAGCGGCCCAGCGCTTTGAAAATAGCTTCGATTTTATGGTGCTCGTTCTCGCCTTCGGCCCGGATATACAAATTGCAGCCTGCCGCGACGACAAAGGATTTAAAAAAATGTTTGAACATTTCCGTTGGCATGGCGCCGATCTTTTCTCTTTTAAATTCAGCCTGCCAGACCAGTTCCGGCCGTCCCGAAAAATCCACAGCCAGTTGGCACACCGATTCATCCATCGGCAGAAAAAAACCGTATCGTTCGATGCCGCGTTTGTCGCCCAGCGCCCGGCGTATCGCTTCGCCCAACGCCAGCGCCACATCCTCGGTGGTGTGGTGCTCGTCCACATGTAAATCGCCCGTGGCTTCAATCGTCAAATCGCAGGCGCAGTGGCTGGCGAACAACTCCAGCATGTGGTCCAGAAAACCGATGCCGGTGGATATGGCTGCTCTGCCGCCGCCTTCTAAAGCGATTTGCACCAGCACATCGGTTTCGCGGGTGGTGCGCCGTATTTCGGCAGCGCGTTGCTGCCGGCGCAGAAAAGTGTATATTTCCTGCCAGTCATCCGTGTTCAAAACGGCATCTTTATGCTTATCTTTGCCGAAACAGATGGCCTGCGCGCCCAGATTTTTGGCCAATTGCACGTCGCTGTCGCGGTCGCCGATTACAAAGGAATGGGCCAAATCATAATCCCCGTTCAAATAATCCTTCAGCATGGCCGTTCCCGGTTTGCGGGTAGGCGCCTTGTCTTCGGGCAGGCTGGAATCGATGTGGACGGCCGCAAAACGGACGCCCTCGTTTTCCAACAGTTGCATCATCTTATTATGCGCCGGCCAAAAATCTTCTTCCGGAAAAGAGGCCGTACCCAACCCGTCCTGATTGGTGACCATGACCAACTCATAATCCGTTTCCGCAGCAATGCGGTGCAAAGCGACAATCACCCCCGGAACAAATTCCAGCTTTTCAAGGGAATCCACCTGCTCATCCGGCGGTTCCACGATAATGGTGCCGTCGCGGTCGATAAATAAAACTTTTTTCATTTTTGTGGCTCCAATTCACTTAATGCCTGCATCAGACGTTCGTTTTCCTGCGGATTGCCCACGGTGATACGCAGACAGGACGGACAATGCGGGATAGCGGAACGATTGCGCACCACGATGTTTTGTTTTAACAAATGTCTTTGCACAGCCTCGGCGTCGGGCAAAGCTACCAGAATAAAATTAGCCTCGGATGGATACACTTTTTCCACAAAAGAAAGCGACTGCAAAAAACGCGATAATTTTTCCCGTTCGGATTTTATGGTCGCAATCATTTGCCCGAGGCGTTTTTTTTGCCTGAAAGCCGCCAGCGCGGCCTCTTGACTGAGTGCGCTGACGTTATAGGGCGGCTTGATGGAATTCAGGGCGTCGATAATATCCCGCTGAGCGAAAGCCATACCCAGCCGGGCGCCGGCCAGCCCGCGCGCTTTGGAAAGCGTTTGCAGTATGACCAGATTGGGAAATTCCGCCAGACGGGTTTTCCAGGATGGCCGATCCGCAAAATCAATATAGGCTTCGTCCAGTATCACCAGACCGCCAAAGTCTTTTAGGAGCATTTCGATATCGTTATCCGCCAGGCGGTTGCCGGTGGGATTGTTGGGTGAACAAATAAAAATCAGCTTAACGGCGCTATCTGTCTGTATGGTTTTACGGATGGCAGCTAAATTCATCTGAAAATCACTCTGCAGCGGCACTTGGCAAACGGGCACATTGTTTACTGCCGCGGAAACCGCATACATTCCATACGTAGGGGGCATAATCAATATCTTATCCGTTGCCGGTTCGCAAAAAGCGCGTATCAGTAAATCGATGGCTTCGTCGCTGCCGTTGCCCAAAAAGATATTATCCGCTTTCAAGCCCGAGTCCGCACTGATAATCGCTTTCAGTTCGCGCTGCAGAGGATCGGGATAGCGGTTCAGATTATCATTCAGCGGACTGCCCAGCGCGTTCTCATTAGCGTCCAGAAAAACGGTGTCCTTCTGCCACTTCGTTTCATCGCGCGCCGAACGGTAGGGTTGGAAATTGTGCAGGTGCGGACGCAGTAATTTATTTACATCCATTAAAGTTCTCCTTCCATCGTTTCCATGCGAACGGTAACGGAAAGCGCATGGGCCTGCAACTGTTCGGCTTCGGCCATGGTTTGCACCGCCGGCGCCAGAGCCTGTAAACCCGTCCGGCTAAGCTGCTGAAAGAAGATCGTCTTCCGAAAACTATCCACGGATAAACCGCTGTGGTTACGGGCGAAACCGTATGTGGGCAGGGTATGGTTCGGGCCGGAGGCATAGTCGCCGGCTGCTTCCGGGCTATAGGCTCCCACAAACACGGATGCGGCATTGCGCACCTTATCGGCCAGAAAAAGTGCATTGTCCGTTTGCAGGATAAGATGTTCGGGCGCGTAGGCGTTGGAAAACTCCATGGCGCGCTGCAAATCGTCAAAGACGATAAAGCGGCTGTTTTGCAGACTTTTTTCGATGATCGCCCGGCGCGGCAACTCGCCAACGAGCGATTGTATTTCTATCCACACGCGTTCAATCAGGCTTTTGCTGTTGGAAAGCAGCACCGCCTGGCTGTCCAGGCCGTGTTCGGCCTGGGCCAGAAGATCGGCGGCGGTAAAACGCGGGTTGGCGCTATCATCGGCGATAACCAGTACTTCCGACGGACCGGCGGGCATGTCGATAGCCACACCGTAGCGGGCTGCCATTTGCTTGGCCAGTGTTACGTAAGCGTTTCCCGGACCAAACAGCTTATCCACCGCCGGAACGCTTTCCGTCCCGAAGGTCAGCGCGGCAATGGCCTGTGCGCCGCCCAGTTTAAAAACGGTTTTTGTTCCGCATAATTGCGCTGCGTAAAGTATGGCCGGATGAACCGTACCGTCTTTGCGGGGCGGAGTGCAGATAATAATCTGTTCACACCCGGCCAATCGGGCGGGTACGGCCAGCATAAGCACCGTGGAAAAAAGAGGCGCGCTGCCGCCCGGTATGTAAAGTCCCACTTTGCCTATGGGCGTCTTCTTTTGCCGGCAAACCACACCGGGTAATACCTCGACTTCAACGTCGTTGTTCATAGCAGCGCGATGGAAGTTTTCGATATTTTCCCTGGCCTGACCGATGGCCGTTTTAAGCGCATCGGACAGCGTGGCAGCGGCGGAAGCAAATTCTTTCTCTGCGGTCATTAGAGAGGATAGCTGCGCTCCGTCTAACTGCCGGGTGTAGCGCAGCAGGGCTTTATCGCCCTCACATCGGACCTTGTTCATAATATCTTCTACCGCCGGTTCAATGGACGATGTATCCTGTTGCGGCCGTTGGCACAGCCTGGGCCATTGCTCTTCCGGCGGGTTTTCATAAATCCGAATCATTTGTTTTATCCCAATATCATTACTGTCCAAAATAATTTATCTTGATAAAAATAGGCATTGTTTTATAAGAAGTTACAACAATAATTATCTTCATTGTCAAATCTGCCCATCCGCCAACTCTCCCCCTTGGTCCCCCTCTCTTTTCGAAAGAGAGGGGGAATTAAAGGGGGTGAGTTGCCATTTTCAGCAAGCAGGATAGTCTTTTAATTTCTATTTTGGACAAGTATGTCCCAATATAAAATTAAACTATTCCTCTTTATACAATTTGGAAGCTTTTGTCCACGAGGTAACAATACCCGTAATCATTGCCGAGCTGAAACCGGCGTGTTCCATCTGATTAAGGCCGGATATGGTAACGCCCCGGGGCGTGGTTACTTTGTCGATTTCGAACTCGGGATGCTGTTCATTTTCCAGCAACAGGGAAGCCGCGCCTTTTGCCGTTTGGGCGGCAATCCGCAAAGCCTTATCCGCATTGAATCCGATTTCGATACCGCCCTGTGAGGCAGCCCGGACGGCGCGCAAAAAGAAAGCGATACCACAGGCGGCCAGGGCTGTCGCGGCAGTCATATTTACTTCATCAATGACTTCGGTTTGGCCCACGGAGCGGAAAATATCCTCTGCTTTTTTAAGTGCGCCGTTATCGGCATTAGCGACGCTTAAACAGGTCATGGATTGGCGAATGGATATGGCCGTATTGGGCATGGCCCGTACAATGGAAACCTCTTCACCCAGAAAACGGGCAATATCTTTAATTTCCACGCCGGTAACCACCGAAATAACCAATTGTTTTGCCCGTATCTCCTGTCGGATTTCCTCCAACAGTTCATTCATATTCTGCGGTTCTACGGCAATCAGTATGATGCCGGCTTCCTTTACGGCGCTGCAATTATCGGCGCGGGCGTTAAAGCCGAGCTCCTGCAGATGCCCTATTTTCTTGGAATGTCGCCGGGTTAAAATAATCTGAGAATAATCATACAGGCCCGATTGGATCAGACCGTGAGCTATGGCCATACCGATATTGCCGGCGCCTAAAATGGCAATTTTTGAGTCTTTATTCATTTCGGATTTTCCTTATGGTTAAATAATCATCTTCTCAATGGGCAGAACCAAAATGCCCTGAGCCCCGTTCTCTTTAAGCCGGTCGATGCGCTGCCAGAAATCATCTTCGCGGATGACGGAATGCAGCGAACTCCAGCCCGGTTCCGCCAATGGAATTACCGTCGGGCTTTTCATGCCCGGTAATATTTTGCAAATGATTTCAATTTTCTCGTTGGGCACATTGAGCAAAATATATTTGTACACAGCGGCTTTAAGAACGGAGCGAAGACGAAATATTAATTGATTTAAGATTTCTTCTTTCTCTGCGGGCAGCGTTTTAGCGGCAAGAAGCACGGCTTCGGAATGCAAAACGGTATATACTTCTTTTAAACCGTTGCTTACAAGAGTACTTCCGCTGCTGATAATGTCGAAGATGGCGTCGGCCAGCCCGATTTCCGGGGTGATTTCGACCGAGCCGCTGATGCGGTGAATGGAGGCGCTTAAGCCGTTTTCCTGTAAAAAGTTTTCCAGAATATTAGGATATGAGGTGGCGATACTCAATCCGTTCAAATTTTTCAGAGAGCCGAAGGGCTTGTTTTTAGGAAAAGCGATGGAAAGGCGGCATTTCCCAAAACCTAATTTTTGAATCCGGCGTAAATCGAAACCGCTTTCCAGAAACTCATTTTCACCCACAATCCCGATATCGGCCGCGCCATTGGCCAGACATTCCGCAATATCATCATCTCTCAGATATAAAATTTCAACAGGAAAATTGGATGATCGCGATTTTAAACGGTGCTTCATCCCATTGGCGATATGAATACCGCTTTCCCGGAGTAATTGTAATGATTGCTCGTTAAGGCGTCCCTTTTTTTGAATGGCTAAAGTCAGCATATATGTATCCTGTCTGTTGATTTTTTTGTAAAAAAAAAGCCCGATTCCTTGGTGGAACCGGGCTTTTCTTGTTTGTTATGGAAAAATTCTATAAAAGATATACGCCGCCGCTTCCACCGGAATAGGTATTTGGTGTACCATGATGATGATGCGTTGTCGGTGTATGAAGCGTGCGCGTATGAGTCACTTTGATAACCTCGTTTCTATTGTTGCGGCGTAATATACATATTTATACGAAAAAGTCAAAAAAAATTACTATTGGTCATTCGTAAAAAACAAAGGCGGCTTTGAGACCGCCTTGTTTTGTTGAACCACAGAGCACGCAGAGGACACAGAGGTTTATTATTCTTAATTCATTTTCCTTGTCTGTGTGCCTTCCGCCTTGTCGTCAGGGCGCAAGATAAATCTTGCGTTACTTTATGCCTCTGTGCCTTTGCCCCATTGTGCCTGTATAGGTTAACCACAGAGAGCACAGGGAACACAGAGGTTTTTTATTCTTAATTCTTGATTCTTCATTCTTAATTTATTTCACCAGCAGCATGCGTTTGGTATCGGTAAAGCTTCCGGCATTGAGACGGTAAAAATAGATACCGCTGGAAAGATGAGTGCCGTCAAAAACGACCAAATAGCGGCCTTTAGGTTTAAATCCGTTCACTAACGTTGCAACAGCCCTACCTTCCACATTATAAACAACAAGCTTAACGTGGCCGTCTTTGGGTATATCATAGGTAATTGTGGTCTGCGGATTAAACGGATTGGGATAATTTGCACTAAGGTTATAAGACCTGACAAGCCCGGAAGGTTTTGAAGATGATTTTTGGGCTGCTTCTTCGGATATATCTTTAACATTATCTCCAAAGCTTACTATCCGTATTGGCTTGTATTCTTTTGAACGTGTAATATTTGCTAACACATCCAAATATACTTTTGAACCGGGATATTTTGACGTAGTTATATAAACAACTTCGGAAATCAATTTGTCGCCTTTTAGAATAGCATCGTATAAATCATCAATCGTTATGGTAGCAAGCGTTTCGATTACAGAACCGGAATTACTTTCTCTCAGTACTATCTTTAATAAATAGGATGGAAATGATTTAAGATACTTTTCTAAACTTTTCTGATTAATATTATTTACAAATATTTGATAGGGAAGTTTAATATAATCATCAGCGTTAAAATTTCCGCTGCGGAAAAAAGACCGGGATATAAGCGTATCGTTAACGGTTTCAAACGTAACCGGATAAGCGCTTTCGGGATAATTCAAATCAAACAAAAAGGTACCCAAATTATCTGTAACGGAAGCTTTTGCATCAACAAATAAGTCTAATTTAAATTCTTCGGAACGGCTGATTTCTGAATTGGAAGAAGAGGAACTTTTTCCTAAAACAGAATTACCGGCTTCTTCTGTTTTAACAAAGTAAGGTGAGGTATGATATTTTGTCCAGGTCAAAATATTATCATAGGATGTATTATTGGTACCATTATAGCGATAGGAAATATTGGCGTAACGACTATCGGATGCAATTTGTGTAATATTTTGCCAGCTGCCGTTGCGTTTGTTTACCTTCATTAATTTTTTATTATCCGTATGCCAGACGATGGTTGCATCATTATAATTTTCATTTAGATAGGTAGCAACCGAAGGCATTAACGATTCCCGATCCGTTACTGAAAACTCGGAAATAGTTCCCCAGTTTGAATTTGATGTGGATGACTTTTTACGATACACGATCAATTTGTCAATTTCTTCTTGTGAGGCGTCAAAAGACTGCCAGACAATAACCGGCTTTCGGTCAATTTTTCTAACGGCAATGGAAGGATATTCATTTTCGTTCAACGACTGAACATCCGATACACATTTGTAATGACGCCACATGAAATTTTCTTCCAACAGATAGTGCATATTCTGATAATAGATTTCATTGTTTTTTTGCCATGCCAGGTGTGTGGCATAGCTGCTGCTGCCGTCATTGGCTATTGTGGGATAAATACATGAGGAATTTGTGTTAGGCACACTCCGGGCGGAAGACCATTCTTCCCATTCGTCTGTATACACTCTGAATTTCAGGTTGGTTCCATCGTTCCAAACAACCATTGCAAAATCAAACAAACGATTAGCTGTTACGACCGGATAAACGGCAGATTTGGTCGTTTCTCCGAGAATTTCCGTATTATGACCTTCTTTTTTATAGACAATTTCTTTAGACCAGCCTTCCCAAATTTGCAGCCAAACCACATGGTATTTATTTAAATAGCCGATGGCAATAGAAGGGTAATGATTATTTCCGTATCCGTCGCTGAGCCGAACTTCCTTTTGCCATGAACTACCGTCATTGGTAGAAGATGTGTACCAGATTTCGCCGTTGTCTTCGTAAACCATATGAAGTTTTCCGTTGTCATCGCGCACCATACGCCGGCCGTTGTTGTAACCTGTGGCGAGGGATGTAGTGGATACCATATTGCCTTTGTAGGTAGCTGCTATATCAAAATGATTGTCAGGATTTATCGATCTGGGGTTGTTTGTACTGCCATTTTCCCATTCGATAAAATTATATTTAATGGAACGACCGTTTACCGTTTGGCTTTGAGGCGGAGCTTCTACGGTAAACGGATCTTCTTCCAGCGTGGTGCCTGCATAGGGGTCGGGAGCGGGTATTATTTTTGTCTCGCCGTTTATTTTAATCGTGCCGCCGCTGCCGCCGTCTATAAAACTATTATCCGCTGTGTAATTATATTGCTGGTATAATTGTGCTATGTAATATCCAGGAGTAGAAACTTCGTGATTTTCGACCAAGGCAGTATTATATGTTTTTTCCGTCATTTTCCATTTTACGCCGTCCTTAAATTTCATATCAAAACCGCCGTAATTTTGCTCCCAGGACTCAAAATTGTGCTTGCTGTTTTTCCAAAAATCGAACTCGGCGCCCGAATCATAGGTATCTCCATCCACACTAAGCTGGCCTCCGTTATGTCTGTTTTTAACCGTAATATGAATTTTTTGCTTGAATTCCGCGCGCAGGGTTGCGTCGGCCGAAAAAGAAATAAAAGCCGGATTGCCGTTGTATACTTGTCCGGTTGTTACATTCGTCCATTTATTTTGAAAAACATAATTTACCCCATCATAGGATTGATCCCAATTTTCGAATTTATGCTCATCTCCTTCATACCAATCGGTAAAGGTTTTGCCGTGCGAATATTGGGTATCGTCAACTTTTATTTTGCCCTTACCAAAAGAGTTTTGCACCGTAACGCTGATTTTTCTTGAATAATCAATATGAAGTTTTGCTTCAAAAACAGAAGCATGAGACTGGTTGCTGCTTTCTTTGTTGCTCAAAATACCTATTCTTAGTATTTTGTCGCCGGACAATACGCTGTCTATGGCATTCTTTAAATCTTCATTTTCCGGCAAAGGGTCGCTTATATCATAACGGACGCTGCCGTAATAGGTGGTTGAGGAATTTACCGAATTCCAAATCTCTTCTTCGGATTGAGAGTCGGGATTATGCATATATTTACGAATTTTCATTGTGTAGCTTGAGTAGATATACTGATTCATTGAAATAATAAGATAGGCGTTATCTATGCGGGCATTGACGTCAATCCAATTTAAATCGAATTCCAAAACCGTTCTATAAGTTTCTTTGGATTCATTGAGCGAGCCATCTAAATAACCGACGTCTATAGTACCTAAATTTTTTTCAAAATAATAATCATTATTATATTTGTATTTTACCACGGTAACTTTATTACTGTAGGACTGTTCATACACAGATTGTGAAGTGGAGTAAGCGATAAAGAAAAACAGAAATACAATTACCGGACATATTTTTTGCAGGTACATAATTATACCTCCCATATTTTATAATTTGACAATAGAACGCGGGAAGTATAATTTACCGATGGCTGTAAGTAATGTGCGGTAACCATACTTCCCGCATTATTTACTGCTGTTCCGCCCGGGTTATGCCCCCACATAATCCGGGCTTATATTCGGACAAGCATAGGCATCACCTCCTTATATAGATTATTGAATCATTTTTCCTTTTAATATAATTCGGTAATAATCATAATCCTGAATCACAAATACGTAATCTTCATTACACCATATACTCCATATGCCAAGACTGTAAGGAGTGTTTTCAATTTTCTTCCATACATTCCCATTATAATGGAATAAGCCGGTTCTATAACCACCGGCAAAAACATTATTAGGGGCATTACCATATATTGAGTAAATCGTTGATGAATGAAAGACATTATCCCAGTGCCCGTTATTATATTTATACACGCCGTCTATGGCGGAGTAAAAATTATCCATATCATAACCCCAAATATCCATACCAAACCCTTTTTCAAAATGTCTGGATGAATCTAACAGAACAATATGGTTGTTCCGGAATTCATAGAAACCCGCAAAATATTTGCCGTTTTTTTCAGTTTCCGTACCTATTATATAAACAGTAGAGTCGTTAAAACCCCATATAGCGCGAAATTGTATATCTCTTCCGGTTTCGTATTTAATGAATTTTTTTCCATTATATCTGGCGATAATTCCATAACAGCCAAAATACATATTATCCGAAGACGTGCCCCAAACGGACACACATATAGGCAGATCATAATTATCCATTCTGTGCCATTCCCCATCGTAATGCAAAATGTAGCCAACCGCCGTATCGATATTCGTTTTAACGCCGTGGCCCACTACCCAAAAATCGTTTTCGCTGAAGCCGAATATTTCACTATATGTCGGTACATGATAAATCGCTGGCACGTAAACATTTTTCCATGATGTACCGTCATAATGCCAAATACGGTATCTTGTTAAATCGCTGTGTCCTACGGCCCATACGTTATTCTCATCCGTTCCCCAAATATCATACAGGTATATCTGATAGGTATCTTCTGCATAAATGGTATCCGCTGTCCATATAAAATTATGGCTGGTCGTGTCCGGTCCGGCGTTAATGCTAATGGGGTCGGTGGACTTTCTACAAGACGAAAGAAAAGTAAAAAAAGACAAAAGACAAATGAAAAAAGACAAATGAAAAATGAAGAAGGAAAAAGGGAAAATGGACGGGTTTCTTTTTTTCATGGGTTCCTCTGGGTTATGGTTGTTTAATTTTTCTTTTATGCTTGGCAATACTTCATCATTGGGCGTTCTTCTTGTCCGCCCGTGGCGGGCGTTCTCTATTCCAGTTCAATATTTGGAAATTGGATATTCCTTGTTGGATATTGGATATTCTTCTTACCGAAAAAATCAATATCCAATAATGAACACGGAATGTCCAATAATCAATCTAAAAAGATGAACATTGATCATTCCTTGCCGGTAAATTCAATAACCAATAATGAACAAGGAATATCCAATAATCAAGTTTTTTATGCTACTTCTTCAAACAAAATGTCTTCCCTGACGGTATGCAAAATAATTCGCGGGTGGTCTGAATAATAATAGTCGGGCAGAAATACGATTAAATGCCGGCGGCAAAGCCGGCTTCCGTAAAAAATGTTATAAAAGAACCGTATAAATTATAAGGCATGAGAAAGAATATGTCAAGATTAAAAAACGGATAAGTTATTTTTTTTTTTGAGCTTACGACGAGTTATTCAGCCGCTTATTTAAAAAACAAAAGCGGCTTTGAGACCGCCTTTTTTTGTTGAACCACTGAGAGCACAGGGAACACAGAGGCTTTTTATTCTTCATTCTTAATTCTTAATTAATTTTCCGTCACTTGTCACACGTCACGCGTTACTTTATGCCTGTATGGCTAACCACTGAACGCTCAGAGGTTTTTATTCTTAATTTTTCATTCTTAATTCTTAATTCATCTTCCGTCCCTCTGTGCCTTCTGCCTTTGTGCCTATTTACCTTTGCCGCATGGGCGCAAGATAAATCTTGCGTTACTTTGTGCCTTCTTGCCCTGCGCAGCGCAAGATGAATCTTGCCGTACTCTGCGCCTTTTCTTTCAATAATGAATTATCGCTATAGATTTAATACCGTATTATCAATTAATCGGGTTTTGCCGAAAAAGACCGCCACGGCGGCCAGCGTTTCTCCCTCAATCCGCTCTTTTGCCGTCAGCGTTTGCGTATCCACCAGTTCCACATAATCGATACGGGCTAACGGCGCGCTTTCGATCAACGCGGTCATTTTCTTTTTGATATCCTTTGCCGAGCGGTTTCCCTGTTCCGCTTCCCTACGGGCCAGCTGCAAACTTTTATAGAGAACCGTGGCCTGCTGCCGTTCCTCTTTATTTAAATAGGCATTACGCGAACTCATGGCCAGACCGTCCGCCTCGCGGACAATGGGAGCGCCGATAATGTCAATATCAAAATTGAGGTCGGCTGTCATTTTCTTAATAATGATGAGCTGCTGGGCGTCCTTTTGCCCAAACACAGCCAGATGTGGGCGTACGATATTGAATAATTTGGCCACAATAGTGGTAACGCCGCGAAAATGGCTGGGCCGGGATTTTCCGCACAAGACCCGTGAAAGGTCCTCGGTGATCACATACGTTTTGTAATGCGGCGGGTACATGGTTTGCGCCGAAGGATAGAACACCGCATCGACGCCTTCCTGGCGGCATAAGGCTTCGTCCCGTTCAAAATCGCGGGGGTAACGATCCAGGTCTTCGTTGGGCGCAAATTGGGTGGGATTGACAAAGATGCTCACCACCACCACATCGGCCCGCTGCCTGGCCAGGCGAATCAGGCTGAGATGACCTTCGTGTAGGTAGCCCATGGTGGGCACCAGAGCAAGGCGCCGCCCGGCTAATCGCTGCCTTTCCGTCCAGCGCCGCATATCGCGCACATCGTTAATAACTTTCATCTTCCGCCGGAAAATTTCCTTCTTTTACGTCTTCGACATAACGGATGAATGCTTCCATCATCTCTTTGCCCATTTCCGCGTAACGCCGTACAAATTTGGGCTTGAATTTATCATACAACCCCAGCATATCGTGGCTGACCAGCACCTGGCCGTCGCAATGGGGCCCGGCGCCGATGCCGATGGTGGGAATGCTCAGGGAGGCGCTGATTTCTTTGGCCAATGCCGCCGGTATTTTCTCCAGAACGATAGAAAAGGCGCCGGCCTCTTGTAAGGCCAGAGCGTCTTTTTTCAACTCATCCGCCCGGGCTTTCTCGCCGCCCTGCAACCCGTATCCGCCAAAACTGTGCACGGACTGCGGCGTCAGCCCGATGTGCCCCATCACCGGGATACCCAGTTCCGTCAGCCTGCGGACGGTGGGCGCAATCGCTCTGCCCCCTTCCAGTTTAACGGCTTCCGCACCCGCTTCCTGTAAAAAACGCCCGGCATTCTTTACCGCCTCCGGGATGCTTGTTTGATACGACAAAAAGGGCATATCGGCTACCAGCAGGGCGCGGTTTACGCTACGGCGTACCGAGCGGGTGTACAACAGCATCTCGTCCATGGTAACCGCCAGGGTATTTTCGTGGCCGCCCATCACCATTCCCGCGGAATCACCCACCAAAATTATATCGATCCCGCTGGCGTCCAGAATGGAGGCCATTAAGGCGTCGTAGGCTGTCAGAACAGCGATACGACGGCCTTGCCGCTTCATTTCCACAATGGCGGGAACCGTCGTGCGTTTGATTTTTTTATTAACCGACATGGCATTGTTATCCTCTGATTATTCATTAGCTGCAACACCCTTGGAAAAGGGAATCGCCCTAATTCATGCAAGGGATGCTGAATCAAGTTCGGAATGACACAACGAGTCATGCTGAATCTAATGGAGATTGTTTCAGCATCCAATGCTTAATGATGCGACCGGAATGACATCTACTTGAGCACTTCCCGGATAATCCCGCCGCCCAAAACGCGATCGCCGTCATAAAATACAGCCGATTGCCCCAGGGTTACCGCCTTTTGGGGCTGCTCAAATTCAATGCGCACCCGGCCGTCGTCCAGCGCGTAAACCACCCCGTCAAAAGGCGAGGATTTATAGCGAATTTTTATCTGCGCTTTTACTCCATCACCGGCGCCGGCAATGCTGATAAAGTTGACCTGTCCGGCTATCAGACCGCGGGAGTACAAGTCGGTTTCTTCGCCAATCACAACACGATTGGATTGAGCGTCGATGTCCACCACATACATGGGTTTGCCAAAGCCGGTACCGATGCCGCGCCGCTGACCAATGGTAAAAAAGGGGTAGCCCTTATGCGTCCCGACAGGCTGCCCGGCGGTGTTCACCAGAGGGCCGTCGGCTACTTTTTCTTCCAGCCCGTCCACCACGGTTTTCAGAAAGCGGTTATAATCGTTATCGGGTACAAAACAGATTTCCATGCTTTCGCTTTTATGGGCCGTGCGCAGGTCGTTCTCTTGCGCGATTTGCCGCACCTGCGGTTTAGTCAGCTTGCCCAGCGGAAACAAGGTGCGGGCCAGACTTTTTTGCTTGATACCCCACAAGGCGTAAGATTGATCTTTATTGGCGTCTTTTCCGCGGTACAATTCATAGCGCCCGCTGCGCTCATTGTAACGCACCTGTGCATAGTGACCGGTGGCGATGTAATCGGCGCCCAGCTCCCGGGCTTTTTCGATCAGCGTATCCCATTTGATTTTGGTGTTACACAGTACACAGGGATTGGGCGTACGTCCGGCCAGATATTCTTCCACAAAATTATCCACCACCTCGTGATGAAATTCTTTGCTGAAATTAAGCACGTAATGGGGCATATCCAGTTTGGCGCAAACCATACGGGCGTCCGATATGGCGTCCAAAGAACAGCAGCCGCTCTCGTGGTTCAGGTTGCCGCCCACCAGCTCATAATCCCATAATTTCATGGTAATGCCGATGCAGTTGTAGCCCTGCTGTTTAAGCAGCAAAGCCGCAACCGAGCTGTCCACACCGCCGCTCATTGCGACGACAACGGTTTTATTTAAGGCCATGCAATCTACCTTAGGTTCAAATGGTTTAACCGGAATCTACAGTTTTTTTGTGATGATGATTTCGCTGCCTTTATCAGTGATGTTAAAACGAACTTTATCCATCAGCATTTTCACCAGATAAATGCCGCGGCCGTTATCGGCCAGGAGGTTTTCGGGGGCAAGGGGATCGCGCAGGGTGTCCGGCTCAAAACCGGGGCCCTCGTCCCGTATGGAAATGGATAGCGCTTTCCCGCTTAGTGTGTATGTAAGATGTACTTTTTTATTTATATCATTCTGATTCCCGTGATGTATGGCATTATTAAACAGCTCTGTTATGGCTATGGAAATGTCGTCTATGGCCGATTCGTCGAAACCGGCTTCGTTGGCAATTTTGACGGTTACCGCTTCGACATTTTCCAGATAGTCAATACTGCTGGGATAACTCACTTCATATTTTCCGTTTTTTAGCATGGCCATACATAAACCTCAAATTGAGAATTTAGATTATGCGCTATAACTTGTCAAAAAATATTTGCACCGAATCAAAAAACCTCTCAATTTTAATGCGGCTTGAACAGAATTTACTACAAGATTCTTTTGTGTCCAATAAAATATGTGCTTAATTAACAGCTAACTTCAGAGAAAACCGGAATGATGTATTTTTTACGCTGGCAGGCGCCCTGGCTGCTAATGATGTTATTCATTTTCGTGATGTCTTCGATACCCGATTTAACGCAACCGGTGCTGGTATTCGATTATTCGGATAAACTCATTCATTTTGTCGTATTCGGGATATTGGGTGTGCTCATGGCAAGAGGGTTCGCCCGAAGTGGGAATGTATTTATAAGACAACATTATGTTTTGACGTCCATCGTTTTTGCGGTGCTTTTTGCGCTTACGGATGAATGGCATCAATCTTTTGTACCGGGAAGAACTGCCGACTGGCTGGACTGGCTGGCGGATACGCTGGGTATTTTAATCTTCATTGTTTTATACAACCGATTCCATCTAAAATCGACAAACCAATACGGATGAAGTTAATCTTAGTTGTCCGCGCCGCGGCATGCCGGCCTTACAGGGATCGAATCTTTTGTGTCAGGTTTTCCAATTCATTAATTCACGCTGAAACCTTTAAAAATAGACACAACCGGCCTGTGGTCGGAAACCACCGAGATGTACTGTCCGTACTGCTGTTCCAGCTTGAGCGCTTCCGTTTTACCCTGCCCGTATTTACCGCTTAAACTTGTAGTAATCATAATATGATCGATCAGCGTTTTATACGGATCAATCAAATAGGAATACTCATTCAATATGGAAGACGTTAAAAACCGGTAATCGGACGGTTTATCTTTAAAAGCCTTGAATACATTATAATTGGGTGGATCATCCAGCTGGTCGTTCCAGTCGCCCAGGATGATAAAATCGGGATCGGCGCCGGCGCTGATTTCATCCCGGACATATTGCTCCAGATATTCGATCGATTTGCGCCGCCGGTCGGCTCCGTCATCGCGCGCTTTTAAATGAACAACAATGATGTTGAAATCCAGAATAGTAGTATTAGTAGTGTCGCGCAGTTCTACGTAAGCGGCAAAAGGCGGCCGCGAGGCAAATTCGTATTCGTATTGATTTAAAATATAGCGCACATTGCTTACACTGAACATCTGCGATTTGTAAATGATACCGGTTCGTTGATACCCCGGATACTGAGGCGGATAACTGTTTAAGACACCATCCCAGCCTTCCATATCGTTGATCATCGTATTAAAAGACGATGTACCCACAATTTCTTCTACGGCGATTAAATCAATATCAAGCTGTTCGATGATTTTCTGCAAAGTGGTTCGGGTATCCGTGGCTTTGGGGAATTGCTCGATATTCCAGGTGGCTATTTCAAACGTTTCATCACTGCCCACCTGTTCCACCAATGGCGGTTCAGGCCCGTTGTTGTCACCGTTGTCGTCTCCCGGGTCGGTGCCCCGCTTGCTGCAGGAAAGATTAAAAATGAAAATTACTAAAAGAATCAAAAGAGCTCGTCCTGTCATGTTCTGCATCCCGTTATTATGGTTCCTTTGGCAAAGAATTAAATACTGTACTTATTTTCCACCCCTGACACTTGTGTGCCCCTGAAGGGTTTATATGACACGTTTCCAAATAAAGTTCAGAAATATACCAAAGTTTATTGTCTGCTCAAATTTTTCTTTTTTGGCGAAATATTCATAAATTAAAAACCGTACATCACTAATTCCGGACAGGACTTATGAAATTCACCGTTGAACAGGTTACCGATTGTCTCCGTTTCGCTCTGCAGGAAGATCTGGGCACGGGCGATATAACAACCCGGTTGACTATAGACGAACAACAGCAACTTCGCGGACAATTTATTGCCAAAGAATCCGGAGTAATCGCAGGACTTCAGGTGGCGCGTCGGGTATTTCAACTTTTGGATAAAGAAATTGTCTTTTCTGCCCGAATAGAAGACGGTACATTTGTGGAAAACGGGACGGTTTTCGCCGCTGTGGAGGGCAGAGCCCGCCCCATTCTCAGCGCCGAACGTACGGCATTGAATTTTTTACAGCGCATGTCCGGCATTGCCACGCTTACCCGCCGTTTTGTTGAAGCTGTTAAGGATAGCGGCGCTGTTATTCTGGATACCCGCAAAACGGCGCCGGGGCTGCGCCTTATCGACAAATGGGCCGTGCAATTGGGCGGCGGGCAGAATCACCGCATCGGTTTATTCGATATGATTCTGATCAAGGAAAATCATATCAGCGCAGCAGGTGGGGTTACCGCCGCGGTGCTAAAAGCGACACAGGCCAATGAACAAAACCTGCTGGTGGAAGTGGAAGTTAGGAATATGGATGAGTTACAGGAGGCGCTTTCGCTTCCGGTTGACCGTATTTTACTGGACAACATGACTACGGAACAGTTACGACAGGCGGTTAACATTACCGCCGGACGCAAAAAACTGGAAGCCTCCGGAAACGTAAATTTAGAAACCGTTGCACAAATTGCCGCAACGGGTGTTGATTTTATTTCCGTAGGAAAACTCACCCATTCGGCAAAAGCTTTGGACATCAGTTTATTAACGGAGTTATTATGAGTAAACAGAAAGAGACGCCTTCCCCTTTGGTGGCTTCACTTTTCCGCGCCCATCCGTGGCACGGGGTGGATATCGGAGAGGATGCCCCCGAGGTCGTCAATTCCTATATCGAGATGCTGCCGACCGACACCATCAAATATGAACTGGATAAAGCCTCCGGTTTGCTGCGGGTGGACCGGCCGCAGAAATTTTCTTCCATGCCGCCCATGTTGTACGGTTTTATCCCCCGCACCTATTCCGGAAAGGCCAGCGCCGAGTATTGCAATAAAAAGACCGGGCGCACGGATATCGTCGGCGATGGCGATCCGATTGATATTTGCGTTTTGACCGAACGCCCCATTCTGAAAAGCAATATTCTGGTTCCGGCGGTGGTGATCGGCGGATTCCGGATGATCGACAACAACGAAGCCGACGACAAAATTGTGGCTTTTCTGAAAGGCGATATGGTTTATACGGAATGGGAAGACATCGGCGATATTCCCGATGTGTTTGTGGAACGTCTGCGTCACTATTTTCTCACCTATAAAGATATTCCCGGCAAGGAGAAACATCTGGCGGAAATCACCCACATATACAACAAGGAAGAAGCCTATGAAGTCATCCGCCGCGGCAGGAAGGATTACGACGCCAATTTTGCCGAGCTGACTCAAATATTCAATAAAGTAGCCGGGAAAGAAGGAGGCATCTTTTAGAAACAGCACATTCCAAAACACAAAATCCGGACAATATTCACACGGGAACATACCATAATAAAAGTTGAGTCATTTTTTATTTCCCGCCGGCTTATCACGATCATACGGAATGGTATAAGCAATATCCTGTATGCACTCAGCCAACTTATTTGAGATTTGTTTTTTGCGGTTTGTAATTTCTACGTTTATCCGCCGATGAATTTGTACTTATATCCTTTCTTAGCCAGATATTCGGCTACTTTTTGCCGATGATCGCCCTGGATTTCGATTTGGTTCCCTTTGAGCGTACCGCCGCTGCCGCAATGGCGCTGCAATTCCTTTTGCAACGTTTTCAAATCACCCTGCAGGTTTTTGATAACCGTAACAGTCTTCCCCCCGCGGCCTTTGCGGTCGCGGTAAAGATGGGCGGTTTGTCCGTTTATCGGGACAGATACGGTCTCAGGTTTGTTTTCTTCATCCTTCTGCCAGTCGGCATCGGTCGAGTAGATAATATTTCTATTTCGGTTATTCATATTTAGAATGCCCCAAATGTATAGTAAAACCGGGATTAAGCCCCTTTATAAGCTTTGCGGCCTGAAAGGTTTACGAAAACTTGGCTATTTTTCAGGCCATATTCTCCAGTCTTGGCGGCAGATGATTTTTTATCCATTTATCGTAATCGCCGTCATAGCCCACCTTCTTTTGCAGGGCTTCCACCTTTTTCAAGATTTCCTGTACTTTGCCTTCCGGTTTCAGCTCACAGACTTCAAGGCTCTGCATCATGGCGTCAATGCGTACTTTGGCCCGCTCTTCGGCGGCCTGGAAAAGAGTATTGTAATCCTGCTCATTCACCACCAGAAACTGATCGACAATGGTTTCCGAGACCTGGCGGCTATGGATGACGGATTCGCGGATGTTGCCGCGGCCGGTTACGGCGTTACCCAGGGCAAAAACGTTGTCAAATCCGGAAATCTTGCCCTGCCGGCGGTCATCCACTTTGAAGATATCGCCCTCATACGGCAGGCCGGGGATTTTTTCCGGAATACTGCCGATGGAAGAGATCACCAAAGGCGCGCGGTATTCCCTGCGTGAATCCGGTATGGAAACCAGACGGCCATTCTCGTCGCGTGTTTCTTCAAACACCAATCCGGCCAGCCGTCCGTTTTCTACAATTTTATTAACCGGCGCACGATGGGTTTCCAGATTGAAGAGAAATTTTTCCCGCACCTTGCTCATCAGCTTTTCACGGGTTTTCATGGCTTTTTCGCGTTCTTCGGGTGTGGGATTTTCCGGCATTGGCGTAAGTGCCATCCCACCGACATCCCTGCGGGTAAACAGAGTACAGCCTTTCAGCCCCAAATCCGAAAATTGCAAACCGTGTTCATCCAACACTTTGGGGATACCTTTATGTTCCAGTTCCAAAGCGTTAACCGTAATGCCCCGCTTCTCCAGCGCCTGGCGCGTCGTTTCAATCATCACGATTTTGGCCACGTCAATGGAGG
Source organism: Caldithrix abyssi (assembly GCA_011369465.1). Classification (GTDB taxonomy): domain Bacteria; phylum Calditrichota; class Calditrichia; order Calditrichales; family Calditrichaceae; genus DRQG01. Next base: position 89,496 of record DRQG01000142.1, read on the forward strand.
CCAGGCCGCCGCCGACAATGATGGCGCCGTCCGGAATATCGTACCACCGGCCTTTGTAACCGGGATCATGATTATGGTTAAACCAGGCTACAAAAGGATTTTGGTAATAGAGCCCTTTATTTTCGTAATCGTTAATCCCTTCTATGGGCAGCGGCCGGTCGGCCCAGGCGCCGGTAGCCAGCAGAACGGCGCTAAAACCCCATTCATTCACAATCTCGTTAAAAGACACATCTCTGCCCAATTTAATATTGGGCACAAAATGCACCAGAGGGTGATTCAATTTCTCATTAATCAGGCCCTCCTGCCGGTCTCTGAGCTTGTAGTGCCATTTGGGCAAGCCGTTTTCGATTTTACCGTATGGCAGCGCATTCTGATCAAACACAACCACTTGTTTGCCTCTGGCGCTCAATTGCGCCGCCGCTTCGGAACCGGCAACCGCGCCGCCAAAGATGGCAATAACATGTTGAGAACTCATAAACATACCTCGGTTTCAATTGAATTGATGAATTATTGAATTGGTGAATCAATGGGATATTGGAGTGATGGAGTGGTGGAATATTGAGATTATATCACATCGGAAGTCGTACTCATCACTCCAGTACTTCAATACTCCATCACTCCACATCAACATTCATCATTCCACCTATTCAA
>DRQG01000143.1 GCA_011369465.1 Caldithrix abyssi
AAATGAATTATTGAATTGTTGGAGTCGTGGTGTATCTTATGTTACCAAGCTATTGTGTTTTAATCCTCGTTTTAGATATATAGACCATTAATTCAACAAATTCAACAATTCATTAATTCAGCATTCCATTACTTCATTCTTCTTTTCTTCAAAAATAACATTTCCCGCGGCGGGAAACAAATTGTATTGTATCTGTGTCAAAAATAAGTTCAAGTTTTTTTATAGGAGGGATCATACTTGTGAAAAATAGATTCAGAACAGGCAAACGGGAAAAAAACTAATTCCCCTCCTTGGAGGGGTTAGGCCATACCTGCGGCATGCGAGAAACGTAAAATGCAAGTAATTGTAGATACCTGAATCTGGTCTTCATCTTTTTAATATCCTCCCTTGAATTTATTGGTGTACTTTAGTACATTCATTTAAAAATATCAATATACAAATTCCAAATGACAAGGATGTTCCGTTTAATGAGTTATTTTACAGATAATTTATTTTTTGTATTTTGTTTTTTGTCATTTGGAATTTTACCCCGGGGGATTGACTCTATGAATCTTCAACAACTCATCGACCTGTGTGCGGCCAAAAAGGGCGCCGTACAGGAATTTCCTTTTGACGATACCACCCTGGTGTTCAAGGTGATGGGCAAAATGTTTGCTCTGGTCAATCTGGACGAACCGCACAGCGTAAACCTTAAATGCGACCCTGTTTATGCGATAGCTCTGCGCCATAAATACAAAAACGTGCGGGCCGGCTATCACATGAGTAAAAAACATTGGAACACAATTGATCTGCAAGGGGATGTACCCGACGAGACGCTGACCGAGTGGATTGACGATTCGTACGAGCTGGTTGTTGCCGGACTGACGAAGGCACAAAAATTAAAACTCGCAGAGATGAAAAAGTAAACGTACCTCCCGGAACGATGGAACCGTTTGTGTACAATTGTATCGGTATGTATTTTTGACAATATTTTTATATGTATAATATTACAGTAAAAAAGATTGCATTATTTAAAGTGATACTTTAAATTGGGGCAAACCAAATTTGGATACGATATGGCACAACAATCCCAATCGACACCCATACTCCCCAGCCCCGAAGAACTGGCTACCCGGGAAGAAACCGTTAAGGTAACCATTTCGCTGAGTAAAAGCAGTGTGGACTTTTTTAAACAAATCGCCAAAAATCACAAAACGCCCTATCAAAAAATAATACGACGACTGCTGGACGAATATGTGCGTCGGCATGTGGGCAGTTGAAATAAGAAGGATTGTATCGACTATGGCAGTAAAACAATCAAATTACACCGAAGAAAGCATCCGTTCGCTGGACTGGCGCGAGCATATCCGAATGCGCCCTGGTATGTATATCGGCAAGCTGGGCGACGGCTCCTCTCCGGATGACGGGATTTACGTTCTGCTCAAGGAAACCATCGATAATTCCATTGACGAATTTGTGATGGGATTCGGCAAAACCATCGATATTACCATAAAGGATTGCATGGTAACCGTGCGCGATTACGGACGCGGTATTCCGCTGGGCAAAGTGTACGATTGCGTGGCCAAAATCAATACCGGCGGTAAGTACGATACCGAGGCCTTTCAGAAATCTGTGGGACTGAACGGCGTGGGCACCAAAGCGGTGAACGCTCTGTCCCGCTATTTTAAAGTGCAGTCCATCCGCGACGGCAAAACCAAAGTGCAGGAATTTGCTTACGGCGAGCTGATAAAAGATCACAAAATTCAAAAAACCGATGAAAAAAACGGCACCATTATCTGGTATCAACCCGATGAGGAGATATTTAAGAATTTCCGCTACCTGCCCGAATTTGTGGAAAACCAGCTCTGGAATTATGTGTACCTCAACGCCGGATTGACCATCCATTTCAATAAAAAACGATTTTATTCCAAAAACGGTTTGCTCGACTTGCTGTCCCGCAAGACCGAAGCCGACAACATGCGCTATCCCATCATCCATTTTAAAGATAGGGATATCGAAGTGGCGCTGACGCACGGGAATCAATACGGGGAAGAGTATTATTCTTTTGTAAACGGACAATACACCACACAGGGCGGCACTCATCTGGCCGCATTTCGCGAAGCCATTGTAAAAACAGTGCGCGAATTTTACAAAAAGGATTTCGACGCTACCGATATCCGCGCCTCCATAATCGGCGCCATCAGCGTGCGCATTCAGGAACCGGTGTTCGAATCGCAGACCAAAACCAAACTCGGCTCAACCGCTATGGCGCCCGACGGTCCCAGCGTACGCAATTACATTAACGAATATATTCGTAAACAACTGGATGATTATTTACACAAAAATCCCGAAACGGCTAACGCTCTGTTAAAACGGATTCAGCAGTCCGAGCGGGAACGCAAAGATATGGCCGGGATAAAAAAACTGGCCAACCAAAGGGCTAAAAAGGCCAATCTGCACAACAAAAAACTGCGCGACTGCCGCATCCATTACACCGATATTAAAAATGATCGCCGATTTGATTCCACCATATTCATTACCGAGGGCGATTCGGCCAGCGGTTCGATTACCAAAGCCCGCGACGTGGAAACACAGGCCGTGTTCAGCCTGCGCGGCAAGCCGCTCAATTCTTTCGGGATGACCAAAAAAGTGGTTTATCAGAACGAAGAGTTTAACCTGCTGCAACATGCTCTCAATATTGAAGACGGGCTGGACGGCCTGCGTTACAACAACGTGGTTATCGCCACCGACGCCGATGTGGACGGTATGCACATCCGCCTGTTGTTGATGACGTTTTTCCTGCAGTTCTTCCCCGATCTGGTAAAAAACGGACACGTTTATATATTGGAGACTCCGCTGTTCCGGGTGCGCAATAAAAAGGAGACCATCTACTGTTATTCCGAAGAAGAAAAACAGGAGGCCCTCCAGAAGCTGGGTTCCAAAGCCGAAATCACCCGTTTTAAAGGTTTGGGCGAAATCTCGCCTGATGAATTCGGCGCCTTTATCGGTCGCGACATCCGCCTGCGGCCGCTGGTACTGGATGACAAAACTTCGGTGCAAAAGCTGCTGAGCTATTACATGGGCAAAAACACACCCGAACGGCAGGAGTTTATTATCGAAAACCTGCGCATCGAAAAAGATATGCTGAACGAAGAGAGCCGCATTTTGCTGGCCTCGAAAATGTAAACCCTTAAACGACTAAAAGACGGATTTACGGTGAGCAAGAAAAAGACGCACAAGAATATTTTAGAAATGAATACGCAATCAGAGAATACCAACAACGGTAATGGCGAAAACGGCTTAACCGAGGGCACCGTTCATGTGCCCGGCCTGTACAAAGACTGGTTTCTGGATTATGCCTCTTACGTTATTATGGAACGCGCCGTACCCGCTCTGTTCGACGGGCTGAAACCGGTACAACGGCGCATTCTGCATTCCATGAAACGCATGGATGACGGTCGCTACCATAAGGTGGCCAACATCATCGGCCACACCATGCAGTTTCATCCCCACGGCGACGCCGCCATCGGCGACGCCCTGGTCAATATGGGACAAAAGGAACTGATGATCGACACACAGGGCAACTGGGGCGATGTGCGCACCGGCGATTCCGCCGCGGCCCCGCGTTACATCGAAGCGCGGCTGTCCAAATTTGCCCTGGAAGTGGCTTTTAATGCCGATACCACCGAATGGCAGCTCTCTTACGACGGCCGGCAAAAAGAACCGGTGCATCTGCCGGTTAAATTTCCGTTGGTGCTGGCTCAGGGCGCAGAGGGGATTGCCGTGGGACTGGCCACCAAAATCATGCCGCATAATTTTATCGAACTCTGTGAAGCCTCCATCGACGTGCTGCGCGGTAAAGACATAGACATTGTACCCGATTTCCCCACCGGCGGGCTGGCCGATTTCAGCAATTACAATGGCGGCCAACGCGGCGGACGGATTCGTTTGCGCGCTCAAATCGACACCGTTGACCGCAAAACTCTGGCCATCCGCAGCGTGCCCTACGGCGTTACCAGCACCTCGTTGATCGATTCCATCATCAAAGCCAACGATAACGGAAAAATTAAAATTAAAAAGGTGGTCGATAACACCGCCAAAGATGTGGAAATACTGATCGATCTGCCGTCCGGTGTTTCCCCGGATGTCACCATTGACGCTCTGTATGCCTTTACCGACTGCGAGGTGTCCATCTCCCCCAACTGCTGCGTTATTGTAGAAGACAAACCGGTTTTTATGAGCGTTAACGAACTTCTGCGTCAATCGACCGAGCACACCGTTTTTCTGCTCAAATGGGAACTGGAAATCAAAAAGGCCGATCTGGAAGAACGGCTGTTCTTTTCTTCCCTGGAAAAAATCTTTATCGAAAACCGTATCTACCGCGACATCGAAGAATGCGAAACCTGGGAAGCGGTGCTGCAAACCATCGACAAAGGCCTGGAACCATTCAAACCGCAGTTGCTGCGCGAGGTAACGGAAGAAGATATCATCAGGCTAACCGAGATCAAGATCAAACGCATCTCCAAATACAATTCCTTCAAAGCGGACGAGCTGATCCGCAGCCTGGAAGATGATATTGCCGAGGTGAAGCATAATCTGGCCCATTTAACCGATTACGCGGTTCGTTATTTTGAAAATTTGATCCATAAATACGGCAAGGGCCGGGAGCGCAAAACCCAGATTCGTCTTTTTGATCAGATTGCCGTAACGCAGGTAGCCGCGGCCAATCAAAAATTGTATGTAAATCGCAAGGACGGATTTATCGGTTACGGGTTGAAAAAAGATGAGTTCGTCTGCGAATGTTCCGATATTGACGATATCATTGTTTTTACCAAAGACGGCAGATTCCGGGTTACCCGCATCAGCGACAAAACCTTTGTGGGGAAGGACATCATCCACGCCGCGGTCTGGAAAAAGGGCGATCAGCGCACGGTGTACAATATGATCTATTATGACGCCAAATCGGGGCGTAATTTTGCCAAGCGATTCGCCGTTACCTCTATAACGCGGGATAAAGCCTATGATTTAACCCGCGGCGAAAAAGGATCCAAAGTCCTCTATTTTACCGCCAATCCAAACAGCGAATCCGAGGTGGTTACCGTTTATCTGAGTCCTTCTTGCCGGGCGCGCAAAAAGGTGTTTGATTTCGATTTTGGCGAGTTGGAAATAAAAGGCCGCGGAGCGCAGGGCAATACGGTTACCAAATGGCCCATTCGCCGGGTCGTACAACGAGAGGTGGGCGCCTCCACATTGGGCGGCGTTGATATTTGGTTTGACGAAGCCACCGGCCGGCTCAACACCGAGGGACGCGGCAAACTGCTGGGCAATTTTGATAACGGCATGCTGATTTTAGCCATATACAATGACGGTACCTATGAATTGACCAATTACGATCTGACCAACCGCTACGACATCGGTAAACTGATGCTAATCGAAAAATTTAATTCCGAAAAGGTGATTTCCGCTGTCTATTTTGACGGTATCAAGAAGAATTTCTTCGTAAAACGGTTTAAAATTGAAACCGAAACAACCGGAAAATCTTTCAAATTTATCACCGACCACAAAAATTCCGGTCTGCTGGTGGTAACAACGCAGGATTATCCCGTGGTGGATATTGAATACCTGAAAGGACGGGCCAAAGAAAAAATAAGCGAACAGGCCGCGTTAAATGATCTGATCGAAATTAAAGGCTGGAAAGCGCGCGGTAACCGGCTTTCTCCCTATCGGGTCACCTACGTCGGCCTGGCGGAAGTAAAAGAGGATACGTCTGTTCCCGACGAGAAAGCCAAATCAAATTCGTCCGATCCTGCTGAAGCGGCCGAGAAAGAGCAATTGAGCCTTTTCAACGGGAAGTGAACGGTCTTTTCGTAAACCTTATTTCGGTTTAGGCGACTCAATTTAGAAGAAAAACGAAACGGCTGTCAGTTTTTTATCAACCGAATACGGATTAATAAAGGCGGGCGGGGTGCTGACGAGAGTAGTAACCCCAATACCTCCGATTAACACTCGGATTTAAGCGACAGGAGTTGGCAAATATCAAGCCGGCTCCCTGTCGCGACGAAATTATTTCTTTCCTGCAATTTCCATTACCAGATATAGATTGCTAATCGGCTGCTTTTTATCGTTACTGAAAACGCGTATGTTTTTCTTGTATTTTCCATGGCGATTTTTGGGATCAAAACGGGCGCGGATTTCACCGGCCTGCCCGGGTGCGATTACTTCTGAACTCAGAAGTGCGGCTGTGCAGCCTCAGGAGCTTTTTACTTTATAGATTCGTAAGGTATCCGAACCGGTGTTTTGAAATTTGAAAATATGTTCCAGAATTTTATCCTGACCTACCGACCCGAAATCATATTTTGTTTCGGCAAAGGTAATTTGCGGGCCATCCACGCGGGGCTTCTCCTGTGAAAAGAGGAGATACACACCTGCAAAGATAAAAATTGCAATGATGCCCGATATTCTTCGTAAAAGCATAACCTCTCCTTTTAATTTACGGGTGGAAAGTTTATAAATTCAATGATTCTTTAAAGCGCTGGAATATATTGGGATGGCCGTTGGCTTTAGGCTCCAGATTGGGACTTTCCGACAACTCCTGTAAAAGCCGTTTTTCGGAGGCGCTCAATTTTGTGGGCACATAAACCTGTATCTGCACCAGTTGGTCTCCGATACCGGCCCCGTGCAACCGGGGAATCCCCTTGCCGCGCATGCGTAATATCTTACCCGATTGCGTCCCGGGGGGGATGTTCAATTTGGCTTTGCCGGTCAATGTTGGAATTTCTACCTGCGTGCCCAGCGCTGCCTTGGGAAAACTAAGCGGTAGAACCATGATAACATCATCGCCGCGGCGTTCAAAAATATCATGTTTTAATTCTTCGATGGTAACAATCAGATCGCCGGCCGGGCCGCCCCGTAAACCGGCGTTGCCTTCGCCTTCGATGGGAATGTAATTTCCGGTGGTAACACCGGCCGGAATATTGACTTCGATTGTTTTACTGCCCGCAATCCTGCCGTCTCCGTGGCAGGAATGACAGGGATTTTCAATGATCTGCCCCTCACCCCGACAGCGCGGACAGGTGGTTACATTGACCAGCTGACCGAACAAAGATTGGGTGACCTGACGGATTTCGCCGGAACCGTGACACACCGGACAGGACACCGTTCTGCTGTATTTTGCGGAACCCGTTCCGTTACATTCCGAGCAGGGTACCTGCTTTTTAACTTTTATTTTCTTTTTAACGCCCGTAGCAATCTCTTCCAGCGTCAATTTGAGCCGAATTTGAATATCCGATCCGCGGCGGCCGGATTGACGGCTGCGCCGACGCGACGAGGTACGGCCTCCGAAAATATCCCCGAATCCGAAATCCTGATCCATAAACTGACGCAAGGCATCGGCAATATCGAACCCGCCGAAATCAAAGCCGCCAAAGCCCTGGGCGCCCGGCCCCTGATGACCAAAACGATCGTACTGCTGGCGTTTTTGAGGATCGCTTAAAATAGCGTAGGCCTCGGCAATCTCTTTGAATTTGGCTTCAGCCTCTTTATCCCCCGGGTTTTTATCCGGATGATACTGCACCGCCAGTTTTCGGTAGGCCTTCTTTATTTCATCGGTGCTGGCATTGCGATCCACGCCCAATATTTCGTAATAATCTCGTTTTGTCGTCATTTGAACTCCTATTTAGCCACCAGGACCTGCGAATGACGGATCACTTTGTCATTCAACGTGTAGCCCTTTAAATGCTCCTCAACTATATGCCCGCTTTCGTGTTCTTCCGACTCCACCTGCATTAAGGCCTGATGCTTCTCCGGATCAAATTCCTGCCCGATTGTTTCCATCTTTTTTAAGCCCTGCTTTTCCAGGATGTTGGACAGTTTTTTATAAATCAGTTCAACGCCTTCCAGCATCGATTGGTTATTTTCGGATTCTTTTTTGGCATGTTCCAGAAATCGTTCGAAATCATCCAAAACCGGCAGCAGCTCTACAATAAGACTTTCACTGGCATTTTGCAGTATGGATAGAAACTCTTTTTCGGTACGTCTTTTATAGTTGTCAAATTCGGCCATTTTCCGCAGGGCTTGATCCCTGAGCTGCTCTTTTTCCTGTTCCAGCTTATGGATTCGTTCCTGCAGTTCTTTTATTTTACCGCTTTCCTTGCTTTTGCCTTTTTTACTGCGGCTTGTTTTTTTACTTCCGGATGATGTTGCGGTTTCTTTCTTTTTTTCTTCTGTCGATATGTCCGAACTTTCGTCCTCTATGACGGTTGTTTCTTTAAATTCTTTATCCATTTCTGTCATCTTTTCCTGTTTAGTTAAACTTCTGCCTTATTCAAACAAATTACGTGCCATTAAATGGAACGCAGTTTTTGGGTGATCGCCCGGGCGGTGTATTCCACCAGCGGTATCACCAGCTCATAAGGCATACGCATAGGGCCGATAACTCCCAACACACCGGCCGCATTGCCCATATAATAGGTAGAAGTTATAACACTGCAACTCTTTATTGGTTCCGGTTTATTTTCACTTCCGATCGTTACTTTGGTTCCCGGCGGGAAATCCCGTTCTTCCATCAGATGAATAACCACATTTTTATTTTCCAGTAAATCAACCAGCATGGAAAAACGATCGGCGTCCATAAACTCGGGCTTATTTACAATATTACTGGTTCCGTTCAAGGCGTAGTTTTCATAGCGACGGAAATCGAACAAACGATCGCTAAAATCCATAAACAGGCGCACCAGCCCGGTTTCGTCATTACGCAAATCCGCCACGAGATGACGGAAATGATCGCGAATTTGCATCAGCGTTCGACCCTGCAAACGCTGGTTTATCTTACGCACCACCGGATTAAGCCGCCGGCGGTCCAGCTTGTGACGAATTTCAATCAGGATCGACTTAACGTAACCATCCTGTACTTTGATAATTACCATTAACTTATCGGAAGAAACCGGTACGATATCCATGCGCTCAAATACGCTCTGATACAGGCGCGGTGTCACAATGATTCCCAGTTGATTGGAAAGGGAAGCCAAAACGCGCGCCAACTTGCCCATCAGCAAATCCACATCGCCGTCATAACTTTCGATCGCTTTGCGTATCGGTTTTTCCTTGCCGGGAAGAACCTTGCTTTTTTGCATCAGTTCATCCACATAAAAACGATAGCCGTTGCCTGTCGGAATGCGCCCCGCCGAAGTATGCGGATGGGTTAAATATCCCTTTTCCTCCAGTGAGGCCATAATCCGGCGAATCGAGGCCGACTTTAAACCGGTTGTACCCAGGTTCGCTATTTGGGCCGAGCCGATCGGTTTGGCGGTATCGATGTACTGACGGATGACCGATCTTAAAATGATTTTTTCGCGATCATTTATTTCTTGCATTTTACCATACCATTTCAATCAAAGCCTGCAATATAACCGATGAGGGTTACACCTGTCAAGTTAGATAATTTGACGCGGTTAAAGTTACATAGGCGCCTGTAGAAGCAAAAGGGGAAAAATGGTTGTTTTTTATATATTTCGTAAATAGCGTGAAACACTCAGCCTGCTGGCCAACATACCGATCAGAATACCCGCGACAACCAAAACCACATATATTTCCACCGAATGAAAAAGATGAGGAAGAAGAATCCGCCGCGTTAATTTAACCGCTCCATAGAGCAGGGCCCCGGCCAGCAAACCGCCGATCAGTCCCTGAATTAACCCTTCCACAATAAACGGCCTGCGGATAAAGGATCGGGTTGCTCCCACTAACTTCATTATCTCTATGGTATCGCGGCGGGCGAAAATGGTCAGACGAATGGTATTATACAATAAAATAATGGAAATGGTTATCAGTACCAGCCCGATGATTACCGCCGCCAGATAAATAAGTGAAATATAGCGATCCACCAGCGCCATCAGTTCTTTTTGATATATCACTTCGCTAACGCCGGCAATGCCCTGTATGGCGGCGGAAACCTTAGCCACCCGTTCACCGGTTCGGTAGCCTTTTTTCAGAGTAACCGTGCAGGAAAGGGGCAGAGGATTGTAATCCAAAACTTCATAAATATCGCGGCCAAATTCTTTTTTGAACCGAAGAGCCGCTTTTTCTTTGGTGATATAGTTGACCTGATCGACTCCGCGAACTGATTGTATTTTTTGCGCGATTTGCCTACCTTCGCTTTCCGTCAAATCGTTATCTAAAAAAACCTCCAGCTCAATTTTTTTCCGAAAGTCACCGATCCAGCGTTCCACATTAAGCGAGAGCACCAGAAAGACGCCCACCAGCAACAGCGCGAAAGCCAATGAAGAAATGGTGATGGTTGTAGCCAGGCGCGCCCGTTTAAAACCTTTTAGTCCTTCCTTTATCGAGAATCCGATCCTGCTCATCCCTGCTGCAGCTCCCCTTCTTTAATGGAAATGACGCGGTGAGGGAATTGCCTGATCAGCGTATTGTTATGGGTAGCCATCAACACCGCTGTCCCCTGTTTGTTGATTTTTTCCAGAATGTACATAATTTCCGTAGCGGTTTGATCATCCAGGTTGCCGGTGGGCTCGTCCGCCAAAACAATAAACGGTTCATTTACAATGGCGCGGGCAATGGCCACTCTTTGCTTTTCTCCGCCGGAAAGTTCCTCGGGTAAATGATTCCGTTTATGGCTGAGGCCCACTTCAGCCAAGACCCGCAGAACCCGTCGTTTAATTTCGCTGTTTTTGGCTCCGATCACCCGTAAGGCAAAAGCCACATTTTCAAAAACATTACGGTCGTTCAACAAATTGAAATCCTGAAAAACCACGCCGACCTTGCGGCGCAGATAGGGTATCTCTTTGGGCTTAATCTTGACCGAGCTGTAGTTTTCCACGATAATCGTCCCTTCTATGGGAAAAACATCCATATAAATGGCCCGTAAAACGGTCGATTTGCCTGCGCCGCTGGGGCCGATTAAATAGGCGAATTCTCCCCGCACCAATCTGAAAGAAATATCACTCAGAATCAGGCGTTGATCAATGGATATTTTTACATTGTAGAATTCTATCATCGTGTTTCGCGGTTTGTTTTGATACTTTTCTAAGTTAGCCGGAAATTAAGTTTATTCCAAATACAAAACAGGGTTTTTATTTTTCGGTTGTCCTGGTAAAACTATGGGCATTTATTTCATTCATTATACTTACAATAGTTGATAAATCACAATTTTTAGGCATAGAAATCAATTTTAAATCTCATACTCAATTTTATCAGCTTATTTTTACTCTTTTTTAATTGTCACCGTTCAGGTTAAGGGAGTAAAGAAATCCTGTAAGGATTTTTGCTCATAGCCCCGTCATTTATGGCGGGGAAAGCAAATCCAAACAATCCGGAATGTCCCGAATGGGACATTTGGTTTCCAATTTTAGTAGCGCATCATCCGTCCCTTACGGGACTAAAATCTATCGTAACTATCTTTTCCCATCGATGAATCGATGGGCTATGGGCATATTCCCCTTCGGGGAACGTAAGTACCTACAGATTAAAGATTGTTTTGTCCTGCAATATGAACAATTTGATCTCTAAATTTTACCCATATATTTACCGGAAGACCCCTTTTTTCAATGTTAATTTACAGAATAAAGGGGATTCGCCGCAGGCCGGGGATTGTTGTTAGCGCCAGTCTGGAAAAATTACTTTTACGGAACAAGCCCCAGAGAGAGAAAAAGGAAATATCCGGGTATCCGCATAAATAGACATTTTTCCACTGCGGATTGAATTTGTTTTTAAAGTGATACAGTCCCCGGGCGTTATAGGCGTAATTAAGCAGTCTGCCGGCCCGGTGAATTATTTGTTCCTTCATCTGCCAATGACTGCCAGCCGGCCTTATAAACGGCACTTCTCCGAGGCTCCAGCAGCCAAAGCCCTCTTTTTTCAGTTGCATAAATATATGCTCGATCAGCGCTTCCATTATGCCCGGCGGAGCGGCCCTGTGGCGAACCAGTAATTCCGTCTGAATTTTATCGTGTGCCGCACGGGATACGGTGATAGCCCCTTTCCAGGATCCGTCCGGAAATTCGAATACAAAACAGCGGTCGTCCGGTTCAAACTCCAGGCGGAAGAGATGGCGAAGCTGCGGCTTGAAACCGTGCGGGCTTTCCCAGCGCAGTTTATTTATACGGGCCTGGGCCAAAGTCGTGTATTGAATTTCCCGCACGCGGCCTTTTTTCTTTCCGCGGCGCACCAGTTCTTTAAGTGATTTCTTTTCGAAGTGGGACGAATGTAGATTCAACACCGCTTCCTGACCGATAAAAAGCTTTTTAAAATTAAAATGACACAATTTCTCAGCCAATTCATCGTTACAGCCGCGGATTACGACGCCTTTGGGTGAACGGTTCAGCACTGTCTCTATCAGTTCCTCGAGCGGTTCCTGTTCCGGAAGTTCGGCCAGGCTGAACCAGTGTATGCGTTTGTGTCCCAACCGCACCATTTCGAAATGGGGTTTGCGGATACGGGTAATTTTCCAACTGGCGGGTAAGGTATCCAATGACGTCATTATTTTATTTTGGTTGTGTATTGGGATGCGGTTAAAGTGCCGTTACATGCCTCGGATACTTCCATAACGCCGATTTATCTCCCGTATGTAACGGTCAAGCTTGAACCACGGTTTATGCACCACCACGTTGTTATTTAAAGCTTAATTTGAATAATCTGAAACAAGATTGTTTATATCTTCTTCTAACTTTAAAATATCTTCCGTAGCGGTATTCCAAACTACCTGGGTATCTACACCAAAATAATCGTGAATTAATTTATCACGCATCCCGGCCATAAAACGCCAAGGAATCCAAGAATAATTTTCTTCTACTTCTTTGGGAATTTTCTTTGAAGCTTCACCGATAATCTCTAATGCTCTGATTACTGCATATTGGGTCTTTATATCTTCTTGAAAGGCAGGATAATCTATATCTTTGAGAAAACTCTTTATATTAACAATTGCATCCAATATATCATTTAAATAATCGATTATTATTCTATCTTTTTCTCTCATAATATAGATTGAGCTTCAGATAATATTCTTTTTCCAATATTTGGCTTTAATGAACTTTTCATAACCAAATCAACTTTTACGCCAAGAATTTTGCTTAAATAATCTTCCAATTCAATAAACTTAAATAGAGATGGCGCTTTTGAAAATGAAACCAAAATATCTAAATCACTGTTGGTATTTTCTTCATGACGAACAAATGAGCCGAATACCTCAAGGGTTATCACATTATATCGTGACTTAATCTCAGGCAACTCTGTCTGTAATTTGGCGACAATATTTTCAAGTTTCTTCTTCATATTTCAAAAATGCTAAAATATCTTTGCAATTGCAAGTTTTATACAGGTGCATATCTATGGTTATATAAATCTCCACCGGATAAGTTACCATTTTCATTTTCCGTTGAAAAGAGTTCCCCCAAAAAAGCCCGTAATATAACTTCTAAAATCCTTGACATTAAATCCTTATCGTTCTATTTTTTAACAACCTAAAAAAGGCGGATCATTTAAAATGAAAAAAATCTATTCGTTCATAATCCTTTTTCTGCTCTTCCAGGTGGTTCAGGCTAATGTTATCCATCGTATCATTATTAACGGTGTGATTAATCCGGTTGCTACGGAATACATTACCAAATCCATCGAGCGGGCCGAATCCGAAGATGCAGAAATGTTGATCATCCAAATGGATACGCCCGGCGGCTTGATGGAATCGATGCACCAAATCATGAAAGCGATTCAATCCTCAAAAGTTCCTATAGCGGTGTACGTGGCTCCCAGCGGTTCCCGCGCCGGTTCGGCGGGTGTTTTTATCACTTATGCAGCGCATATTGCCGCCATGGCCCCGGCCACCAATATCGGTTCTGCCCATCCGGTGTTTGGTGGCGGAACGCCGGGCGGTATGCAGCCGGACAGCAGCAATCAGGAAACATTGATGGAAAAGGTAACCAATGACGCTGTGGCCAAGATAAAAGCCGTGGCTGTAAAACGGGGCCGTAACGCCGAATGGGCGGAAAAAGCCATCCGCGAAAGCGCCAATATCACCGAAACGGAAGCGCTAAAACTGCACGTTATTGATTATGTTGTACCTACAGTGGATTCTCTTCTGGCCGTTGTGGACGGCAAAGAAATTGAGCTGGACAACGGCTCAAAAAAAGTGCTGCAAACCCGAAATAAGACCGTCATTACTTATGAAATGAGCTGGCGGCAGCGCTTGCTGGATACCATCACCAATCCCAATATCGCCTATATATTGATGATGCTGGGCATATACGGCCTGATGTTCGAACTGTACAACCCCGGCAGTATTCTGCCCGGCGTAGTTGGTGGCATCTGCTTGTTATTGGGGTTATACGCGCTGCAAACCCTGCCGGTCAATTACACTGGTCTTTTGCTGATCGTATTTGCCATCATTCTGTTTTTGTTGGAAATAAAAATACCCAGTTACGGATTACTGACCATCGGAGGCGTTGTGTCGTTAACTCTGGGAAGCATTATGCTGTTCGACAGTCCCCTGCCTTTCCTGCAGGTTTCCTGGCAGGTCATTTTAACCGTTGTTTTATTGAGCGTGCTGTTTTTCGTTTTTGCCATCGGTATGGCCATACGCATACACCGCACCAAACCCAAAACCGGAATAGAAGGCATGATCGGAGAAATCGGCGAGGTGTACAAACCGCTTAATCCGGCAGGAACGGTTAAGGTGCATGGCGAATACTGGAAGGCTACCAGCGACCGGCCGCTTAAAAAAGGGCAAAAGGTAAAGGTTGTCCGCGTAGATGAGAAAAGCCTGCGTATTCACGTGGAAGCCGTAGACTAGTGAAATGAATTCATAAAAAAAACTTAGCGTTTAAAATTTTTCTCAATCTTAAAGGAGGTTGATTATGCCTTATTATACAACCCTTGTTGTTTTTGGTATTCTTATTCTTGCCAGTGCCATACGAATACTTAAAGAGTATGAACGCGGCGTCGTGTTCCGTTTGGGACGCCTGGTCGGGGCCAAAGGCCCGGGAATCATATTTTTGATTCCTTTGGTGGATAAAATGGTCAAAGTTAGTTTGCGTACCGTGGTAATGGATGTGCCTCCGCAGGATGTAATTACCAAAGATAATGTTTCCGTACAGGTAAATGCGGTGCTTTATTTCCGCGTACTTGACCCCGCCAGAAGCGTGGTGGAAGTCGAAAATTTTCTTTTCGCCACCTCTCAGTTGGCCCAGACCACTTTGCGTAGTGTGGTTGGTCAGGTAGAGCTGGATGAGCTGCTGATGGAGCGTGATAAAATTAATGCCCGTCTGCAGGAAATCATCGACAGCCATTCCGATCCCTGGGGCATCAAGGTTTCCATGGTGGAAGTAAAACACATCGATCTTCCGGAAGAGATGAAACGGGCTATGGCCAAACAAGCCGAGGCCGAGCGTGAACGCCGGGCCAAGATTATCGCCGCCGACGGTGAATTCCAAGCCTCGCATCAGTTAACCGAAGCGGCGAAGATCATCGATGCCAATCCATCGGCATTGCAACTGCGCTTTCTGCAGACCTTGGTGGAAATTGCCGCGGAAAAGAATTCCACCACTATTTTTCCGGTGCCCATCGATCTTTTTGAGCCCTTTATGACCCACATGCAAAAACGGGAAAAGACAAAAGAACAGGAAAAATAAAATCCAGGGGCTTATTGCTACGGCATGTAAGAGAACGATTCACGTTCTTAAGTTAGAGCGACCCTGCATGTCACCCTTCGATCCCGACGCGTCGAGACTCAGGGTGACATTTTAGCGTCATAGTGAGCTTGTCCGCTTCAGCGGGCAAAGTCGAACTATGACGCGGGCGTGTGATTGAGCCGGTAGTGATCGGAACCCCGTGTCATCCTTCGACCCCGACAAGTCGGGGCTCAGGGTGACACTCGATAAGCGCGACATGACAATTTAGCGTCATGGTGAGCAGTCCCGCTACCGGCGGGACGTGTCGAACCAGGACGCGGCTTGCCCGGTGTTTAAAGGTGTTTTCACAACGTTTCTGTTACTTCGGCCTGTAAGAGAACGATTCCATCGTTTGGAACGATGGAATCGTTAACATTTTAAATGACAGGTGCTTTGTCATTCAGACCGCGAATTATCTGGAGAAAAATCTTTCAATCCAAAACACCCTGTGCTAATTTAAAGAAGAGTTTAGGGGGAAATTTCCAAATTTTGAAACTATGCTGAAGATGTAAATCTCATTTTGGAAAAATGTAATGTATCGTAAAACCCTTATCATCAGTTCTCTGCTCGGCGCTCTTTTTCTTTCTTCCTGCAGCCTGCAAACATTGGCCATCCGGCAGATGGAACCCATCTTTCAAAACAGCGCCGACGCCCTGTTTGCCGAGAGTGATTACGAACTGGCCAAACAGGCCCTGCCCGCCAATCTGAAACTGATCGAAGGACTGTTGCAAAGCGAACCGGATAACGAACGTTTTCTGCTATTGGCCGCGCAGGGTTACGCCGGCTACGCCATGGGTTTTTTGGAGGATGAACAGCCGCAACGCGCGCGGGCGATCTATCTGCGGGCCCGAAATTACGCCTTGCGCGCCCTTCGCTTACACCAAAAAATAGACTGGCGGAAAACGCCCCTGTCGCAAATCGAAAAACAGCTTGCCCTATGCGATGACGACGCCCTGCCCGCCCTGTTTTGGAGCGGCTTTTCCTGGGCGGGTTATATCAATCTTTCCTTAACCGACCCGCAGGCCATTGCCGAGCTGCCGCGCGTGCAGGCTATGATGAAACGGGTGGAAGAGCTGGACGCCTCCTATTACCACGGCGCGGTATATCTTTTTAAGGGAACTATTTACGGTATGAAGCCCAAAATGCTGGGCGGTGATCCGGAAAGGGCTAAATTTTGGTTTGAGAAAAATCTGCAATTAACGCGGGGAAAGTTTTTGTTGACTTATATTTACCTGGCAAAATATTATGCCGCCAACATTATGGACGAAACCCTGTTTGATGAATATATAAATAAAGTCCTGCAGTACGATACGCCGGATGAACCCGGCCTGGAATTGCTAAATGCCATTGCCCGGCAAAAAGCCAAACGGTTACAGGCCATGAAAGATGAGTTGTTTTGATTTCACGAGCAAAAATCATTTTTCCGTACAGATTTTTTACCTTTTTAACCATAAAGTACGCCAATTTTATAAAAATAGTTCTTTCGATTATTATTAGCCTTTCTTCAATATACGCTCAAACGTTAAGCGGAAGGGTAAAAGATAAAGATAACGGCAATCCTTTAGTTAACTGTAATATAGTTTTGTTGGGTACAAATCGCGGTACAATTACAAACGAAGATGGTTCTTATTCCATATATCTCGGAGAACAAGGGCAGTACACCCTTTTATTTAAATATATAGGTTATAAGACAGATACGCTTAAGATAACCATGGAAGGCAGGGATGTTAAAAGGGATATTTTCCTTACAAGCCAAATTTTTACTTCCGATGACATCGTTATTTTTGCAAACCTTTACTCGGAAGCGGAAGAGCTAATTTTACGAGCTTCTCAGAAAAAAAAGAAATATCTAAGCCAATTGAAAAATTATTCATGTAAATCATACACCAAATCAACTATTTTTTTAGAGAAAAAACCAAATAATATAAAATATGTCTTATTATTGGAATTTTATTCCAGAGTTTTTTGGAACGTACCTGACTATTATTACGAGATTATAGAAAGTCAAAAGCAAAGCTCCAATATTCCGCAATCTATCAATATATTCTCAGGAAATGCTTTTTTAGATATTAATTCAGATAAAATACACATCAATAAAAAAATCATTATAGGGCCTTTAGCAGAAGAGGCAATACGCTTTTATCATTATGAGATAGTTGACACACTTTTTCAGGATAACGATCGTATTTTTAAGATGCGCATTACACCCAAAGATAATTTTCGTCCTTCGATGAGCGGATATATTTTTTTGGTAGATAAAATTTTTATACTTCAAAAAATTGATGTCAAACTAAATCAACAATGCAATTACGGTTTTTATCAAAATATCCATCTTGTTCAGCAATATGCTAAAGATCATTCGAAAATGTATTTACCGTATTACAGTTTAAACGAAGGCGACTGGATAGTTAATATTCCGCAATATCCGAAATTAAAATACAAAAAAGAAAATTTTAGGGAAGATTATGAAATAAATAAACCTGCAAATACAAAGTATTCAGGACAATCCAAAATCGTTTTTGAAAATGAGATGCCTTTTGAGGAAATCCCCATGAATATTCCTCCTTTAACAACAGAAGAAAGAAAGGGATATTCGCAAATAGACAGCATCGTAACGAATCGACCTGCAGTAAATTTCGTTACAAAAGGGATAAAATTTATAGACTATTATTCACAGATAAAAAAGCAACCTGTCGGCGATTTTTCTGATTTTTATCGCTTTAATAAGACAGAAGGTAATTTTATTGGTCTTGCTTTTGATACAAAATCATTTATTGAACCAATCCATCTTTCAGGAGGGTATGGAAAAGGCTTAAGCGACAATAAAGATAAATTTTTTATTAACCTGGGTTATAATTATGTTGCCCCTGTTTTTAATATTGGTTTTGTTTTGCGAAGGTTCAATACGATTACTACCCGCGAAGAAATAACAGAACTTCCCATCTGGTATAATTCTTTTACTAGTTTGTTAAGCAGTTATGATTATTTCGACTACTATTACACAAATGGACGCTCATTTACCTTTAAAGTCGATTTTTCGCCCTTTAGTTTCCATACAAGCTTATTTTCCGAAAGTCATACTAACAGTAAAAGAAATAAGAGGCGCGGTTTATTGGGAAGTAAAGACTTTTTACCGGCCCTTTTAATAGTCGAAGGAAAATATGCAGGATTCTCTATTATGTTGAAATATTCAACCGCTGCTTTTCGTCTTTCTCCATTATCTAAAGAGGTTGTTAAAAATCAAGCATATACTGAAATTTCATATATGTATGAGAGGGCTTTAAAAAATTGGGGGAGCAACTCAAATTATGGCAGGCAACGCTTATTGGCCACTTTTCACATGAATACATTTTACAGCGGATTTTTAGATTTTCAATTATATTTATGCACTGGCTCTCCTAATTTACCCATTCAAAAATATTTTGAACTCGAAAGCGGTACTTCCCTCTTTGAACGCTTCAGGACATTTCGCACTCTTTCGTTGAATGCCTTCACGGGGAATAAAAAAATAGCTGTATATTTTGAGCATAACTTTCATAATGCCATTTTCCGACTAAGTCATTTGCCTTATATAGAAAATATATCTTTAAACCTTACCTTTATTTATAATTGGGGTTGGGCAGGTAATCTTGATTGGGATAATTTACAGATTAAACATTTCTATTCTGAAACCGGTTTCGCAATAGGACCTCTGTTTTCATTGATAAAAGCAGAATTTTTATGGTCATTGCAGAAAAATAATATTGGAAAGGATTTTGCTTTTCTGATCAAAATAGGCGATATTGAGCTGTGATTTCCCGATTT
The DNA here is from genome assembly GCA_011369465.1 of Caldithrix abyssi. GTDB lineage: Bacteria > Calditrichota > Calditrichia > Calditrichales > Calditrichaceae > DRQG01. The sequence continues at coordinate 19,458 of DRQG01000143.1, forward strand.
TATCTGAAGAATAGACAATTATTTTGGAAGTTGGGATAAAATACTAATATTTTGATCATTGGTATATTAAAAAAATACCCATGGCATTGGACCAAAATATTGAATGGCATATAGCAGGGAGATAAAAGATGCAACAAACCTTTACATGGATATTCCTATTGTTTTTTTTATCCTTTTCTTTTGCCCAAAAAGTTACCATAAAATTTGCCACATTGGCGCTGGAAGGCTCCACCTGGATGGAGGTGATGAACGATTTTGCCAAAGAGGTGCAGGATAAAACCGGCGGCGCGGTTAAATTCAAAATTTACAGCGGCGGCCGGCAGGGTGATGAAAAAGATGTCCTGCGCAAAATTCGTATCAATCAACTGCACAGCGCCGGATTTACGGGGGTTGGACTGGGCGCCATCCTGCCCGAAGTGCGCGTACTGGAAGCACCCTTTTTGTTCAAAAATCATCAGGAAGTGGATTACATCAATGAACGGTTCTTTGACCGTTTTGCCAAAGGTTTTGAAAAGAAGGGCTTTATTCTGCTGGGCTGGGCCGAAGTGGGTTTTGTTTATGTGTTTACCAATACCGAGGTCAAAACTATCGATGATTTTAAAGGCGTTAAAATGTGGATGTGGGAAGGCGACCCGCTGGCCGAACATACTTTTCGCGCTTTCGGGTTAAGCCCCATTCCTCTTTCGGTTACCGATGTGTTAACCTCCCTGCAAACTGGTTTAATCGACGCCGTTTATGTGGCGCCACTGGCCTGCGTGGGACTGCAATGGTTTACCCGCGTCAAATATATGATCAAACCGCATCTGACCAACGCCATCGGCGCCGTGCTGGTTTCCAAACGCATTTTTAAAAAATTGAATGCCGAACAGCAAAAAATAGTAAAAGAGGCCGGTAAAGAGTATTTTCAAAAACTAACCGAACTCAGCCGTAAGGATAATGAAAAATCCATTCAGGTTATGCGGGATCAGGGTATTCGGGTCATCAATATAAGCGACGCGGCGACGCTGAAGTCCTTTGATGAAATCGGTGCCAAAACACGGCGCGAGCTGGTGGGCGTTTTGTACGGCAAGGATATTTTGGAAGAAATCGAAACAGCCCTCAGGGAGTTCAGGAGCAAGAAGTAAGCACAAAACAGGTAAAAATTCCAATAAACAAATGACAAAATCCAAATAATGACTTCCCTAAACAATAGCGTTTTTTTCAAAATATAATCACAAGTTATTAATCGTGTTCGGTTATTGGTTCTTGTAATTTATTTGTTTTTTGGAATGTGTACTTTGGGATTTCATAACCCGGCAATTTGGTTATTCACCTCTAAAACAGGAAAAATACATGCAGCGGGAAGAATTAGTTCAGTACCTCAATGATTATCTGCGCTGTTCCGATTTTGCCGATTTGGGGCCCAACGGTTTGCAGGTGGAGGGACGGCAGGAGATACAAAAAGTTGTTACGGCGGTGAGCGCCTGCGTGGAACTGTTCGAAAAAGCCATTGAGCTTAAAGCGGACGCCATTCTGGTGCATCACGGCATTATCTGGGATTTTGAACGGCCGGTTTACCGCGGCGGCTACAAACGGCGGGTAAAGCTGCTGCTGGAAAACGATATCAATCTGCTGGCTTACCATCTGCCCCTGGACGCTCATTTGGAGGTGGGCAACAATGCGGTTATGGCCCGCCTGTTGGGTTTGCATAACATTCAGCCCTTCGGAGAATACAAGGGACAATTTGTGGGCGTGCGGGGTACATTGCCCGCAACAGACGCCGGGGATGTATTTGATCGTATAAAGGGAAAAATAAAGCGGGACGCGCTCATATTCCCCTACGGCCCGGAAAAAATTTCACGGATGGGGCTGATCAGCGGCGGCGCGCAAAAAGAGGTCAGGCAGGCCATCGATTTGGGGCTGGATTTGTTTATCAGCGGCGAGGTAAGCGAATTCATCATGCATTTGGTCAAAGAGGAAGGCATTCACTATGTGGCCGCAGGTCATTACGCCACCGAGCGCTTCGGCGTACAGGCCCTGGGCGAGCATTTGCGGGAAAGATTCGACCTGGATGTGGAGTTTGTGGATATACCCAATCCGGTTTGACGTAAAATATTTTAGACGCATTGCCGTCGAGACGCATAGCAATGCGTCTCGACTATGGCAATTTTTTTAACAATCCCACCACATCTCGATCCGCCGGCGGGAAATCAAATTGATCGAGCTGTTCAGTTTCAATCCAGCGATAGGCCTGAACGCCCAAAGGTTTAATCGTAGGGTTTTCCTCCTGCAGGGCGCAAAAATAAAAAGAGATATCCACTGTTTTTATGTCGTATTCGTAGGTTGAGCGCAGGAAACGTTCGCCTATTTGCACGTCCAGATCCAGTTCTTCTTTCAGCTCACGGGCTAAAGCCTGCTGCGGGGTTTCGCCGTTTTCAATACGCCCGCCCGGAAACTCCCAAAAACCGCCCAGATGACTGTTTGCCGGCCGCTGAGTGATCAGTATCTGCCGATTTTTATTAAAGATAATCGCCGCAACGACAGGTACCGGCCGTTTTTTAGGATCCTTCATCAGCGCAGCAGTTCGGATACGGATTTTTTAGCGTTAATGTGATATATCACCTGTGCAAACAGGGGCGCTATGGAAACTTCGTCATACCATGTATTGGATTCGATAAAATTCGCTCCATGAAAAACGGCGTCCGTACCGATCACCTTGGCGATATATCCCTGTTCATGGGCTTCACTCAAACGTTCTTTGGCCGGACCGTTAAAAAAGGGCAAACTACAGGTAACGTAAATATCGCGGGCGCCCTTATCCTTAAGCAATTTAGCGGCGTTGATAATCGTTCCCGCCGTACCCACCATATCGTCGGGAATGAGCACGTTTTTATCTTTCACATCGCCCACCAGCCGCATGCTCTCAATGACGCCGGCTTTGGAATAGTCCCGCGCCTTATCCACAATGGCAAAGTCGGTTTTGAGCACCTTGGAATAAAAACGCGCTTTTTCCGCGCCGCCCACATCGGGCGCGGTAATAATCAAATTTTCGGTACTGTAGTTATTCTGAAAATGCTTGAGAATGGTATGCGAAGCGTGCAGGTCTTCCAGTTTGGCCGTGCTGAAAAACCCCATAATGGCCTCCGCATGTACGTCCAGGGTGATAACGCGGTTGGCGCCGGACACTTCCAGAAAGCGGGCCACCTGCATAGCGGTAATACCCTCGCGGGTCTTTTTGCGCTCCTGCCGGGAATAGGGATATTGAGGAATGACCACCGTTATAGAATCGGCGTCCGACTGAAAAGCGGCATTGACAGCCGTAAACAAGGCGATGAGGTTGTCATTGATGGATCTGTCGGACAAAGGGTCGTCCATACATTGGACGATATAATGATCATCACCGCGGATATTTTCCTTGATAACGGTTTTTATTTCACCGTTGGCAAAGTTTACCTCTTCGGATTCGGTTAATCGCAGCGGAATATAGTGTGGTTCGTTTTTAAAGACTTTGTTTAAAGCAGTAATTATACGATTGGCGAACTCGCGACCGGAGTCACAGGCCATAATGCTTAAGGCGCCGCGCTCGCCTTTCTTTTTGGATATGGAAGGTTCGTTCAAAATACGCTCCTTTTATGATTCATCTTTTTCATGCACATCAATAAAAAAAGGAAATGGTCTTTGTACCCGCTTCAGCAGGTCCTTATGAATTTTCCCGTTGGAGGCTACAATATAATTATTATGTAAAAAATAGGATTGGTTCCAGAAATCGCTCACGCGTCCCCCGGCTTCGCGTACAATCACCGCTCCGGCGGCCACGTCCCAGGGGCTCAAACCGATCTCCCAGAATCCGTCAAAACGGCCTGCGGCTACATAAGCCAGGTCTATGGCCGCTGCGCCCAGACGCCGCATTCCTCTGCAATCCTTAAAAATTGCGGCAAAAGCCTCCAGATATTGGGGCAGCAGATGCTTGGCCTTAAAGGGAAAACCCGTGGCAATCAAACTTTGAGCAAGGTCGCCTTTATCCGTTACCCGTATCGGCTGTTCATTCAGGAAGGCGCCCTGACCCTTTTCCGCCCAGAACAGTTCATCACTCAGCGGATTATAAATGACTCCCAGAATCAGATCATCCCCATATTTTAAGGCGATGGAAACGGCGAAAACCGGAATTTGGTGGATATAATTGGTGGTTCCGTCCAAAGGATCGATAATCCATTGGTACTTTGAGTTTTGTCGCTGCATCCCGCTTTCTTCGGCCAGAAAGGAATGATCGGGATAGGTTTTTTTGATATGCGAAATTATTTCAGCCTCGGATTGTTCATCCACATAACTGATAAAATCGTTCACCGCTTTTTGCCGAACGGCGCCGGGTTCCAGCTGCCCGTAATGCCGGCGTAAAATTTCGCCCGCGGCGCGAGCGGCTTCTTTAGCTATTTTAATCATAAGGGGTTTCAGGCTTCTGTTTTAACGGAACTTGATATTTTCCTCAAAAATCAATTTTAATCTATTCTAACGGTTAATTCAAATTGAAATTCAAACATCTCCGGAAATTTTTTAATAACAGGAATAGATTTGTTCTCGCTTGACTTATATAAACCCTTCTGCTTAGCTTGCGATTTTGATCTGGTTTGTAAACATTTTTTTGAGCGAAATTAAACACGGAGAATCAAAATGTCCAAATCGTACGATATAGCCATTATCGGTTCCGGGCCGGGCGGCTATGTGGCGGCTATCCGGGCAGCCCAGCTTAAAATGAAAACGGCCCTTATCGAACGCGATCGTTTGGGGGGCGTTTGCCTGAACTGGGGCTGCATTCCCACCAAAGCCCTGCTGAAATCGGTCGAAGTGCTGCAGGAAATCAAACAGGCCAAAAGTTACGGAATAAAAGTAAGCGATGTTTCCGCCGATTTTGAACAAATTATCAAACGCAGCCGCCGCGTGGCCGATATGAATTCCAAAGGTGTGGAATTCCTGATGAAAAAAAATGGCATCGATGTGATTAAAGGCAGCGCGCAGTTCAAAGCCGCAGATACGGTTACCGTGAAATCGGAAGACGGAAAAACGGAAACGGTGAAAGCCAAACATATCATCATCGCCACCGGCGGGCGTCCCCGTTCCATTCCCGGCATAGAAATAGACGGCGACAAAATCATCTCCAGTAAAGAAGCAATGACATTGGAAAAACAGCCGCAAACTCTGGTGGTCATTGGCGCCGGAGCCATCGGTGTAGAGTTTGCCTATTTTTACGCAGCACTGGGCACAAAGGTAACCATCGTGGAAATGTTGGACAGTCTGCTGCCGCTGGAGGATCACGAGATTACCGATATTCTGGCCAAAAGCTTCAAAAAAACCGGCGTCAAAATACACACTTCTACCCGGGTGGAAGGTATCAGGACCGCTGAGGATGGCGTGGAAGTTACCATTTCCGCAAACGGTAAAAACGAGACGCTAAAAGCGGATAAGGCATTAATGGCTATCGGAATCCGGGGCAATGTGGAAGGTTTACATTTGGAAAAAGCCGGCGTTAAAACGGAAAAAGAATTTATACCCGTTAATGAATGGTATGAAACCAACATAAAGGGCATTTACGCTATCGGCGATATCACCGGGCCGCCCTTGCTGGCCCATGTGGCTTCACACGAAGGCATTGTTTGCGTGGAAAAGATTGCCGGGCAAGAAACGCATCCGGTTGATTATAACAGCATACCCGGCTGTACCTACTGCCATCCGCAAGTGGCCAGTATCGGGATGACCGAGAGGCAGGCCAAAGAAGCCGGTTACGACGTACAGATCGGTCGTTTTCCGTATTCCGCCTCCGGTAAAGCGCGGGCCATCGGTTCGCGGGACGGCATGGTGAAATTGATTTTCGATAAAAAATACGGCGAGCTGTTGGGCGCGCACATCATCGGCGCCGAAGCAACCGAACTGATTGCCGAATTGGGCGTGGCCAAGGCTTTGGAAGCAACGCCGCTGGAACTGAGCAAAATTATGCACGCTCATCCCACCCTTTCGGAAATGATTATGGAAGCGGCAGGAGACGCCAGGGGAGAAGCCATTCATATTTAGAGTTGGACTTGGGCGGCTCACATGATGCTATGTTGTCTTGCTGAATCCTGGCCAGACGTCAGGACAGGCTTGGTTCAGCATCCATAAAATCGTAGTCGGGATTCCGGAACAAGCCCGGAATGACATCACTATTTACAGTAACCGATTTGAGATTGGAAAACCGCTGTCATCCTGAGCCCCGTCGAAGGATGACAAGTGTCTTTTGAGTATCAGACTATCCCGCGTCATGGTTCGACATAGCTCACCATGACGCTGTGATGTCACCCTGAGTCCCGACGTGTCGGGGGTGAAGGGTGACACATTTGTGATCATCACTGCCTCGTCATGGTTCGACGTAGCTCACCATGACACTATTTTGTCCTTAAGAGTCTATCGAAGGATATTACTATTCCCATAACCTGTTAAAAAAATATTAATTTTAGCATTTGTTTTATTTGGAACACCAGGGTTAAACCAAGACCACAAAAAATTAATTTTTCTATATCTGTGGGAATAAAAAGATTTTGCAAATCGTTTTCCGTTTTGTAAATTAATATTATATGATAATTATTATTAATTATTAATCAAATAAGGAGGAACCATCATGTCCATTCAAGTATCGAGACCCGCACCAACGTTTACGGCAACGGCTGTTATGCCGGATAATTCTTTCAAAGAGGATTTTAAACTGGAGGATTACCGCGGTAAATATGTGGTGCTGTTTTTCTATCCCCTGGATTTCACTTTTGTATGTCCCACCGAGATTTTAGAATTCAATAAAAAATTGGCTGAATTCGAAAAACGCAACGTCCAGGTCATCGGTTGTTCAACCGATTCACATTTCAGCCATTTGGCCTGGAAGAACCAGGATATCAAGGAAGGCGGTATCGGAAATATACAATATCCTCTGGTTGCCGATTTTGATAAATCGATCAGTCGTGATTACGGTGTATTGCTGGAAGAAAGCGGCGTCGCTCTGCGCGGTTCTTTTCTGATTGATAAAGACGGCGTGTTGCAGCATGCCGTAGTTAACAACCTCGGGTTAGGCCGTAACATTGATGAAATGTTGCGTATGGTGGACGCTTTACAGTTTCATGAAGAACACGGTGAAGTTTGCCCTGCCGGCTGGGAACCTGGCGAGGAAGCTATGAAACCGGATCAGGACGGGTTAAAAGAGTTCTTTTCCAAACACGCCGACGAATTTAAATAAACCTTGTCTGGCTGTTATCGATTCCATCCCGCCAGACAGGCTGTTTCAGTTTCTATATAAAGGCGCTAAAGCGCCTAAAAAATAGGGGAATAATTTTTTAACCCCGACTTAAAAGTCGGGGCTATTTAATTATTTTTAATAGGCTTATAAATTTTTAAATAGCCCCGCGCTTTAGCGCGGGGACAGTAAACAACCATCATATCAGGGGGCTTTAGCCCCAAATTCCATATTCTGCAATAGCCTGCAGAGCGGGATGGAATCGATTTAAAAATGGTAACGTGCGGTCCTATATATTTGCACATTCTCTCCGCTGTTTTTAAATTGTTTTAAAATTCATCACCTACATTCTGCATAAATCCAATTCAGTTTATGTTTACCAACTAAGAAAAGGGTCTGCTTATGTTACAAAAACTTCTTTTGCTTTTCGGGCTGGCCGCGCTAATGGCCTGTGGCCAGCAAAATGGAACAAAAACCACCGAGGCGGATTCCCTGCGCTTTCCTCAGGAAAAACACCTTAAAAACATTCGTATGCTGACTTTCGAAGGCGAAAATGCCGAGGCTTATTTTAGCTTTGACGAAAAGAAGCTTATTTTTCAGTCCACCCATGGCCCTTACAAATGCGACCAGATTTTTACCATGAATATCGACGGCAGTAATAAAAAACTGGTCAGCACCGGCAAAGGGCGTACCACCTGTTCCTACTTTTTGCCCGGCGATACTAAAATTATTTATGCCTCCACGCATGCTGCTGCGGATAGCTGCCCGCCACCGCCCGACTTTTCCAAGGGCTATGTCTGGCGTGTGTACAGCACTTTTGATTTATACATTGCCAACGCCGACGGCAGCAACCCGCAGCCATTCCTGCCTGCTCCCGGATACGATGCCGAAGCAACGGTTTCGCCCAAAGGGGATAAAATCGTTTTTACTTCCATGCGCGACGGCGATTTGGATATTTACACCGTCAATATTGACGGTACGGATCTGAAACGTTTAACAAGCACATTGGGCTATGACGGCGGGCCTTTTTTTTCCTGGGACGGAAAGAAAATTATCTACCGTTCCTATCATCCCAAAACAGAAGAACAGAAAAAACGTTATAAAGATTTATTGGCTCAGGAATTGATTGAACCGTCCAATTTTCAGGTTTGGGTGATGGATGCCGACGGCAGCAATAAACGGCAGATAACCCATAATGAGTATGCTAATTTTGCGCCTTTCTTTCACCCGGATGGCAAGCGAATTTTATTTTGCTCCTCTTACGGCAGTAAAGATAAGCGCCGCCCGGATTTCAATATCTGGATGATTAATGAAGACGGTACCGGGCTGGAACAAATTACTTTTTTTAAGGGATTTGACGGCTTCCCCATGTTTACCCACGATGGTAAAAAACTGGTTTTCGCCTCCAACCGCTATAACCGCAATCCCCGCGACACCAACGTATTCATAGCCGATTGGGTGGATTGATCTATTAATAAATCAAACGAGAATTTATTAATAAATTAACTGATCTTAAACGGGCTGTTTCTTCAGGATGCAGCCCGTTTTATTCCTAAATTGTTGTATTCAACGCTTAATTTGTTAGTACAAACCTTGCTATCAAATCATTAAATAAAGCAGACTTTTTATCCAAACCTATATTTCCCTGTTGCGTGGAATTATCGTAAGCGGTTACCGAGATATAAATACTTTATTTTGATCCAAAATTATAAGCAAAACCAATCCAGGGGAGAAACGGAAAGCCTTTTATCCCTTCTCCCATTAAAGGAAAAATAAGAGCAAAATCAGCCGCCAGGTTTTCGCCAAAAAAGCGGATGCCGCCCGAAAGCAGATGTACATCACCTCCCACAAAAATCCAGTTTTCCGAGATTAGTTTTGTATATCTTCCCACTCTTAAATCGCCTCCTAAGGCCAGAACGGGCTTATCTGCAAAGTCACCGCCGGAGAAGCCATATCCCAAACCAACGGTAAGGGAAGATTTTTCCGAACCAAATGTACCTATACGCCATAAGCGATACCCGCTCCGGCACTTTCTTCCGGTATTTTTAAATAAAGAACACCGGCCGAAACATCATAATTTTCCTGCTGAATGGGAGTTATTTTAGGCGCCAGATAAACCAGTTGTGTTGATGCGCCGGGAAAAAGCGACATACCGCCAGCCAGAGTAAAGTAATCGGTTATGCCAATTGCTACAAAAGGAAAAAATATTTCGTACGCTGAGAAATATCCCTGTCCTTTTTTTAAGGCCCTGCCGGTGGGCGCAAAAAACAGACGGGTCGTGTTGGGGTCTTCCCGCCAAAATGTTCCCTTTACTATTTTTCCCGTAATAATTTCTCTTTTAATAATCTGGCTTTTGGGAATTGTCGATTCAACCCCTGAGGAAGAATGAATTTTCAGGGTAGATTCGTCTTCCGAAATAATTTTTCCTATCCATACAGACCCATCTTTCAATTCAATCCGAATGATTTCGCCCTCAGTCTGTTCTTTAACCTTTTGGGCACGTCGTTTTGTATAGGCAATGAGAGAATCCAGATCAAATTTGAACCCGGATTCATTTTCATAAATTACGCCCCTTCCTTCCATAACGGCTTTTGAAAGCGTTTTCCAGGCAGCCGTAGCGGTTATATTTTCTTTGTGGATAATTTTTACCAGATTCTGATCCACTTCCTTGATAAAGCAAGGATATATTTTACCGTACTTGGTAAACAGGGTGTCAGAATATGGTACGGATTGGGCAAGAAGAATAAACGGTATCAAAAAAAGCAGTATTATTTTCACTTCAATCTCCTTCCGGCTTTAAACCGTAAATATATTACTAAAAACAGAAGGGAAGCACCAGAAGAAAATATATTTTGTTCTTTTTCAGCATTCGTACAACAACCGGTTTTAAGGTGATAAGAGAGAAGAAGCCGGAAGAGACAGTGTTAGTATATATTATTTTTGAAGATGGTCAAACGTTCCTACCACTAGAGTAATCACCGTGGCGGTTCTTTTTGCCACCTTTTTAGTGCTTTATTTCGATCATTTTATAGGCATATCAAATACATAATCCAGACCTATTTTTCCTACAGTAAATTTATGCCTGTCGCTGGAAAACAAACGGCTGTCCAGAACTTCCAGACGAAGATCAAAATTTTGTACCGCGGCCTTAATCCCGGCGCTTAAAAAGCCTATGGTCTCGCCCCTATTTAAAAAAGAATCGGAAGGCTCATAAATACGATTGAGCTGATAAAATCCCAGGCTTATGGATAGTGGTTCGGAAATTTTGCAGATGGTGTTAAAAGAAATATTTAAGCTGTTTTTGTAATTATCCTTCACCTCACTCCAAAAATAGCTGACAACCGTTCCGGCAACGGACAATCGCTCGGTTGCGGATAATTCCACCCCCAGGGCAAGGCGGGACGGCGTTATAAATGATTTCGTATTCTTATAAACTATGGAACCAATCGAGCTTTCCAAAGTCCCCTCTGCCAAAAATTTGCTCTCGTAGGTTAGTCCCATACCAAAGTATCTGTTAACCCGGTATAGTATCCCGGCTTTCCAGTTTATACCGGATGTTTTTAAATTAGAAGTCTCTTCACCGATATTTCCTTCTACCTTCCATGTATTCCAAAAAAATTGTCCGCCTATTATCAAACGGTCTTCCTGTGTAAAAAGGTTACCGAAAGAATAGGATGCCATAAAAGAAGGGCTGTAAATAATGGATTCTTCTTCGGCCTTGAGCTCGTTTTTGATACCATCCGGCAGAAGTATTAAATAGGAATTAATCTCATTCTGTTCGGAATATTTTCTACTGAACCCCAATCCCACACGCCAGTTTTTTAAAGGAAGGACAAAGCCGAAGGAGGCCGGCAGCCAAGATTTGGCATAGGTTATCTTTTGGGAAAAATTGGACAAGGTTTTTTCCGAAACCGTTTGAAAGTGGAAATCGACCCCAATGGCTATTTCGGAAAAATTATCCAAAGAAGCCGGATTAGCCGAAGCGATTTCGCCCACTGCCGAATGTATCATATTAGAGAAACCCAGCGCGTTTTGGGCGTCGATGGAAAAAGAACCCAAATATCCGGGATCAACCCGGGGGACACGATCTTCGTCTCCGGCAAAGCTCAGCGTCGTAAACAGCAATAGAAAAAATATGGTTTTCATATTAACTTCCCGTATTTATAAATATACATCAAATCATACTTGTCCAAAATAGAAATTATAACACCATCCTGCTTGAAGAAAACGGCAACTCACCCCCTTTATTTCCCCCTCTCTTTTCGAAAAGAGAGGGGGACCAAGGGGGAGAGTTGGCGGATGGGCAGAATTGACAATGAAGATAAATATTGTTGTAACTTCTTAAAAAAACAATGCCTGATATTGTAATATTTAATTCTTTTGGACAGCAATGACATCAAATGTTTAAACGATCCCCTTCATTCGAAGCGTTTATTTATTCAGGCTGTAATCCAAGCCTAATTTAAATACAGTGTATTTCTGTTGATCGCTGGAAAAGATATGGCTGTCCAATACTTCTAAGCGAATGGCAAAAGAATTAAACAACGTCTTTGCGCCTGCGCTTAGAAAAGTGCCTGTTTTTAATTGTGAGCCGAAATAGTCGCTGCGTTGATAAATCAGATTTTGTTGGTACACTCCCAGGCTCAGCTTAACGGCTTCCCCTGCATTGTATAAAATGTTAAACGATAAATTGAGCGAATTCTCATGCTCATTTACCACATCGCCCCAAAAAAGAACGGCGGCTGTCCCGGCAAAAGAAAATCGGGATTTTGAATCTATTGTCATCCCCAACATCAACCGGGACGGCAAACTCAAAAGTTCTGCAGCCGGCCCGATTGATGCCAATCCCTCTACCGTTCCTTCCAAATCCAAGCCGTTTTCATAAGAAAGGCCGACTCCGCTGCTTTCATTCCATTTATAAGCGAGACCGATTTTCCAATTAAACGCAGAGCTGTGCACCGTTACATCCTGAACTGTTTTCAGACGGTCGTTCCATACATTCCAGTTTATCTGACCGCCTGTTGTTAGCCTGTCACCCCTATTAAAAACGTCCGAAAACGAATAAGACACAATAACGACGGCTCCCTGTACCAGACTTTCATGCCATGATTCAACCGTTTCGCTGCCTTCCGGATCGATAATAGTTGTAACGGGGATTTCGCCGTAATCGAGATAATTGGAATAAACCTGCCGGTACGCCAATCCAAAATGCCAGTTGCCTACTGGATACACGATTCCAAAAGAAGAGGGCAACCAGGGCCTGGCCCGGGTTGCGGAAATATCTTCAAAATAATCCGCTGCCGTTTGAAGATCATAATTCAGGCCGATGGAAAAAGACGCAAGATGATCCAGAGCCGCGGGGTTTCCCATACCCATCTCTCCCGTTGCGGAAAAAACCATATTGGAAAAGCCGGTGGCATGGCCGGCTTCTATGGAAAGCGCATTAAGATAAACTGGCACCCGTGCAGTAGTTCCGCAAATTCCTGCCGCAAAACCCGCCAACAGAAGGAGCGGAATCAACAAGTTTGCTTTCATTGGTACTCCCTATGAAAATGAGAAGTTAAAATTAAAACCGGCTGCCCATACCGAAAAACAAAGAGGGGTCTTCCAGATATTGCCGGGATTTGACCAAAACCGCATGATGGGCTTTTTCTTCATCGGAAAGCATCTGCAGAAATTGCTTCAATTTTGGGTCCCGGGCTTTTTTAGCGGCTTCGGCGTAAAACAAATCGGCATGGTTTTCCAAATCTATGGCCATCTGAATGATTTCCACATCATCCACGCCGGTCTCCTGCAGGTCTTCGATAGCGCCTTCCAGCTGTTCCTTTAAGCGGTCAAATACCTCATCAAAGGTCGTTGGAGGCACATTTTTAAGTTCAACATTTTCAATATTGTTATTGGTCAGCGCATTGTACATCTCGGTAAAGCGCTGAATGTGATTTTTTTCGTCATTGGCCAGGCGCTCCAGCATGCGCTTACCAACAGAGTTTTTGATCCGTTCAGCCGATTCGCTGTAGTATTTGTAACCGTTTTCTTCCAACTGAATGGCGATTTTCAGCACTTCTTCCATCGAGTCGGGGACGTTTAGTGGCTCCATAGTATTTTTCCTTATTTTAGATTATACTTCGTTATTCAACATTCGCCCGCCTCAGGCGGACAGGTTAATTGATATTCAGAGTTCAACGAAAAAGTTTAGGTTTTTTGTATAACGAACACCGATTAACGATATGCGATTTTGGAAATTTACACGCTATCGACAATTTACTAAGCGCCAAGCAAAATTTAAAGAAAATTATTCGCTATTTTTATCCGATTTGATCCGGTTGAAATAAACGTAGAACCATATCACGCTGCCTGTAACCAGAGCCATGTACAGCACAATAGCAATGAAGAAATATGGCATTCCCTGCCCCGTCGATTGAAGATTCAGATTATATATTTTTTCATCTAAATAAAGAATAAGTATAAGGGTAAATATTCCGATTAAATCGAGAAAAAAACCAAGGTCTTTGCGGGTTTGCTCTTCGCGTTCCGGTGCAAACCAATAGGCGCGATGCGGCATATTAACAAATTCTTTCGGTACTTTTCGTATGAAACGAAACAGGAAATAGATAAAAACATATAGTACGATATTAAACGTTACAAAAAATTCCCGGCTGCCCCAGCCATCGGGTCGACCGTCCGCGCCAAAATGTATGGCCACCTGTTCGGGTAGCCGGGGATAGTAGTAAACACTATGAATAATGCCGATAATAAACAGAATGAAAAAAATTGTTTTTGCCCATTGATAACGTTCCATAGATACCTCGCTTAAAAGAACAGATTAGCGATTAGTTAGCGATTCCATCGCTTGGAGCGATGGAATCGTTTTACCTGTCTAATAAATGTCCTTCTTATCCCTCTCGGTCACCAATTCTTCCAGCCGCTGTATCCGCGTTTCAAAAATCTGTAACAACTTATGCAACAAACGAACATCTCGTTTTTCGGCCATAGATCGTCCGATAAGCCGACGGAAACGTGTGATAAAGTTATCGATGCCATCCCGCGGTACAAAGTGCACCAGATCCAGCGCAGACTGTAAGTGCTCGTAAAATTTTTCCAGTTCATATTGGGTAGCCAGCCGATAGGAATACCCGCTCTCCACTTTATTCATATTCATAAAGAAAGTATGAGCGTAAATCATAACCGCCTGTGCCAGATTTAAGGCGGGATTTTGCGTTGCGGTTGGTATGGTGGAATGCAAATGACATTTTAGAATCTCTTCATTGGTCAAACCGTTTTTTTCCCGGCCGAAAACAACCGCTACGGGATGCTCGAAAGCCACGTCCAGCAGTTTTTGGCTTATTTCCTGCGGCGTAAAAAAAGGAAATTTAAAATGGCGTTTGCGCATGGTGGTTGCCACGACCAGCCGCATTCCGGCAACGGACTTATCAAAAGAGTCAAAGATTTGTGCTTTTTCGATAATATCATAAGAACGGTGGGCCATCATGCGGGCTTCGTCATTATCCAGCGGGCAGGGATTGACCAGAATGAGCTTTTCAAAACCGCTGGTGCGCAAAGCCCGGGAGGCTGCGCCCACGTTTCCGGGCGACTCCGGTTCCACCAAAACAAAATGCAGATTTTGGCGGATTTGCTCAAAAGTTTGTGTGAGTTGTATTCGTTGTTTCATACTCCAACCACATTCGACATCCGATTTTCGATTTTCGAAGTTTGACACTTCGGCATTCGACATTCCTTAATCGACATTCAGAGTTCAACGAAAACGTTCTGAATTTTTGAATAACGAACACCGATTTTCGATTTTCAAAATCCCTATTATTCATAAAGCCGCATTTCCACTTTTTCACAAATATAGATTTCTTCCGGCGTTACCTCGGCGCGGTAAGCCAATGCTTCTACACCGTGATTAACGGCCTGCCGCAAAGCCGTTCCGTATTTCGTATCGATATGATCGGCAGGTTTGAAAATATCGCCATCACTGCGCTGGATAATGAACAACATCACCGCGCGATGTCCCTGGCGCACCATATCTTCCAACTCACCCAAATGTTTGCGACCTCGTTCGGTTACCGCATCCGGGAAGTAATAATGCCCGTCCTCTTCCACCAGCGTAACGTTTTTGATTTCCACATAGCATGGCGCGCCATTGCCGGATAAAAGCAAATCGATACGGCTGTTTTGGCCGTATCTTACTTCCGAACGAATTTCTTCATAACCGGTCAGCTCATCGATTGTTCCGTTTTCAATCGCCTCCCGGGCAATACGGTTGGCCAGATGGGTGTTTATGCCGATCCAACACCGGCCGTTATGCACCATTTCCCAGGTATAGCGCAGCTTGCGCTTGGGATTGTTGCTGTCCGACAGCATTACCCTCCAGCCCGGTTCTTTACAGGTTTTCATGCTTCCGGAATTGGGACAATGGGCTGTGGTTATACAGCCGTCTTTCAGCCGCACATCAGCTAAAAAGCGTTTGTATCGTTTAATGAGCGTGCCTTCAATTAACGGTATTTTAAACTTCATGATGCATGTAAGGTAAACAAGTTTGTAAATAAATTCTAAAAATTTTACATTTGATTTAATTCAACTTTGCCCCGGGAAAAATTAATTATGATGAAACGTCTATATTATGCCGGAATTTCAGTACTTGTTCTTTGTCCATTCCTCTTCGCACAACAACAGCAGGCGCGCACCGGACTGGATAATATTTTAAAATATCAGAGCATATTCAAAGGGAAACGGCTCGGTTTAATCACCAATCATACCGCCTACAACCGGGAAGGCAAGCATTTAATCGATGTAATGGCCGAATTACCGGACGTACAGATAACGGCGCTTTTCGGGCCGGAACACGGCATACGGGGCAAAGAGGACGCCGGGCGGGCGATAGATTCCGGTGAGGATAGCACACTGCAAATCCCTGTTTACAGTTTATACGGCAAAACGCGTAAACCCACAGCGGAGATGCTGCAAAAGGTGGATGTGCTGGTATTTGATATTCAGGATATCGGCGCCCGTTTTTATACCTATATCTGGACGATGGCTCTGGCTATGGAAGCCGCGGCAGAACATGGAAAAGAGTTTGTCATTTTGGATCGACCCAATCCCATTAATGGTCTGGCTGTAGAAGGGAATATTTTGGATACCACCTTCAGCTCCTTCGTCGGTTTATTTCCCATTCCGGTACGCCATGGGATGACCGTCGGTGAACTGGCGCGTCTGTTTAAAGAAGAAGGCTGGCTGAACACCGAGCGTACCTTAAAGCTGACCGTCATTCCCATGAGCGGCTGGCAGCGCTCCATGTGGTTTGATGAAACCGGCCTGCCTTTTATCAAACCTTCACCCAATATGCCCGACTTGCAAACAGCAACGGTATATCCGGGCATTTGTCTGTTGGAGGGAACCAATGTATCGGAAGGACGCGGTACGTTAACTCCCTTTATGCACTTTGGCGCCCCCTGGATAGATGCCGATTCTCTGGCTGTTTGGTTAAATGCTCTCAGCTTACCCGGCATTCGATTTAAACCAACCGTTTTTACACCCAGGTCCATTTCCGGTATGAGCACCTATCCGAAATATGAAAACGAAATCTGTAACGGCGTAAAAATAGTACTCACCGATCGCGATAAACTGCAACCGTATTGGACCGGCATCCGTATTATAGAAACCATTTATCAACATTATCCACAGCTTTTGAAATGGCGGAAAAAGCATTTTGACCGTTTGTGCGGCACAAAGGCCATTCGCAATGCGATTTTGCAAAGAAAGGATTTACAGGCGCTTCGCCGCCGGTGGAGTGTGCAATTAGACCGTTTTAAACAAACCAGAGAGGCCTGTCTTCTTTATCGTTAATATATATGTCTTAAATTGTTTTTCCTTGTATTCTTGTCGGCCTGTCAATAAATTGCATGAAACTGTATGGATGTAATACGCAATAAGAAAAATTCTTATGAAAAATAATATCCGTAGAGAATGTACAACACCCCCATATCTGGCTATCTTCCATAATTTTCTAAGAATAAATAAAACCTTTGCGATGGTTTTTTTAAGCTGTCTTTTTATACTTTCCTGCGGAAGCAGTGAAACCGTTTCTTCTTCCAAAAACAAGCAGGAAGAATCCGATTATTTTGACAATCTGGAAGAACGATGGAATAAAAACTGGCAAAAGGGAGCCGCCCGGGTAAGCCGGACAATGAATGAAATGCGTCAGGTGATGAGCGGCGAAAATAAAACCGAACCTGTGAATCCTCAAGAATTAGCACAAGTCCTGCCAGATTTTTTTTCCGGGTTGAAACCGGTTAATCGTGAGGCTCAAAAAACAGAACTTTGGGGCATAAAAATATCCGAAGCGGTTAAGGAATTTCAGTCCGGCTCTTCGCACTGGACCATCCGGTTATCGGTAACCGATCTGGGAAGCCTGGCCGGTATGAGTTCATTAATACGGAAAGATTGGATAAAAAACGATGTAAACATCCGTACAGAAGAAGGGTATCAAAAAACGATTATATATAAAAGCTATCGAGCGCTGGAATCGTTTAACCGTTCAAAAAATTTACTTAGATATGAAGTCATTATCAATGACCGTTTTTTAGTGGAAGTACAGGGAGCCGGCACCTATCCTCATAAGATTCGGGAAGCACTGGAACAGATAAAGTGGGATCGTTTGCGTCTTCTGTACACCGAAAATTCGCCGTCATCCAACGACGGAACAGTACATCCGTAACGTTAGTCGTTTTCGGTGCTCAGCATCCCGATAAAAAACCCGGCCGCAGAAAACAAAAACCCCCAGATGATATATCCTAAACCTGTGTTACTAAATATTTCCGGTTCATAACCGCTTATCCATCCTTTGGTTTCCAGAAAATAAAAGATGAGCGTAGCCGAAAGCCCCAGAACAACGGCCAGTTTAATTTGTAATCGTTTTGTACCGGGAATGAAGCTGGCAATTACCGGAATGAAAATCGTTGTGGTTAATATACCGGATGAGAGATAAAAAATATCCCATAAACTATCCGTGAATACAGCGTACACGAAGGAGACAAACACCGCGCCAACCGAAGAAAGGCGGGCCAGTCTGTTCAACTTTGGTGCATCCCACTTCTTTTTTAGAAAAGGTTCCAGTAAATCATGGGAAAAAGACAGGGCCACAATATTGGCGCAGGTATCAATCGTTGACATTGCCGCTGCGATTAATCCCACCGAAAGAAAGATGTTTAACCACAACGGAGCATAGTTTTGCATAATGTTGGTAAAAATTAAGGTACCGTCCTCCAGGTCGGGCGGAACATTTCCGTTCAGCGGAGGAAAAAGTACCAGCGCGCTCAATCCGATCATAAGCGGTAGCAGCCCCACAAAAAGGAATGAGTTAAATCCGGCTAACAAAATACCTTTGCGGGCAGCTTTATTCGAGCGGGCGGCCTGAATGCGGATCCAGACATCCGTTTCTATAAGCCAGCCGGGAAGGTAAGCAAATAAAGTGATGAGAATAAGCCCAATGCCCGGGGACAGCCATGAGCTGTTGGTTTGTGATCTGGGAGGGCTCGGAATGTTCCAGTTCATTATCTTTTCAGCGGAGGCATTAAAACCGAGTACGGCGATCACGGTAATAAACACCGCCACCAATGCAAATTGAATTTTATCTGTAGAAACAACCGCAGAAAATCCGCCGCTGTAAGAATACACGGCGACTACCAGAGAAATCAGAAACAATGTCCAGTAATGGGAAACCCCCAAAAGCGGTGCAATTATTTTTCCGGCGGCGTATATTTCTGCGCCTGTCCAGGTAATAAAGACAATAATCAGAGCAGGGGCCAGATACCAACGGGCCGAATGACCAAATCTTTTCTCCAGTAATTGTGGTTGAGAAAAGGCTTTAAATTGCCGGAACATCGGTGTAAAAATATAAAATCCGGCCATGGTCATCAGCCAGGGAATGATCAATAACCAGGCTCCCCCCAGGCCATACCAATAAAAAAGCTGTACACCGTACACCCCGGACCAACTTATGGACATCATACTGGCCGAAATGGACAAGCCGATAGACCACCCCGTCAGTTTGCTCCCCGCTTCCCAGTATTCGCTGTTATCGTTTTGCCGGCCCTGTTTTTTTTCCTTTGCCCATACATATAAGCCGATAGCTATAACCGTAATGCTATACGCAATAAACCCAAGCCAATAATAAACAGCTGCGGAGAACATATTTAACCCCGTAAAAAAAACGTTTATCAGAGATTGTTAATTTAGGAGGGAGTTTACTGCTTTTAATAAAATAATGCGAGAAAATTTTCTTTGATTACAATCATTATATGATAAAAAAGGGGAACAACTTTCTTCGTTGTTCCCCTTTTACAGTGTTACTATCTTATGAAATGACTATTTATCCGCGCCACATTTTCCCTGGCCGCATTTCATTTCTTTTTTCTTTGCTGCTTTTTTTTCTCCACCGCATTTTCCCTCGGCCTTTTTAGCGGCTTTGCCTTCACCACATTTGCCTCCACCGCATTTGCCGGATTCCATCATAGACTTATGAAACGCTGACAATTCGCTTTTGTCAATCGAGCCGTCTTTGTTGGTATCAATTTTACCAAACATCATTTCATGGCCTTTAACAAATTCATCTTTGGTAACAAATTCATCACCATCTTTGTTGAACTTGTCGAACATTTTGCATTCGCTGCTTTTCAATTTGCCGTCATTGTCTTTATCTTTGCTGGCATATTTTTCAGCGGCATGGGCAGCAAACTCTTCTTTGGATACTTTACCGTCTTTGTTGGCATCCATAGCCTTGAACATATCCCCTTTGGCAGCCATGGCTTTATCGCCACCGCACTTACTTTCACCACATTTGCCTTCGCCGCATTTGGCAGCAGCTTTCTTAACATCTTTTGTTTTATCACCGGCACATTTCAGATTCATGCCTGCATCAGCCTGATTAGAGTAAACGGACGGAATCGCGTCATTTACTTTGGCTGTAACCTGATTGGGTATCTGGAAAAAGATAAGACCCGCAATGGCAGCAACTACAAAAGCCACTTTTGTGATTGATTTGATACTCATACTGTAACCTCCTGGGTTTTGATTGAGTTGATTTACGTATAACCTTTAGTTAGTTTTTAGTTTAAATGTAAAACATTACTATTTATATCTTTACAATATGAATGTCTCAACGGATGAATCAAACAATTTATTCCCGATTTTTTGTATTGGACGAAAATCATACCCACAAATTATCACCAAATGATCACGAAACAATCATTTTTCAAAAATGAAAGTACAACTTAACCGTTTTATAATATTATTATTTCTACTCGTTGTTGTAGGATGCGATCCATCTGCAAAGGATTCCGACGAGTCAAAAGAAGTTACTTTGCGCTATAAAAAGGCCTTACAGGAAGTTAAGATTGTTCATAGCAGCCTTAATGCGTATATCCCGTTTAGCGGCTATTTAAGAGCCGGGCAGAAAACAGACATTCAGGTTAAACAAAGATCGAAACTTATCGCTCTTCTTGTAGATAACGGAAGCTCTGTGGAAAAGGGGGATCTCATCGCCGGTCTGATGCCACTCTCGCAGGGTGATGATTTTACTCCACAAGAGATTTATGCGCCCTTCGCCGGTGAGGTATCCGGGATAGGATTTAAAATTGGGTCCGTACTTTCTGCCGGTGAAATTCTTATGACCATTAAGAACCTGAAATCACTGATGTGTACTGTTTCTCTTACGCCGTATCAAACATCTCTGGTAAAAAAACATAATAAAGTTTTACTGAATATCCATGGTAAAAATCTTACGACAGACATTGATTTCCTGGATCGAAAAAATAATATGCTCAAGATTGTTATTCCCAATTCGGAAGGGTTATTCAGTGAACAAGATTATATAGAAGGGAAGATTTTTTGCGGTTTGGTGGAAGGGACTTATCTGCCTAAAAAATATGCTCAACACGATCCTTTACGTGTGTATCTGGAAGAAGGCATTGAATTAGATATATCTTTTCCTGCCGTTACAGATGACCTTGCTCTCATTTATCCGCCCATACCCGATCAAAACAAAATATGGATTGTTTCGAAGACCCATTGAAAATCCATTTATTATATCATCCGTATTGAATAACAGATCAGTGTACTACAATGTCATCATTAAAAACGAATGCCGTTTTCCCGGAGTGCTGAAGTTTTGATTTTAACTGCAGCATTTGCTGCGATATTAAAATTATTTCCTCTAAAAAGGATTGATCATAATCGGATTCGAAACGGGCATTCTGCAAAATCAAAATCCGGAGACGTTCACTCAAACGTTCCAACTGTGTTTCCATTATTTTCTTATTCATGACCATGCCCCTTTTTATATACTATACTTTTATAGTCGATGTAAGTTCTCTATCCTTAAAAAGATGAACGGCAAACAGCTGAAACTGGTCAATTATATAAAATGAAGTAATGCGCCGCAGTTGCATTATTTCTGGTATTCGGTTAATTTGTTTTACAGGCTTTGATTGGCTTTGTACTATATAAAACATAAAACGGAGGTATGGCGTGAAGTATTTTGCTGTCTTTCTTTTACTCGTTTTTGTTTCATGCCGCGACCGGGATCTGGCAAACGAAAACGAAACTCTGCGCAAACAAATAAAGGAATTAAAAAAAATGGTACAACAGGCACAAAAAGATCAGGACAAATTTCGTTTCCTGGCCGATCAGATGAAAGGAATTAAGGCGACGATTGTTACAAATTATGGAAACATTGATCTGGAATTTTTCCCGGAAAAGGCGCCGCTGCATTGTTTCAACTTCATAACCAGGGCTGAGAGCGGATTTTATGACGGAACACAATTCCATCGTGTTATCCCTAATTTTATGATCCAGGGAGGCGACCCGAATACCCGTACAGATGACATTGCTTCTTATGGGATAGGCGGTCCGATCGTTCATATCCCGCACGAGTTTAATGATATCAGCCACGGACCGGGGATTTTATCTATGGCCCGAACTTCAAACATCAACGATGGCGCCGGTTCGCAATTTTTTATCATGCACGGCAGTTCCCCACAACTGGACGGGCAATATACGGTATTCGGCAGGGTAACCAACGGACTGGAGGTTGTCGACAAAATTGCCACTACCCAGCGCACCGAAAATGACCGGCCGGTAAAACCGGTACGCATTCAGACCATTAAAGTTTTTCGCTGAATTGATTCAAATCATAATGTTGACATTTTTTATTAATCCCGGTAGATATTTAACAAATTTATATATATATTTACAGCCCGCGACGGAAGCCAATCAGCATCTGTTTGCTTAACTAACCACCACGGAGGGTGAACATGGTTATGTAATATGGGATATTTACTCAAAATATGCGCCTTCTGTGGATTAATTTTGTCCTCTTTTTAGCCTTTGGTCAATTCATTTTTGCCACAGGCAATACGTTTGATTCCGGTCGTGGCCAGGCGCCTGATTCATCGGCAAACTTTAGTCTGCCGCTGCCCCATCTTAAGGCACCCTCTGATAATGCTTTTGATGTAACTACAAAACCGCTGTTTGTCTGGGAAAGTGATAACAGCAGCGATAATTACCGCTTTCAGCTTTCCGCAGACAGCCTTTTCGGCAATCCACTCATTAATGATACTACTCATTTGAATCTTTTTATGTCGCCCATAAAGCTTGAACACTATACAACCTATTATTGGCGCATACGGGCAGAGAAGGCCAATGTGCACGGCCCATGGACGGAAATTCGGCGTCTTACTACTTTGCGGGCCGGTCCGACTTTGTTAAATCCGGTAAACAATAAAACAGGTATCCCTATTAACAGCAGCTTAAAATGGCAAAACCTGGAATCTGCGGAAAAGTACCAGATTCATGTATTCGATAACCCTGAATTTTCACAACCATTATACGATGTTGTTGTCAACGAGCCGTTCGCAGCGCGGCTGCCACTGGAAATTGCCCGAAGATACTACTGGCGCGTGAGAGCCTATATTGACGGTTCATGGAGCGATTGGTCAAATACGGGTACATTTACTACAGAAGAGCCGGAAGAAGGTTGGTTTTTGGTGCCGGACATGCAGAAACCACCCTTAAAAAAAGTCTTCTTTAACGACTCCAAAATAGGATGGGCTATTACGCCGCAGGGCGGTGTTTGCCATACGGAGGATGGCGGAATAAGCTGGACCATACAGTTTTACGATTCGCTGCGGGTTTTCAATGATTTATATTTTGTTTCTGACTCGAACGGCTGGGTTATTGGTGAAGAAGGCATTATACTGAAAACCGAAAATGGAGGCAGAGACTGGAAACGGCAGAACAGCAAAACACCCAATAGTTTAAGTGCTCTCTGTTTTTCCGATGCACGAAACGGTTGGGCGGTTGGGCGGTACGGCACCATTCTTTTAACCAAAGACGGCGGCCGGAATTGGCAGGCATTGCCCCCTCTTCGTGATTACAATTACACGGCCGTTTCATTTTGCTGCAATGATACCGGCTGGATTGCCGGATACTATATAAATAACAACTTCAATGACCCGGTTTTGCTCAAAACAACGGATGGCGGCCAAACCTGGATCAGTACTCAACCGGACCAACTCACAACTATTCGCGACATCCTGTTTGTGGAGTCATCCCACGGCTGGATGACTGCGGACAACGGTTTGCTGCTGTACAGCAATGACGGTGGAACAAGCTGGAACGAACAACTTCACAAATCCGGTTTAAATTTATCCTCTTTGTGGTTTTCGGATCCGATAAGCGGTTATGTGGTTGGTTCTGAAGGAACGATATTTCGTACATCGGATGGCGGAATAAGCTGGGAAAAGGAAGAATCCGGGACAACCGAAAATCTGATCACCCTTCAATTTGTTCGGGGAGGGCCCGGCTGGGCGGTTACGGAAAGCGGGCGCCTGCTGAAAACCAATACCGGAATATCACCTACACTAATTCAGAAAACTCCTGTTACCGCTGTTACACAGGATTTTATCCTATTTCAAAATTATCCCAATCCGTTTAATCCGACAACAGCAATCCGCTATCAGCTTTCGGCTGTTAGTGATGTGGAACTAACGGTGTATAATATACTGGGACAAAACATACAAACTCTGGTCAAGGAAAGACAGAACCCCGGGAAGTATCAATTGCAATGGAAAGCGGATAACTATCCGAGCGGTGTATATTTTTACCGTTTAACGGTAAATGGTTCCAGCCGTATGCGCAAAATGATGCTTTTGAAGTAGACGGTTGCTTTGCACGGGTAAGGAAAGTCATTATCTTATTAATACAGATACATGCGAGCAATATGAGGATAGATCATTTCAAATTGCCGGATGCGCCAACCGGTTTTGCTATGCTCAATCTGGGCATGAATAATATCTCCCGTTTCAAGATTCTCAAGAGTCGAACCGCCTTGTAATTTCACCGGATCGTATTCCGCTTTTAAGTGAATATCCTCTAATTTAAAACCTCTTTTCGAATGACGGGTTATCTCGAAGAAGCCCTCAAACAACGTCTCTTCTTTTGGAGCGCGGGATAAAAGAGCATCTATATATGAATTATTCTTTAATAAACTTCTGCTGATTTCCATCGTTCGTTTGATCTGGCAGGCATATTTATCTGTAAAATTTTTGAAAAAGATATTCAAATGTATATCGTGATTAAACTCTAAAAATTTGAACAGTTTGCCAAATACTTCAAATACGTCATCCAGTTCAACGTGTTCATCTAAGACCAATTCGCCGTACAATACAATAAAGAAAAATTCACTTAAATCTTCGTTGTTTACATCCTCAAAACGGGTGAGCTCCAGGAAATTTGTCAGATACTGGTTGAAGGTGTCTAAATATCTGAGTAAATGCGAATCGCCGGATAATTGTACGTAGTCACTCTTAAATTCCTGCATTGTGACTTCTATGGCCGACGATGTATTCTTCCACGGTTCGGAATCATCTTCATCTTCCATATCGTTTATTTCATTTACATCAAAATCTTCCCAGGTGGTTTCGTCATTTTGCAGCAGGTCTTCAAACAGGGAACCGGCATTTTCAGTTGGAGCGTTAAGAAGTTTTTGCCCTTTTTCTTTAATGACCGAAAGAATAATTTTCATACAAAAATCGGCAAAGCTTAAAATTCGTTCATCCGATTCATTTAATATGACGCCCATTTCATAATTATAAAAATCGAGAATAGAGTCCAGAACAACATAATTAAGTACATCTGCATACAGACATTGTTCTTTGGTAAGACAATCGAGGGAGATAAAAAGGCCTTCCGGTAAGGAATGCAGCCGTTCTTTATGTTCGTTTTCTTTTAATTTATCATGAAGCTTAATGGGGCAATTCAAATTACAGGCGCCAAAACAATTTTTTTCAAAAAAGAGCTGTAAACCGTCGCCTATATTAAAGGAAAGGGTGCCTATTTCCTCGCTGTGCAAATATAACAAATCATCCGCAGAGGTCCGGTTAAAATAGGACTTCTCAATTTGTTCAGCCAAATTATTAATAAGCAGAAAAACGAAATAGTCCAGATTGTTCAGCTCGTATATTTCTTTTTCCCACGAATTAATGAATTCGCGCGGTGAAATGTATATTTTTTTAAATTGTTCCGCCAAGGCGACCTTCTTTCTCTTTAAGCAAATTTACTTTCACTTGTTCGATCTGTCAAATAAAATATTTTCACAATAATGCTTCCCCGTATTAGGCTGATTTCTTTGTATAACAATTATACGCCCGTCCAATAAATTCGTTTTTGAATTATGCATTGTAATTTTGATTCTCGGAAAAACTTGTAAAAGGTAAAGTGTACACGCACAAAATCAACCACTGAGGGGCCTGCTTTGTTCTCTCGGATGAATATTTAAACGATTACCGGAATTCAATAATTCCCTTTGAAACGGTATCTATCTATGCGACTATTTGGCGATACTTTTACCGGTCGTGCTCTAAATTTGACGGGCAGGGGTCATTTTGATATATTGTTGGATTGTAAATGTACATAGTAGTGCCGGGCAATTTTGTTAGAAACTCCTCTCATTCATAAAATTAAGAATTAAATTATGTCTATTAAATTTGTGAAAATGTTGGGGAAAAAAATACTTAAATACGCTTTGGTTATTAGCGTTTCGTTTATTGCAGCCTATACCCTTTTTTTGGCCTACAACGCGAATCGACTGCCGGACTTAAAACCCTGGCACCAGCGGGATTTAATGGATGATACGCTCACCTATCCGGTATACAGTGATTTTTCTGCTTATCTGCGGGCCGAAAAGAATTATTTGGATAAAGTCTATAACGAAGTCGTCGTTCCTGAAACTAAACTGTTCAATCGGTACGCTAAAAACAACCCCAGTTCACCATATTTTAACGGTCAAAATTTAAATGCTTCTTTCCAGCTTGAAGCGCAAGGGCAGCGGTTCCGGGGAGGCATGCTGCTTATTCACGGTTTAACCGATTCACCTTACCATATTCTTTCTACGGCAAAGCTGTTTGCCCAAAACGGTTATTATGTAATTGGGTTACGGTTGCCCGGCCATGGTACCGTGCCGGGAGCTTTAAAACATATATCCTGGACCGACTGGTATCAGGCAGTAAAGTTTGCCGCTTCCTATGTTCTTGAAGAAATTGAGAAACGGGGCGGCGGCGATTTTTACGCCGGAGGATTTTCTACCGGCGGGGCTTTGATTTTACACTATACGCTGCAGGGGCTTCTCAATAATACGCATCGGGTTCCGGATAAATTGCTTTTTTTGTCGCCTGCAATCGGTGTTATGCCGGCGGCAAAAATAGCCAACCTGCACCGGCTGCTTTCCTGGATACCTGGATTCGAAAAACTGGCCTGGTTGGATATTCAACCCGAGTATGATCCATTTAAATATAATTCTATGCCTTACAACGCCGGCTATCAGATTTATGCTCTCACCGGGGAAAACCGGGAGCTGGTTGAAAATTTGCACGAAAATCCATCTCTGCTGGCTCAGATGCCCGATATGTTTGCCTTTCAGTCTCTGGTGGATGCCACGGTCATCAGCAAAGAATTAGGCCTTCTTTTCAGCAAAATTGCTTCCGATAACAGCCGTATCTTACTTTTTGGCGTAAATCATCATTACGATACAATCATTTCCGAGGAAATCGCCCGTTTTGATGTGGAAACAATTTCTTTGGAAAACTTAAAAAACAAAATCCTTTTTTTAAGCAACGAAGTTTCTACACCTCCTACAACATTCACACAAACAGACCGGGCTTTTATTGCCGACTACGGCAGCGGACAAAAAACTTTTTTGGATACAAACTGGCCGGAAAACGTCTTCGCCCTTTCGCATGTGGCGATTCCTATTGCACCAAACGATTCCGTTTATGGCAAGGAGTCCGTTTTAGGCGGTTTGAATATCAAAGGTGAATATGACGTGCTGGATTCCGGCATAAATTTTATGCGTCTGCGCTATAATCCTTTTTGGGGAACCGTCGAAAAATATATAACCGATTGGTTTGAACTCCAATAGAACTCATCAATAATTTAGCCTTTCCATCCCGAAGGAGACCTCTTGCCCTAATACGCTTTATTGTGTAAACTTGTGGCTCAATTTATTTATACCGGAAGCACATGGCCGAAGAAAAAATACGTATTGTAACAAGCAATAAAAAAGCCCGACACGACTATCATATTATACGCAGTATTGAAGCCGGTATAGCGCTGAAGGGTACCGAAGTAAAGTCCGTACGCGAAGGCAAGGTCAGCCTTAGTGAAGCCTATGCCCGCTTTATTAAAGGCGAGTTGTGGATTGTTGGGATGCACATTGCTCCCTATCTTAAATCGTCTTTTGTTAACCATGATCCGGCACGCACGCGTAAATTGCTGCTACACCGTTCCGAGTTGAAGAAACTGGCCCGGCAAGTGGAAGAAAAAGGCGTAACTCTTGTTCCGCTAAAGGTATATTTTAAACGGCATCTGGTTAAAGTGGAAATCGGTCTGGCCCGTGGTAAACGGCAGTATGATAAACGCGCTGCCATTGCCGAACGGGATATGAAACGTGATATGGACAGAAAAACAAAAATGAGATTTTAAGGACTATTGATGAATGTTCATGAATTGATGAATAGTTAAATAGGGGTTAAGGTAATGCTTATATGGCCTCGGCCTCGGCTGTTTCTCCATCACCCCGGTCTGGCATTCATTGATTCTTTTAAGCATTTGAAATAATAAACACAGAGGAATTTTAATTCATGGCATTTCCCGGCATCAACGAACAAATGGACGTGATTAAACGCGGTACGGTAGAAGTACTGCCTGAAGACGAGCTGGTAAAAAAACTGGAACGATCACTTAAAACAAATAAACCGCTCATAATTAAACAGGGTTTTGATCCCACAGCGCCGGACATCCATCTGGGGCACACCGTCGGCATCCGCAAACTGCGCCATTTTCAGGAACTCGGCCATCAGGTAGTGGTCATTATCGGCGATTATACAGCTATGGTGGGCGATCCGAGTGAAAAGAACACCACCCGGCCACGGCTTACCCACGAAGAAGTAATGGAGCACGCCAAAACATATCAGGAACAGTTCTTTAAAATTTTGGATAAAGAAAAAACCATCATACGCTATAACGGGGAATGGTTTGCCAAACTGAATTTTGCGGAAATTATGGAACTGGCTTCCAAATTTACGGTGGCGCGCATGCTGGAACGGGACGACTTCGCCAAACGTTATGCCGCCCAACAGCCGATTAGCATCCATGAATTTTTCTATCCTCTGATGCAGGGTTATGATTCGGTAATGATTGAAGCCGACGTGGAATTAGGCGCCACCGAGCAAAAATTCAATCTTGTTATCGGTCGGAATATCCAGCGCGAATACGGACAGGAACCTCAGGTTATTCTGACGCTTCCCGTACTGGAAGGTTTGGACGGGAAACAGCGCATGAGCAAATCCATCGGTAACTATATTGGGATTGACGAACCGCCCAAGGAAATTTATGGCAAGGCCATGTCCATCCCGGATGATTTGATTTACCGCTATTTTGAATTGGTTACCGATGTGGACCAGGCTGAGCTTAATAAGATCCATAAACAACTACAGGACCCCTCGATTAATCCGCGGGATGTGAAAAAATACCTGTCCCGTACACTGGTGCGCATGTATTATGACCAGGATGCCGCCCGGCAGGCCGAAAAGGAATTTGAGAACATCTTTGTTAAAAAAGATCTGCCCGATGAAATCCCGGAAATACCCGTTACCGAAAATAAAATCCGCATATCCGACCTGTTGGTACAAACGAATACAGCCGAATCCAAGGGGCAGGCGCGCCGGCTAATTCAGGGTGGCGCAGTTTCGATAGACGGCAATAAAATAAACGATCCCTTTTATGAAGTGGAAATCCGAAACGGTCAGATTCTTAAGGTGGGCAAACGAAAATTTGTAAAATTGGTACAATAAATAAAAAAAGCCGGACGGAGTTAACGTCCGGCTTTTTTTGTTACAGCTCGATTTTTGTTCCTAAAACCTGAAGGAATTTTCCAATCCATTCCGGATGGGCCGGCCAGGCCGGCGCGGATACCAGATTTCCATCTACATGGGCATTGGTAAACGTTTCGTTATTTGCAATCCAGGTACCGCCGGCAAGTTCTACTTCCGGTTTTACCGCAGGATAGGCTGAGCAGGATCGGCCTTTTAATATGCCGGCAGCCGATAAAATTTGCGCGCCGTGGCACACTGCGGCAATGGGTTTATTGGCTTCGGCAAAATGACGGGTTATCTCCAGAACCCGGTCATCCAAACGCAGATATTCCGGCGCTCTTCCTCCCGGTATGAGAAGCGCGTCGTAATCCGCCGGATTCACCTGCTCAAAGTTAGCCGTCACTCTAAAATTATGACCCACTTTTTCCGTGTACGTTTGGTCTCCCTCAAAATCATGAATGGCGGTTTTTACCGTTTCACCCGCTTTTTTGCCCGGACAGACCGCATCAACGCTATGCCCCACCATGAGCAGCATTTGGTATGGAACCATGGCTTCGTAATCTTCCATGAAATCGCCGACAAGCATCAGAATTTTCTTTTTAGCCATGAGCTATCCTCCTCGTTAAGGGGTTGTGGTCGATATGATATCTATGTTTAATATAATCAGCGCTTTTTTTCACGATATGTTTCGCGGTGCTTTCCATCCATTTGGATAAGTTCTTCCAACTGGTCATTTTTCCCATCAAACAAATTGGCCAAATCACGATAATGGGCGCTGAAAAACATTTGCAGGTACCAGTTGTTTGGCTGAACATCGTACACTTTTTTAATTCCGGCCAGTGTCTTTTCGGCCAGTTTCAGGGCCTGGTCGTATTTTCCTTCATCCAGCAAATACAGCGCTTCAAAAAATTGTGGTTTTACTTCACGCAAGGGCCGCGTGCGGATATCGGTTATTTTAAGAAGATATTCTTTGCGCTGCGTCCAACCGCGGGCATATTTGGAGAGCAAGGCCTGGTTCACTATGTTCATTGCTTCTTCATAAAGAGCATTTCCCAATAAATATCCGTTGGTGTCCAATTCGCCGGCTAACACCACCAGGGCGTAATAGTCCAAAAATTGGGCAATCGGATCAAACTGACCCTGAGCGTGTCCTAAAGAGCGGTTTTTGTCGTAGGGGAATTCCCAGAGTTTATCATAAAAATTCTCTCCGGATTCGCTGGAAATTAAAAATTGAGCACGATATATTTTCTCGAATGTTTTTTGCTGTACCGTTTCTATAATAATATGCACATTACAGTTTACATCATACTCAAATTCGTCTTCTATATAATCGAAATTATTGTAGTAGTCCTCTATTTTTTGATTGAAACCCTCCAGTTCGTTGCGCTCTTCTTCCGTTAAATGATCCGCCTGGATTTTGACAGAGACATTTAATTTTTGAGCATACAGACCGGCAATGCTAATTATAAAGATGAAAAAGCAAACAATAATTCGTCTCATACATACCTCGTTTTTGTTTAACCGTCTGTTATCGGTAATAATATAAGAAAATAAGCTCGGAAATTAAATGCAATTTTTATTTCACTTCAAATGTTCTCTCGGAACCCGGGCGGATACCCGGCAGGTTACTTCGTAAGGAATGGTATCCTGCAAACGAGACATCTCTACAATTGTAATATGCTCATCCCCTTGTGCGCCAAACAAAACCACTTCATCTCCAACCCGAATATCCCTGCTATCTTCCAGATTTACCATTATGGCGTCCATGCAAACCGTACCCACAACAGGAAATCGTCTGCCCCGGATGAGTACCTGGGCACGATTGGTAAGTTGGCGACTATATCCGTCTGCATAACCTACTGGTATGACGGCTATACGGGTGTTCTTTCGCGTATAAAAACGACGGTTATAACTAACCGCTTCGTCCGGTTTTAGTTCCTTAATGAGCGTAACCTGAGAAACAAAACGCATCACCTCTTTCAGCGGCCAGCTCAGCTTAAAATCCGGTCCGGGCGGATTACCATACAGCATAACTCCGGGACGCACCATGTCCAGATACGCCTGTGGAAATTTCATGATTGCCGCTGAATTAGCAGCATGAAACAACAATTTGGACTTGTTATGTTTCCGAATGGTTTCTTTTACATGTAAAAATCGTTCCAGCTGAAACAACGTATAGCTGGGGTCTTCTTCATCGGCGCTGGAAAAATGTGTGTAAACGCCTTTAACGTCTATATATGGAAGATCAAATATGTTTAAGATTGTTTCGTCAAACGTCTCGTAAGGAAAACCAAATCGGTTCATTCCTGTATCTACCTTTATGTGCACTTTGGCTTTTTTTCCGGTTTTTTCGTATAGTTTGCGCAGCCGTTCCAGTTGATAGCCGTCCGTAAGAGTGATTTCCAGATTGTTTTCCAGGCACATTTCAAACAGATCGCCGTTCTGAGCGCCAAACACCAAAATCGGCGTGCGGATTCCTGCCTGGCGTAATTGCAGCCCCTCCTCCGGAAAGGCCACCCCCAGATAAGCGGCACCCGCTTTAACAAGGGAATGCGCGGCTTCAACAATGCCATGGCCATAAGCGTTTGCCTTTACGACTCCCATCACGCCGGCCGGAGCAACGGCTTCCCGAATCAGGTTAAAATTGTGCAAAAGGTTTTTGTGTGAGATATAAACTTTTGTCGGTCCCATGGTTATCCGTATTGGTTGTATATTTCTTCGATGCTTTGTTCTTTGGCTATCGTCCGTAGTTGGTCGCCTTCTACCAGATACTCGCCTATCCTGGGACGAAGATTATAATTGGAAGAAAGCGATTGTCCATAAGCGCCCGCTCCTACCACAGCGATTAAATCTCCTTCTTCCAAACGGGGCAGTTGGCGATCCTTTGCTAAAAAGTCGCCGGTTTCACAGACCGGGCCAACCACATCCACAACCTCTGTAGGTGCGTCTTTTTTAATCAGCGGGACGATATGGTGATAGGCCTGATACAAACTGGGCCGGATCAGATTATTCATCGCCGCATCCACAATAATGAATATTTTATCAGCAGATTCCTTTCGATAAATCACTCGGGTAATCAAAATCCCGGCTGAGCCAATGACGGAACGGCCCAGTTCAACCGTAAATCGCTTATCCATTTGCCCGAACGCTTGCAGATACGCGGGCAAAATATGGCGGATATACGTTGACGGCTTATGAGGATCGCTAAAATCGTCTTCATAATTTATGCCAATGCCCCCTCCCAGATCGATATTGGATATGGAAATTTCCTCCTTTTCCAACTGCTTTACAAAATTCTCAATTACATGCGCTGTCCGTTCAAATGGGGTTTTGTCCGTAATTTGTGAACCGATATGGACATGAATACCTTCCGGCGTCAACCATTCATCTTTTTTTAGTTTTTTGTATAACTGCAAGGCCTTTTCCGGTTCTACGCCGAATTTATTCACTTTTTTACCTGTGGAAATGTATTCGTGAGTGGATGCATCAATATCGGGATTGACCCGAATAGCCACCGCTGTTCTTTTTTTTAACCGCCCGGCTACGTGCGACAGTAGATTGATTTCACTCTCCGACTCCACATTGATGGAAGCAATGCCTTTTTTAACGGCCAGTTCCAGTTCTTCTTCTGTTTTGCCTACACCGGCAAAAACAATTTGCTGCGCTTTAAAACCTGCTTTTAAAGCGAAAATGAGCTCACCGCCCGAAACGACATCGGCGCCGAAATTATGTTTTTGTATGATTTCCAACAAATGCGGATTGTAATTTGCTTTTAGAGCATAGCATGGCAGGAATGTATATGGCCTTCCGATATTATTTACTGTGTTTAGGTTATCCTTAAGTTCTGCTGCACTGTAAAGATATAGCGGTGTCTTTTTTTCTGCCGCCCATTCTGCCAGATTAACGTTTTCACAAAAAAGCGTTTGGTTTTTGTATTGGAAATTTTTACTCATAATATGGATTTTTCTCAAGGATTGTAAGTTTGCAAAACTAACTTAAATTAAAAAGGAATATAAATATTAAGTTTGATCGGTGGCAAGTTTATTACTTTAAGAAATGTTTTGTCTAATAAAGTGAGGATATTCTCAATTTAAACCGTATTGGCGCATTTTCTCCCGCAAAGTCGTACGCGAAATATCCAGTATGCTGGCCGCCCTGGATTTGTTGCCATTCGTATTCATTAAAACCTGCTTAATATGTATTTTTTCGATTTCCCGGATACTACAATTACCAAAGTGTTCCTCATCGGAACTGGTTTCGATTTTGTATGAAAGTGTTTCGGGAAACGATTTATTGGTGATCTGTTCCGATGTGCTGGTAAAAACCGCTCGTTCAATTACATCCTTTAGCTCCCGTATATTACCGGGCCATTTATAGTCTTTAAGTACATTCATAGCCGACGGCGAAAAGGATGTGATCTTTTTTGCGTACAAATAACTGAAGCTTTGCATGTAATAGTGGGCAAAAAGCTCAATATCTTCCTTTCTTTCGCGAAGCGGCGGCAGATGTATTTCGAAAGCATTTAAATAGTAGTATAAACCCGAATTGAAATTTTGCTGCTTTACAAACCATTCCAGGTTGTGTTTCGTCGTACCAATGAGCCTGATTCTCGACTCGACAACCCGGTTGCTGTCCAATGGGCGGTACACATGGTCTTCCATAACCAAAAGCAGCTTGTCCTGAACCTCTCTGGGCAATTTTTCGATATTTTTAAGGACTAATGTACCTCCCGCATATTTTTCGAACAGACCGATTCTTTGTCCGTCCGGATGATTGTCTTCTCCAAAGAATTCCCTTAAAAGATCATTGGTTGTTCTGTTTTCACAGTTTATTTCATAAAACTGAGACTCATCCAGACCGCCTGATTTATGGATAAGGCGGGCGCAAAGATTTTTACCGGTGCCCGTTTCTCCCCTTATCAAACAGGGTGCGAATCGGGCTTTGCTGATGATTTCAATATAGTTGTTTATACTTCGTATAGCCGGATGAAACCCTAAAAGGCCTCCGCTTACAACGGAATTTACATTTAAATTGTTTTCTTGAGGATAGCGGTGTTCTCTAATGAGACGGTTAGCCTCTTCCATTATTTCCGGTAATTCATGTAAAGCAAGTTTCGGGTTGATTACCCGAAATAAACGATTGCCCACAAGCTGCTGTAATTCGGCTGTGATTGGTTTTTCCGTAAGAAAAATAAACAGATAGTAATATTCATGATGCGACTGCTCGCGTAACCACGGCGGGACAGCCAGGAAAGGTGTATCAAAATCAACAATAAATAATTTATAATAAGATTGGTAAATCAATTTGCGGTTGGCTTCTACATGATCGAATAAATCCGCATCATACAAAGCAGATTGTCGTTCTTTGATTAAATTTTGGTAAAAATCTATTCTATTCGAAATAAATGCTGTTTTTGAGTGCATAGTTATTAAAAATTCTTTTTTAGTGCCCTACCTGTTCATAGAGTAAGCAAATTAAGGTATCGGACAATTGAGAAAACAGATTAGCGATTTATCAAAAAATACCGATCTTTTCTTTATCATATTTTTTAGGAATATTAAAGTTGTCAACTTTTAAGTCGTTATTCTTTACAATTGGTTACAACTATATTCTTGATAATGGAGTATCGTTCAAAGCAAGGATGCTTTTTTGCTCCTTTGGGTTAAGAATCTTCCGGAGCTTTCCAACTTACATGGAAAGCTCTTTTTTTGTGACCAACGCCCCAAATCATTTTATTAAATATTCTTTATATTTAACCGATACCTGAACATAAAAGATAACCCGGAATATTTTATAATCTTAAGGAGACTATAGACAATGTTAATCAAGAAATTTTTTCATCTCTTTCTTCCTCTTTTGATGTTATTTTTTATTACCGGCTATGTTTTTGCAACACAACGCGTGCGGCCACCCAAAGATGTTACAGTTACTGAATCTCCTCAGGGACCTAAAATAAGCTGGGATTATTCTCAGCCGGATACGATTTTTTCGTTTAATGACGGGTTCCCCGGCGGGATATGGCAACTTACAGAAAAAGCTGGCCTGGGCGTGATTTTTGATTTAAGCGATTATCCGGATGCCACTTTGGAAGAAATTGATTTTGTCCATTATGCAAAACAGAGCCTATACGGCCCATATTATTTCAGAGTGCATGTATATGATATGGACAGTTTGAAAGAGGTTGCCACAATTGATAGTCTGGTTGCCGGTGATGCCTACGAAATGCCCCGCTATGAAACATATGTTTCTTTGGGATCGCTGCCCTACATCCCTCATGTGGGCATTTTTATACAGGGTCTGTCAACGGTGGACACGGTTGATTATTATTATCCCTCTGTAATGACAGATACGTCTCCCTATGTTCCCGGCGTTAGCTATATGTGTATCAACTTTGATGATCCTTTTAACAGCAGTGATCCGAACTATTTAAATATATACGAACTAAATGTTGTAGAAAGCCAGGCTACCAATGTCTTAATCGATTTATGGATTAATTTTGGCGCCAATAAAAAGGTGCGGGTTAGCAATAATTCTTTCTTTGCCCCAAAGCCCGGCGCCCCTTATAATTTACCCCAATCCTCGTTTCAACTCTTTAAATCTCCTTCAAAAACGGTTCAAAATACTATTGCCCAAAAAGGATTTTATATATTTAAAGGTATTAACGGTGATTCATTAGAAAAAATTGATGAAGTTCCTTTTGATGTATGGGAATATATCGATTCGGAAAGCACAATGGGGGATAGTGTCATCTACGGTGTAAATGCTTTTTCGGATACCTTATTATCCGAAATAATGGCTGTGCCGTACAACAACACTGTTATATCCATCGCTGCGGCAAGACAGGACACCAACTGGGATTTCGTACCGGATCGACTCTCAGATACGGTCGAGGTTCGCGGGATGATCAATTCAGTGAATTTCGGTATCGGCACCCATTATTTTCTGCAGGATTACAGCGGAGGTATCTATTTAAACAGCGATGATTTTGCCGTTGATTTGAAGATTAAAGACAGCATTTATGTTAAAGGAGTTATCCAGCAGATTGACGGCCTTACGGCCATCGTACCTTTATCGATGGAAAGTATCGTTGTTCTTGATTCTGTTCATCAAATTCCCGTTCTAACCCTCGATGATGTAGAGCATCCGGAGAATGCCGAAGGAATGCTTTTATCGATAAAAAACCTGCACCTTTTAAATCCGGATGACTGGCCTGATTTAGGAAACAGCGGCACCGTTTCCGCAACCAACGATGCCGATACATTTGATATTTATATAAGCCCCTTTAGTGAGCTTGACGGTTGGTCAGCGCCAAATGATTTTAATCTTGTTGCCGTCATCGATCAGTACACACAAAAATCCCCGCCTGACGACGGCTATCGTTTGAGACCCAGTTTAAAATCGGACTTTACTCCCATCGCCGGCTTGGAAGATGGCACAGATGGTATTCCGCTATCCTTTTCTTTAGATCAAAATTTTCCGAATCCTTTTAATCCGGTCACGTTTATTACCTATCATTTGCCTAAAACAAGCAAAGTACAAGTCGAAGTGTATAATCTGTTGGGTCAGAAAATTGAAACCCTTGTTCACACCCTTCAACCCGCCGGCACCTATACCGTACAGTTTAATGGCGCCGGGCGAGCCAGCGGAATATATTTATACAAAATATCTGCCGGTTCTTTTTCCGCTGTCCGTAAAATGATTCTTCTCAAATAAATTTCTTTTCCGAATTTCTCCTCTGAGGCGTGTTTTAAATTGAAGCACGCCTTTTTTGTTTTTATTTTTATTTCTTCATATCTTCGTTTTATCTGATCAGTCTATTCTAAAGGAGCACCTATGAAGTACACCAATCTTGGCAAACGCGGGCCCAATGTATCCACAATCGGTTTTGGGGCATGGGCCATCGGAGGAATGAACTGGGGGAAAACAGATGATGATATATCAATAAATGCCTTGAATACTGCGCTTGACGAGGGAGTTAAATTAATAGATACCGCCGACGTGTATGGATTTGGTCACTCCGAAGAATTGATTGCCCGGGTTTTGAAAAACAGAGGCAAAAAGGATGTAATTATTGCAACCAAGGCAGGAAATGATTTTTATTTTGCTTCCAAGGAAGACGATACCGGCTATGGGCCAATCCGTCAAACCTATACCAAAGAATATTTGATTTATGCCGCGGAACAAAGTATCAAACGGCTTGGTGTTGAAACGTTGGATATTTTACAATTACATAGCCCAAACCTGGACAAACTGGAACAGGATGAGCCCTGGCTTGCTCTGGAACAATTGAAAAAGGACGGTAAAATATTACATGCCGGACTGAGCATACAATCTTTTAAAGAGACCGAACAAGCCCACCTGCTTGATCTGCATCATGATATTTTGGACAGTATCCAGGTACGCTACAATTTACTGGAAAGAGAAGCGGAAAAGGTTTTATTTCCAAAAGCTTTGGAA
Organism: Caldithrix abyssi; assembly: GCA_011369465.1. Taxonomy (GTDB): domain Bacteria; phylum Calditrichota; class Calditrichia; order Calditrichales; family Calditrichaceae; genus DRQG01. The sequence continues at coordinate 57,573 of DRQG01000143.1, forward strand.
TATGGAATAGGAGTTATTGTACGGATCCCCTTGCTATTTGGATTGCTTACCGGAAAGTTTGATGAACATTCGACCTTTAGTGAAGATGATCACCGAAGGATGAATCTTTCTCCGGAAAAACTGAAGAGCTATTTGCAAAAATTAAAAGCCATGCAACCTTTGTTCGACCGCTATCCGGATCAGTCTATGACACAGGTGAGTTTGCGGTTTTGTATTACCCACCCGGCCTGCCAGACAGCCATTCCCGGGGCAAAAACACCGCAGCAAGTCGCCGAAAACTGCTCCGCATCGGATTTGGGACCGATACCATCGGAATATATTCCACCGCTTTCATAAAATAGTTTTTAAAGCGTATTTTTTTCGCCTTTTTTCATCCAGTTTCTGGCCATCCAAAGGGCAATGGGGGAAGTAATCGCAATCAATCCGTAGATAAACCACATCTTTCCGGAGTGAATGGGCAATCCGCTTTCCGGTTTGGGCACGTAAGTTGCGATGAAATATCCCGAATAAAAGCCGGTAATTACCTTAGTCAAAAACCAGGGCATCTGACCGATACCCATGTAAGCTCCCGTTTTTCCTTCCGGCGCTATTTCGGCTATCCACTGCAGAAAACGGGGCTGCCACATCGCTTCGCCGATGGACATAATAAGCACATATAGCAAAAACAGATAGACATTCGGACCAACCGCCAGTAAAAAGGTTGGGGCGGCCATGACCAGGGTACCCAAAATCATCATTTTGTAAATATCTGCCTTTGCGGTTAAGCCGGCAACAAGAGGCGCCAATACAAAAATCAGAATAGGATTGATATTGGAAAAAAATTCGAAATACTCACTTACCGCCGTACCGTGGAAAGCTCTGTCCAGATAATAAGGAAGAGTTAGCCAGTTGTGGGCAAACAGAGTTTGCACCGGAATCAGAATAAAAATAAAAAAGACGAACCGCATATCCCTGAACGGGTGATCCGGTCTGTGACGCAGAAATTCCCAAACACCTATTATTACCACAATGGTTAATATTGATACCGGTGCCGTTATTCCAATGTGCAGCGAGCCTGCTTTTACGGCCAAAACAACGGCCAGTAAAACGACCGCCAGAAAGGATAACCCAAACAGCGGCCAATTGTTAATTTTTATTTCCGGTTTTGCTTCTTCTTTTTCTTCCGCTTCAGTTTCTTTCTGGTCTGCCATATCAGCTGTTTCACTGGCTATTTGCTCAACGGCTTTGCTGTCCGTTTTTTTGGTAATGAGGATAACGGTGATGATAAGAGCCAGAAAGGTCAACCCGGCATATACCCAAAATACGGCCGTTAACCCGTTCGGCGGAAACACCGATTCAAAATTGTGCCGGACCATAGGAGAGATAAAACCGGAAAAGAAGGCGCCCAGATTCATCAACCCGTAAATAACGGCATAGCCCATAGCTGCGGTTTGCGGATTGGTATATCGTTTTACACCGGCATAAGAGGCCGGTTGATACAACCCATAACCGCTAACCATTAAGAACAGTCCCAATATCATTACCAGAAACATTGGCGAGCCCATTCCGCTGCCCAGCGGTATTGTGCCGGATAAGCCTACCAGTGCCCGGCCTAAAAACATAATGGAAAAGGCAAAGATTAGAGACTTTCTTACGCCGATCTTGTCCGTTACTCCACCGAGAATGAGCATGGCAAAAGTGATTCCGCCCGTTACAAACGAATACACCCATCCGGCGTGTACATCGGAAAGCGCGACATTCTCCGAGCAGTATTTTCCTAAAATGGTCAGAATGCCGAAATAGATTAATCCCTCTATGATATAAGGGATGTTTATGCCCCATAAAGCCCGAGGCGCTTTTACAAAGGCAATAGCGGTTTCTTTCAGTTCTTTAAAAGAGTCTTTAACTACAAGCAATAATGACTTTTGTTCCGCTTGAGTGGCTGATTTTTCTTGCATAGAATAACCTCTGTAATCGATTAAACCATTAAATGAAAAGTTGTAATTTACGAATAAATATAATTGAGGTAAAAAAAATATTGATGTATGTTAAAAGTAAAAATGGCGTTTTATTCTATTACCTCAGGACGGTCCCAATGAAATACAGTAACTCCTTTTTCTGTGCTTAACCACAAATCCGCTCCATCCACATCAATATTGTAAACTCTGTTGGAGGCCAGCCCGTCTTCTATGGTATATAAATACCAGTAATTTCTTTTACGATCGTATTTTAACAGGCCGGAATTCGTAGCAAACCAGACGATATTCGGAGTAAATTTGATCTGATTTATTCTTCCCGGCACATATTGTTTAATATTGGGGAAAGATATCCATTCCTGCCGCTTGGGTTCATAATACATGATACCATACTTCCCTGCCAGCCAGATCATTTTTTTGTGCGTATTTACTGCGGTGATATACATATCCGTTAAAGCAGCCCGGACATTTACAAAACGCAACTCGTCCTTTTCCGGCAGGTACTCAAATAAACCTATCTTTGTAGCCAGTAAAACCGTACTATCTGTTGCAGCCATACGATATACAGGAATGTTGCGCAGTTGCTGATCTTTTAATGATTCGATGGTTCGGTAGGCCGGTTTTATGTAATTAAGGCCCAGGTCGGTAGCAACAAACAGGGTCTTCTTAAATAGAAGCAGGTCGTTAATTTTATCCGATTCCAGTTGATCGCCTGTTGTAAAGGTTTTCCATTTTTTCTTTTTACGCCAGTATTTAACCAGGCCGTAATCCGAGCCTAAAAAGATATGTTTTTTATTGGCCGCAATACAATAAATATTGGATCGGTACAATCCCGGAATAAATCGCATTTCTTTGTATTGCCAGGAGTCCTCTTTCATATTCCATATAGAAATGCCACCCGGTCGGGTTCCCGTTTCCACTCCGCCAATCCACATAACATCTTCGTCTTCCAGATATATCAAATCACGCGGGGCGATGTTTCCGATCGATTTCTGATATGTTCTTAACGTGTAATCGTACAGATCCGCACTGGCTACCCCCAGCCCGTTTGTTGATAACCACAGCGTATTCCATTCATCCACTACCCGGTCTTTACCCAGCCGAAACACCCGGTTGTGTTCATCGATTATTTCATTGGGCGGACGAAACAAAATGTTGTGATCCGTAAAAAAATCGGGGAGCTCTTTATTCCCTGGCCGGTAGAAAGGCGGAAAACGGTAATCCTTTCGTCTTCGATAGGCTTCCACCTCTTCCGGATCCGGTTGACGAGGATAGGGCATGCTTTTTATATGCGCCTTTTTCCAATAGTTGGCTACCGGATCAAATTCATCAATACCTTTATCGGTTAAAGCATAAATGATGTGTGAACGCAAATTTTTTTCGAAATTATCCGGATAATTGTAAACAATTTCTTTTATATGGTTGCTTCTCAAGCCGCTGCTTGTTGTCCAGGGGTAATCCCATTCTTTGTCATATAAATTATATCGTAAAATGCCTCCGTCTCTGGTTCCGAAATAAACATATTCCAATCCAATATCAATGGAAGTAATATGCGTGGCAGGCGCATAGGTTATCCAGTCGTCAATGGTATAATGGGTAAAACGATCGAAGGTTTTTTTATGTACCACCTGCGCTGTAAGAAGTGTGATTGCGGATAGAATAAAAAAATAACTTTTTATGCTAATCATCAAATGCTCCGGCTATTGATACTGTTCTACAATATGCAATATTTTCGCTTCGTTTTCTTTGGGATATTTTAGTTTCAAATAGATATATTGTTCATCGTATTTTTTTTCCACAATTTTGGCCAACGGATGGATCAAATGTTCGGGCGAGCCTTGTGTAAAGTTTAACCGCACCCGTTTAACTTCATACAATTCTTCAACAATTTGGCCGATACGTTGTTTTAAACTCACCAATCCCAGTCCTTTTGCAGCCGAAACGAACACCGCCTGGGGATAGGTTTCTTTTAACTGCTCGAGCAGGCCGGAACGTTTGATTAAATCGACTTTATTAAATACCAGCAATCTGTCTTTCTGTTCGATTTTTAATTGCTTCAATAAATCACGTACCACTAAAATCTGCTCTTCAAACTGAGGATGCGACACGTCAACTATATGCAGCAGCAAATCCGCCTCGAGGCTTTCGGCAAGCGTGGTTCGGAAAGAAGCCACCAGATGATGCGGCAGTTTACGAATGAATCCGACCGTATCGCTCATTAATATGAGTTTTTCTTTATCAATTTGAAGCCTGCGGACGGTCGTATCCAGTGTGGCAAACAGCTTGTTCTCCGTTTTTACTCCCGCTTTGGTGAGAGCGTTCATCAGAGTGGATTTCCCTGCATTGGTATAGCCGATTAAAGCCGCCCGGAACAGGTCTTTTCTTTTCTGCCGCTGTACCGTGTTTTGATGATCTATTTTTTTTAATTTTTCTTTAAGATGTGCAATGCGCGTACGCACCAAACGGCGGTCGGTTTCCAACTGGGTTTCACCCGGGCCTTTGGTGCCAATGCCTCCCACCTGCCGGGAAAGGTGCTGCCATTGACGGGTAAGCCGGGGCAGCAAATAGTTCAGCTGCGCCAGTTCCACCTGCACTTTGGCCTCATTTGTTTTAGCGTGATCGGCGAATATATCCAGAATAAGGGTGGAACGGTCGATGACTTTTATTTTTAATATTTGCCCGATATTTTTTATTTGCGCCGGTGAAAGTTCGTCATCAAAAATGATGACTTCAACATCATTTATTTCAATAAAATCGGCCAATTCCTGCACTTTTCCCTTGCCGATAAAAAATGCGGGATCAGGCGTCGGTCGGCTTTGCACAAAGGTGTCTATAATTTCGGCGCCACTGGTTTCTGCCAGGGCACGTAATTCATCCAAATGATCCAATACTTCCCAACGAGACTCTTCTTTGCAGATCAGTCCCACTAAAACGGCGCGTTCCGGTGTTTCTTTAAAATTATTGCCAAAGGTCTCTATCATACGTCATCATAATCATTTTTTGATCGCCAATCTCCGATATATTCCGGTTAAATGCAAGGGAAACCTTTTTCCCCGCCCGGTCTTTATTAAAATAAAAACCGGTATGAACGCCTATCATTCATACCGGTTTTTCGAATCACAAGTTCCTTCTAAATCATGTCTATTATTTGATGCCGGCAATTTTTTCCAGCATTTCCGTGGTGAGCGATTTCGGACGTTCGATGGCCTGCCCGACAGCACGATCCCAGATCAGATTGCTAAGCACGCCAATGGCACGACCAACTCCAAACATAACCGTGTAGAAATCATACTCCGTTACGCCGTAATGCCACTGGATTACTCCGGAATGGGCGTCCACATTTGGCCATGGGTTTTTGGCTTTACCGTGTTTTTGCAGAATTGGCGGAACCACTTCGTACAACATACTTACCAGTTTAAAAATGGGATCATCCGGTAAATGTTTCAATGCAAATTCTCTTTGCGCGGTATAACGCGGGTCGGTTTTTCTTAATACGGCATGTCCGTAACCCGGAATTACCTGACCGGAATTTAAAGTATCCCAAACAAATTTCTCCAATTCTTCTTTGGTTGGCAGTTTGTTGCCCAGTTTATGCATAAGCTGCTGGATCCAGCGCAGCACTTCCTGATTTGCCAATCCGTGTAACGGGCCGGCCAATCCGTTCAATCCGGCAGAAAGGGAATAGTAGGGATCGGACAGCGCCGAACCAACCAGGTGAGTGGTATGTGCGCTTACGTTTCCGCTTTCGTGGTCGCTGTGTAAAATAAAATACAGACGGGATATTTCTTCATAAGGATGATCGATGCCCATCATATAAGCGAAATTGGCACCAAAATCAAGATCCGGATCGGGTGCGATGGGTGTATCCCCTTTATATTTCATTCTGTAAATATAAGCCGCTATTTCCGGCAGCTTGGCCAAAAGGTTCATGCTGTCTTCATATACCGGATCCCAGTATTCCATTTTACTCAAACCAGCATTGTAGCGCGGTACAAATTCCGATTCGCGCTGCAGGGCCAATACGGCGGCGGAGAACATCGTCATCGGATGGGTATCCCGTGGCATGGCGCGCAGCATATCATAGATATAATGAGGAACACGACGGCGTTTTTTAAAATCTTCCACCACATCTTTGATTTCACTTTCGCCGGGAATATCTCCCGTTAATAAGAGATAAATATGCCCTTCCACATACGGCATTTCTGCGCCTTTGGGTTTGGGTAGTTTTTCCAGACATTCCGGAATGGTATAACCCCGAAAGCGGATACCCTCTTCCGGATCCAGATAAGAGATATCGGTAGTAAGGCATTTTAAGCCGCGCATACCGCCATAAAACTGTCGTATATGCACCTGATCAACTACGGTGTCACCGTATTCTTTCATTAGTTTGGTGACGCGATCCCGGTAACCCGGAATCTTTTCTGCGAGTTTTTGCTTGAGTTTTGACATTACCTGTCCTTTCTAAAAAGTAGTACAAAATAAATTTTATAAAACTATGTGAAAATATTAATTTGAAACCGGGTATTTTGCTTTAAAATAATAGAAAAAATATTAACAAAAATCAATTAAAATTTGTTAATATTTATTTTTTTGTCTTGCTTTCTGCGGTTTTTTTCGTACTCGTCTCTTTCTTGCCGTTACCGTTGTTGTTCTTATAATCGGTGATGTAAAATCCACTTCCTTTAAAAACCAATCCGCTTCCCGCACTAATTTTTCTCGTAACGCTTCCTCCGCAAAAAGGGCAGGTTTGCAAGGGTGGGGCGGTTATACTTTGGAACTCTTCAAATTCTTTATGACAATCGTTACAAACATATTCATACGTCGGCATCGCTACGCTCTCCTTCTTTTAAATCATATCCGTATTTTGTGCCGTCTTAAGAGATTTTTACCTTTCACAGGGATTACTTTCCTGGGATAGATGCTGTCCAAAAAATCTCTAAGCCAGAATACTGCATATACAGGCTACGTTGACAATATCTTCTACGCTGCAACCTCTGGAAAGATCATTGTATGGTTTTGCCAATCCCTGTATAACCGGTCCGATAGCTTCGGCCCCGGCTAAGCGTTGGGTTATTTTATATCCTATGTTTCCGGCATCCAGATCCGGAAAGATAAACACATTTGCTTTTCCCGCTACTGTGCTTCCCGGTGCTTTCCTTTCCCCGATTGATTTTACGTATGCCGCATCAAACTGGAGTTCGCCATCTATATTTAATTTTGGCTGTAATTTTTTTGCCAACTTTGTTGCTTCTACCACTTTATCCACATCTTCATGTTTGGCGCTGCCTTTTGTAGAAAAGGACAGCATGGCCACATTGGGCGTTTGACCGACCAGGCGCTGGTGCGTGAATGCCGTACTTACAGCGATACTGGCCAATTGTTCTGCATCCGGATTGGGGATTACCGCACAATCGCCAAAAGTGAGTTCCTGTCCATCCGGCATTACCATAATAAATGAACTGGAAACTACCTTTATTCCGGCGGCCAAACCAACCACCTGGATGGCAGCACGCAAAACGTCACCGGTGGTGGCCAAAGAGCCGGCAACCGCGCCGTCTGCCTGGCCGTTCCGTACCATAAAAGCGGCAAAAAACAAGGGGTTCTTAACCGTCTCTGCGGCCTCTTCTCTGGATACACCCTTGTGCTTACGCAGCTCGTAATACTCTTCGGCATAAGCAGCCAACCGATCCGATTCAAGCGGATCGACTGTTTCGATGTTTGTTAGTGATATCTCTTTTTCGCGGGCAAGTTGTTCTACGGTTTTTTTATTGCCAACCAGTATCGGTTTTACCAGTTTTTCTCCGGATAAGATCGCCGCGGCCTCCAATACACGTGGATCGGATGTTTCCGGCAGGACGATTGTTTTTACCTGTTTTGCCGCATTCGATCTGATTTTTTCGATAAATCCCATTATGCAAATCCTTTACTTTTTGGCTTTATTCTTTAGTTTCTCGGCAACAAATTTAGTTACAAATTTTTCCACATTTCCGTTAAAAGAAGCCACATTCCGAATAATCGTCGAATTAAGGTAAGTGTATTTCTCGTTGGGCATAAGGAAAACCGTAGTAATTTCTTTGGCTAAATGACGATTCATGAGCGCCATCTGGAACTCAAATTCAAAATCCGAAATGGCACGCAAGCCGCGCACAATTACACTGGCTCCTCTCTTTCGGGCCAGTTCCACAATTAATCCGTCATACTGCTCCACACTCACGTTATCCATGTTTTTTATGGCGTCTTCTATCATTTCTTTTCGTTCGGCAAAATTAAACATGGGTTCC
>DRQG01000144.1 GCA_011369465.1 Caldithrix abyssi
AATTCCCTTTTTTTGTGTTCAATTTTATAGCACATCCTGAGGATGTTATAAAAGTTACGATTTCGTAAAAAGTCAAAAAAAAGTTCCGGTAGTTCAATTTGGTTATAGCATCCCGACGTGTCGGGAAAGTTGCGAGTTTCCCGCCCGAGCGGGATCCGGACCGCTCTATTAATGAGAGGGAATTTCGAAAGGGAATTCCCTTTTTTTGTGTTCAATTTTATAGCACATCCTGAGGATGTTATAAAAGTTACGATTTCGTAAAAAGTCAAAAAAAAGTTCCGGTAGTTCAATTTGGTTATAGCATCCCGACGTGTCGGGAAAGTTGCGAGTTTCTTTAAGATATAAACAAAGTTGAATTTAAAATCTATTTTATCTATGATGAGATGATGACAGAACCCATGGCCAGCTGATCAGCTTGCCCAAACTTCTTTTTTTCAAGAATTTTCCAAACATTTTTCTCTTTTTTTAATAAAAAATATATTCCAGAACCGCAGGTTCCACCACAATTTTTTTCTATATAAACGATATCGTAATTCTTCAGATGATTAGAACCAACTTTTATAAATTTAACCAATCGAATTTGGGAGATCGTTATAAAAATTCCTCCATCCTTTTTTGGTAGAATTAGACTTGAAGTATTTTTTTGAAACTTTATGTTTTGGAAACAGGGCTGTAAACCATGAAAAAGCACATAAAGTTGGATTATTATCGGCAAACTCTTTGGCTACGGATGTATCCGTTCCCATAAAGAAAGACCCGCCGGGTATTAATATCATATCCCTTTTGGTTTATGTTTCACTTATTTTGCAATATGATAGAAAATAACTAAAGACAAAATTATAAATCTATGCCTTTTTCTTCTTCTTATCTGTATTGATTCAATTCTTCCAATTGATTAATAATTCTATCATACCATTTATTAATAATAGCTTCTTCTTTACCCATTTTACTTTCTTCACGAAAATTGTTCACCATATTATATAGTTCACTATTAATTGAATTTACTAAATCGAAAAATATCTCCGTAGGGCTATTAATACTAAAATTTAATTTTAAAAATTCTTTTTTCAGTTTACGAGTGTGTAGTTCATAAATATTAAAGAGAACTTGATTGTATCTTAAGAGAAGATCGGTTGTATTATTTGGACGAACCCAGGATTTTTGACGATCAAATAATGTTTTTGCATCAAGTATAACCGGATGAAATAACGTTTTTCTTTCAATCTTTGATGGATTGGAAATATAAATTTCTGATGCTAAAGCGCCATCCAATGGCTTACCTCTAAAATCATCCCAACTAAGACTATTTGGACCATCCCATAGCCTAAATTTGTCTTGATCATAGTCTGCCTTCGTCACAAGTACAGGAGAACAGGATATAAGAAAAAGAAGTAGTAAAGAAAAAGTTTTTAACATAGTAAATAGCTCCTTATTTTTTTCTGAAATCGAAAGTCTATACCCAAAAGACGCAGAATTATTAATTAAAAAATACATAACAACCATGATTCTGCGGAATTTCCACTTATAAAAATATACACTTGTAATTGGCTAAACCAAAGCGAGGATTCATAGTGCTTTCATCTAAGACTATTTTGATAAGCCTGCTGAAGTAGGCATTTAAAATTTCAATCAAAAGTTAGTCAGAAAAAACAGATCTTACAAACCTTAATTAAATTTTTTTCCTGAATAATTCATACGCAAAAGGCCTAAAAGGTAAAGGGGTTTTATTTGGTCAACGCCTGCCGCAGGGCCTTTTGCCAGCCGGCCAGCAAATCCTGGCGGGCGCCGTTATCCATTTTGGGCAGAAAAGTTTCTTCCTCTCTCTGCAAACCGCGCAAAGCGTTTTTATCCGGCCAGATGCCAGCCTTTAACCCGGCCAGATAAGCTGCGCCCAGAGCGGTAGTTTCGGCCATATGCGGTTTAAGGATGGGAATATTCAATAGATCGCTTTGAAACTGCATAAGAAAACGATTGGCCGTGGCTCCGCCGTCCACTTTAAGTTCCTTTAAGGTTAGGCCGGCGTCTTTCTCCATCGTTTTAAGGACGTCGTAGGTTTGGTAAGCCATAGCTTCGAGCGCGGCGCGGATAAGATGATTGCGGTTGCTGCCTCGGGTTAAACCGACGATCGTGCCCCGCGCTTCCATATCCCAGTGCGGAGCGCCCAGGCCCGTGAAAGCCGGCACCAGATACACGCCGCCGTTATCTTTCAATGAAAGCGCCGCTTGTTCGCTTTCTGCGGCGTCATCCAGTATCTTCAATTCATCACGCAGCCATTGGATGGCCGCTCCGGCGATAAAAACCGATCCTTCCAAAGCGTAACACGGCTGACCCTGCCCGTTAACGGCAATGGTGGTAAGGAGGCCTTCTCTGGATTCAACAGCGTGTTGCCCCGTGTTCATCAGCATAAAACAACCGGTGCCGTAGGTGTTTTTAACTTCGCCGTCTTCAAAACAGCGTTGGCCGAACAAAGCCGCCTGCTGATCGCCGGATACGCCCAGTATGGGAACATCTTTTAAAGCAGGAATGCTTTGTACGGTTCCGTAGTGATCGGCGGAAGGCCTTACCTCAGGCAAAAGCGAGTGTGGTACGTTCAAAAGCCGGCACAGGTCCCGATCCCATTGCCGGGAATGGATATTGAACAACAAGGTACGTGAGGCGTTGGTGAAATCGGTGGCGTGTACTTTGCCCCCGGTAAGCTGCCAGATCAACCAGGTGTCAATGGTGCCAAAGCGCAGGGCGTTCGTGTTCAATCCGGATACATTTTCCAGTATCCATTTGATTTTTGTTCCGCTAAAATAGGCGTCCAGCGGCAGACCCGTTTTGGCTTTGATATCCCCCGCGGCGTATTGCAGAGTGTTGCAGATATCTGCCGTACGCCGGCATTGCCAGACGATGGCGTTATACACCGGCTTGCCGCTTTCGGCGTCCCAGACAACCGTCGTTTCACGTTGATTGGTTATGCCGACGGCGTCAATTTGAAAGGGATTTTTTTGCAGAATTTCGCCTACGGTATCAACCACGGTTTGCCAGATATCCATAGGATCGTGTTCTACCCAGCCGGGCTGCGGGTAAATTTGCCGGAACGGCCTGTAAGCTTTTGCGGCAACCCGGCCCTGGGCATCGTACAAAATGGTTGTGGTACCGGTCGTACCCTGATCGATGGATAGAATGTACATAGCGGTTCCTTTTCAATATTTAGCGTTTATTTTTTGTGAGCCTGCTCGCGGCAGACCGAGGCAAGATTAAACCGGAACGAATTGGCCTCCTTTCAGCTTTTGATCCCGACAAGTCGGGAGAGGCAAAGCTCAGGGAACGAACTCGTACGCTGAGCCTGTCGAAGCCCAAGTGTTCCCTTCGATGGCGTTCAGGATGACAAAATAGCGTCAAGGTGAGCCCGCCCGCCTCGGGCGAGCAAGTCGAACCATGACGCGGCATGTCCGGTGTTTCACCGACACAATGTCATCCTTCGACCACGACAAGTCGGGGCTCAGGATGACAGTTTAGCGTCATAGTGAGCTACGTCGAACTATGACGAAGTTCACCACGCGTGTCATCCTTCGATCCCGACAAGTCGGGACTCAGGATGACAAAATAACGTCATAGTGATCCCTTCTACTTTGCTCAGGATGACGCTAATAGTTATGTCACTATTCTACAAATGATTCTCCAGCCAATTTTGAATATCCTCCAGCACTTTGTCTCTATCCAAATCATTATGCGGTTCGTGACGCGTGCCGGGGTATTCGATACGCTGTTTATCTTCAGAAGGCACATTGTCAAAAAAACGTTTACTGCCTTCCGGCGGCACCAGTTTGTCGTCGCCGCCGTGCACGATGAGCAGGGGCAGCCACCATTCGCCGGCATGCGCCTGCGTCCATTCCATCGCGGCGGTAAGCTCGGTACCCAGCCGGGCCGAAGCCATGCTGTGCACCAGCGGGTCTTGCTGATAGGCCCGCACGACCTCCTCATCACGGGAAATCAAATGGACGTCCAATTTGGTGTCGATGGAAAAAGATGGCCATAGTTTGGACATAATGCGGCTGAGGGTAAGCAAAATGGGCGAAACCCCGGGCTGGGCAAGGGCCGGGCCGGAGGCGAGAACGCCTTTGAGTCCCTGCGGATGACGCAACGCGTAACTGAGAACCAGCAAACCGCCCATACTATGGCCGTACAAAAAAAGCGGACTTTCGGCGTCTTTCTTTCGTATCTCTGTGAGAAAAGCATCCACATCGCCTAAAAAATCTTCCCAGCTATTTATATGCCCGCGTTGGCCGGGCGAACGGCCGTGACCCCGGTGATCAAATCCGTACACAGTAAAGCCGGCCGGAACCAGCCGGTTAACCAGATTCATATACCGCCCGCTGTGTTCGCCAAAACCGTGCACCACGGCCAGCGCAGCCTTCGATTCCTGATCGGGGGCCCAGGATTGCATAAATAATTCCGTTGCGGCAGATCCGTTAAAAGAACTTTCAGAATGGTTCATTTTCACTCCTATCGGTTTTATTAAAAATACTCGATAATTTGCTGCCCCTGAACAATAAAAATTTTAAGCACTTTCTGTTTTCCCAGCTCCGGCATATCAATGTGAACAATATAAACGCCGCTGGCAACCAATCTACCGTTTCCATTTTGTAAATTCCAGCGGAAAAACTGACTTTCATCATCTTTTTCCAGCTTGCGTACCAGAGCGCCGGCGAGATTGAATATACGAAAAACAGCCTTACGAGGCAGGTGATTAAAGGTGACAAAACGCTCCAAATGGTTTTTTTCCTGCGGATTGGAAGCATAATACGGATTGGGGAAAACGTTTATCTGTTCAACGTCGGCGCGGGCCTGATCCAGACTGTGCCTGACGACGGGCGCGGTAAAAACGAAGGTGTCATTGGGCGTGTTCGGTTTGGTTGTAACCAATCGAAAAACAGCTCCCTCATCGGGTAAAGCGGCGTTATAATCGGACGGCGACATGGCTTTGGTTACATCGCCGGCGTTCCAGCTTACCAGTACCATGCGGTGCATACCGGCCCAGCCGTCGTACGCACCGTTGGCGTCGCCGGCCCGGGCGTACCAGGGCGCAGCGCCGGACGGATCGTTTTGCAGGGCTTCAATCATTTGCCTGTAGCCCTCGCTTCCCGGCGTGTTGTTGACGGGATGTATCCAGTAAAAGGGATCCGTCCAGGGATCGTTTGGATAGATGGACACTTCGTGATCCGCCCAGCCCGGGGGCGCGGTGGGGTCCGAGGCGTCGTACATTAAATTGAAGACGCCGTTGCGGTCATAATCATAAAGGTACGGGACTAATTGAAAATCGTCATCCGGATCATCCGCGTCGCCGATATCCCACAACTCAAAAGGAACGTCGATCACCGTTTTCGTATTCCAGCTATCAAAAGCTTTGCCGTTTCCGGTAAAACGAATTTCAAAATCACGGGGGATCAGATGCTGAATACCGGTGCCGTCGGGATTGCCGTAACCGCCGGTGTATTCAAAAGTGCGTTCCATAAAAGCGCTGAATGATGCCCGGTTGCCATTGGGCCAGGTATGGATCATCCAGAATGAACCGTTAGCCATATTGGGATAGACGTTGTAATTCGGATCGGGAACAGGGAAACCTTCCCACAGAGCGCCCGCGCTGCCGGCAGGGTCTAACGGGCCGTTTCCGTTGGCCACCAGATCAAACGATTTCATAGTTAAAGACGGGCCGGCCACTTTAACAAGTAAACCGTCAAAGGTTAAGGCGTCATCCGTATTCAAATCCGGTAATTGTTTGCGGCGCCTGGCCACCGTGTCGCCGGTGGTTTTATCCAGCAAGCCCCAAAACGTTTGCCTATATCCCGAGGCGTTTGTATCGCTTTCGGTATAAAAGAATATCTCATAGTCATGTCCGGTGGTTGCGGAAGGATCAACCACAATAACCTGCGCCTGCCCATCGCTGCTGCCGTGATGAACAACGTCAATCTCTTCTCCTGGTTCGCCTTCGTACCTGTAACCGGGTAGAGGATTTTGCACGGTAACCTCCACCACAACCGGTATTGATTCCAGCGCCCGGTCGCGCAGAAAGTTTCGGTTGTAATTATAGCCGCTTATGGCAAAATAATAGGTGCTGCCGCGATACAGAGGCAGATTATGAATGTAATCTTTATCCACAAAAAAATAGCGCTGCAAACCGGCGTCGGTACCGTATTGTACCGGCAATTCGACAACCATCCCGTATTGAGGATCGAAATTGAGGGATTTGATTGTTCTCACGCCGTTTATTTTATCGAAGGTGGCTATCCGTACCACCCCGGGATCGCTTAATTTGGACGATTCCTTCGGCAATTGGTAAACATTGTATCCTTCAAATTCGTATCCGTAGCCAGTGTTTTTTTCCGTTTCCGATACCGCGGATACATCCCATCCCCAATCGAGCACGACCTTGTTGTCTAATGGCGTGGCTTTTACGTTGGGAGGCGCCGGCGGCAAAGGCGGATTTTTAAACAGGGTTTTATAGGCAATCGCGGCTGCCTGAGCGCAGCCCCGCATATCGGCTATAGATTGAATATTATCGCCCGCCAGGCCTCCGGTAACCGCAACAAGCATCTCCTGCACCGCACCGGGTTCCATTTTTATGGGGCCGCTGCACATAATCATCCGCCGATCGCCTGCCGGATGCACATATCCGTCCAGATCGGCTGTTTGGCTGTTTTGCGTAACCGGATCGCCGCTCAGAGGAAATTTGGTCGGTTTGCCGGAATGGGGTCCGGTTTCCACGGTAAAAGGTTGCGGATTGTCAAGATCATCATAAGGTAAAAATCCCCGTAACATATTGTACCACCGGCGGGTCCAGACATATTCACCAAAGACGGGCGGCTCAGGATAAAACGCTCTGTTGTAGGCTCCAAAAGAAGTCATCGGCAGATTTTTGTAGTCCGGAAGCTTTTTCAGATCTAAAACGGCGGTATCGCCGGGCGAAGGAACAAGAGGTCCCTGCAAAAGCTGATAGCCGACAGCAGGGGGAGGCAAACCGAACTCTTTAAAAGAAGCATCTTCCATATCGGCGTTGTAGGCAAACATATATTGATTGACGGAATCACATCCTATCAGGTCGTTATCATAATCGCCAATGTCAGGATCGCTCCACTGGCCAAAATACAAAGAGTCGATGAGGTAGCCGGAGCGATTGATGATTTTGTATTTTTTAAATACCGACTGTCCTATTGCCGCTTTGGTATGCCGGTAAGCCCATACGGTTATTTGAATTTCCAGCCCGATGGGAGGCGAACCGGCAAAAGCGCGCGTCCGGTTTTCGTTTCCGTCGTTGATCACATACCATAAAACCATATCGGCATTGGCTATGCCGGGATAATCTCCGCCCTCAATAACATTGCCCTCTTCGTCATATCGTGCAATAATCGGCAGGCCCGCTTCATCCAGAACCGGGTCGTAGATTCCGTTATCATTGACATCGTAATACGGCGCGCCTAAATCCGCAGGCCAGTTTTTCCAGTCTTCTTTGTATCGGGTGATGACCTGATCGATCATTTGATCGGAAACAGCAGACGGGGGGGAAATATTAAATAATTCTGCCGCATCCTGCGCCACATCGTCATAGGTTAAAGATTGCCAGTCTTTGCGAATGCGGTAGATGCGCGCCCGTTCATCGTAGGGATCGCCGCCCCACCAGCCGGATATGGTACCATTTGTATAGTGATTGCCCCCGGCGCGTAATTGCGGTTTGGATGGATCGGGATCGCGCACATAACCGGCCCAAATCAAGCCGTCCTGATAAAGAACATTGGAGGTACCGCGCGGATAGTAACCGCCGGCGCCGCCCGTGTAAGGACTATGTGCGGAAACACCGTCATTCCACAGCCAGTAAGCAAAGTTGCCGATATTGACCAGGGACTGAAGCGAACCGGCGGCGGTTTTGTTCACGGTAACGGTAACCTTCTTTTGCACTTTAAATGCTCCGGCCACAGAGGATCGGCAGGGAAGCAGAGTTAACAAAATAAACAGGATACATAAAAAACGGAACATGGGGACACTCCCGTTTGATATTTGATTCTATGTTATTTTGTTTAAGCGGGAAGCATTTACTATTCAGGATTGGATTTGTATTCCCAAATGCATCGTTATTATTCTATAAGCTACAACGAAGATTAATAAAACCTTGATCGGATTCCTTATATAATTATACAAAACCGGTGGTCAAGAATAAAGAGTAAACTTGAATTATCCTGCAGTGTCGGTTAAATTAGCCCTAAACACACTATCCTCATATTTAATCATGAAAAAATATATACTTCGTCTTTTTATCATACTCCTGTTTGTTGCCTGGGCCTGCGATCACGGTTTGGCGCCGCCCGGTGAGACAGGCCCCTCCAAACCAACCGGAATCAGCGGAATTATTTATTACCAAAACTGGCCGCCGCAGGACAGCGTTCTCAATTTAAAACTGGTGGTGTTTAACGACTATCCTCCGGGCGATATAGTTACGGAAGTGCTGAACGGCAATGCCAAAGCCTATCCGGAAGACCTTGCCGATCCGCTGCCGTATGGAGTTGACACTTCGCATTATCAGATAGAGCTGGCACCGCGCACGTACGCCTATGTGGTTGTGGCCCAACAATATGGCGCCAATCTATTTGCCGACTGGCGCGCTGTGGGCCAGTACGACGCCACGCCGCAGGACAGCTTGCCAACATCTGTTACCGTTATAAAAGATTCCGTTATCAGCGGGATCAATATTTATGTGAATTTTGACAGCCTTCCGCCCCAACCGTTTTAGACAGATCGGGAGAGGAAACCAACCATGCGACATCGGATACATAAATTTAGCGCCACATTACTGACCGTGCTCTTATTGTACCTCCAGCTTCCGGCGGCCGCCGGCACCGTTCAGGGCCGATTGCTCGACGAGAACGATCAGCCTGTGGCCGGAGCCAATATCTATATCGAAGGAACCGTTTTGGGAGCGGCCAGCAGTCTGGACGGCAGTTTTACGATCAGCGGAGTTCCTGCCGGGCAGTTCCGGCTGGTGATCAGTATGGTCGGCTACCAGGAGCAATCACTCAAAATAAAAATAACGGAAGGGCAAAAACTGGATCTACAGACAATCGTCCTTAAATCGGTGCCGTTAAAATCGCAGCCCATTGTGGTTACCGCGGGCAAATATGAACAAAAGGTGGAAAACGTTCCGGTAAGCATCAGCAGCGTATCGCGCATGGAAATCGAAGCGCGCAATTCCATCACCATTGATAAGGCTTTGCAGTATGTTTCCGGCGTGAATATGAACGGAGATCAGGTCAATATTAGGGGTTCCAGCGGTTACAGCCGGGGCGTGGGCAGCCGGGTCATTATGCTGCTGGACGGCGTGCCCTTTATCGCCGGCGATACGCAGGGGATGATTTTCGAAGCTTTGGCTATGAACCAGATAGAGCGAATTGAGGTGCTCAAGGGTGCCGGCTCCGCCCTGTACGGTTCCAGCGCCATCGGAGGCGTCATAAACGTCATCACCCGGCCCGTCAGCGAAAAACCGGAATTCTCTGTGGAAGCGTACGGCGGAATGTATGCCAAACCGTATTATGACGAATGGAACTGGAGCAATAAAACACAGTTTATGCACGGTATTAAGGCAGGCTATTCGCGCAAAATAAACGATGTGGGTTTGCGTATCGCCGCGGCCCGCGACCGGGACGACGGTTACCGTAAAAACGATTATAAAACCCGCTATAATATCAATGCCAAATTGCAGTACGATTTGAGCGCTTTTGATCAGATAACGGTTTCCGCGAACTATATGGATCAAAGCCGGGGGAATTTTTTCTATTGGAAAGACCTGGACAATGCCCTGATTCCGCCGGACGACCAGCTTTCGCAAAAGGTTCACTCGGTACGCTATTATGTAATGCCTGCCTATCGCAAAGCGATCGACCCGGGTTCCTATTTAAAAATAAAATCCATTTGGTTTCACAACTACTTTAAGGATAATATCGGCGATCCGGGTAATGAATCCACATCGGATTTTTTTCATGTGGATGTGCAATACGGACTGCAAGCGGGCCGGCATCTGCTTACCGTTGGGCTGGTACCCAGCTACAACATGCTTTCGTCCAATATTTTCGGATCGCGTAATGGGTTGGGACTGGCTGTTTACGCTCAGGATGAACTGTCTTTTTCGGATCGCTGGATTTTAACGCTGGGCGGACGGTTCGACTATTATGATATTGACGCGCTGGGATCGGATAACAGTGTGAATCCCAAACTGGGATTGGTGTTTAAACCGGCAGAAGGCGCCGCATTGCGCTTTTCCGCGGGAACAGGATTCCGGGCGCCGTCTATGGCCGAAGCCTTTACCTCCACGTCCACGGGCGGGATAGTGGTGGTACCCAACGAAAATCTGAAAGCCGAACGCAGCGTTTCGGCCGAGATCGGCTGGCGCCAGATGTACAGCGCATATCTGGCCAGCGATGTTGCCCTATTTTACAGTAAATATCAGGATTTGATCGAAGGCGGATTCCTGCCTTCCGGAAATATCCAGTTTCAAAATGTAACCGAAGCCCGTATTGCGGGAGGGGAGATCAATCTGAACTTTCAACCCCTGTTAAAAAGAGTATTTATTAACCTCGGTTATACTTTTCTCGATCCGCGCGATTTAAGCATCAACGATTATCTGAAATACCGGCCGCGCCATTTGTTGTATCTCAACGGAATTTGGCGGTTTTCCATCTGGTCGTTGGAAATGGATTATCGCTTTATCAGCCGTTACGATAGAATCGACGAAAATTTCGCGGCCGTCATACCCGACGCAGAAGTGCGCGGCGACGCCCATGTTGTGGATGTTCGGTTACAATCCCGCTTTAACTGGAACAAAATTCCTGTGCGTTTTTCTTTGCAGATTAATAACCTGCTGCAATACCATTATATCGATCTGATCGGTTCTATCGCTCCCATCCGCAATTATGTGTTTACGTTTGGGTTAGAGCTGTAGCAAAGTTTGGTTTAAGTAAAAAAATTTAATAAATTTAATAAATATTAGAAATTTTCAATCAACCCAATATAGGAGGACTTATGAAGAAGCTCGTATTATTAATTGCACCGCTTATTCTGCTGTATGCCTGCGGAGGCGGCGGTGAGGCGGACAAAACCGAAATGAAAAAGAAGGTTCTGGAACAAGCCAAAACCTTCTTTAAACCTCTGCCGGACAAAATGCCCGGTTCGGAAAACGACACCCCCGAACGAATCGCATTGGGTGAAAAACTGTATTTTGATAACATCCTATCGTTGGACAACAAACAGTCCTGCAACACCTGCCATGTACTGGACGGGAAAAAAGCGGGCGTAGATAATTTACCGACTTCTCCCGGCGTTAAAGGACAAAACGGGGATCGCAATTCTCCTACGGTGCTTAATGCCGGTTTTCAGTTTGTACAATTTTGGGACGGGCGCGCCAAAGACCTTAAAGAACAGGCCAAAGGCCCCGTTTTAAATTCGGTAGAAATGGCCATGCCGGATTCCAACGCCGTGGTTAAGAAACTGAAGGCTTCCGCAGAGTACAAAGACCTGTTTGCCAAAGCTTTCCCCAACAGCAAAGACCCCGTTACCTATGATAATATGGCTGAAGCCATCGCCGCTTTTGAGCGTACACTCATTACCCGCGATCGTTTTGATGATTTCCTCAAAGGCGATCTGAAGGCGCTCTCCAATGATGAAGCCGAAGGTCTGGATCTGTTTATTAAAAAAGCCTGTATTACCTGCCATACGGGGGAGCTGCTGGGCGGCAATATGTATCAAAAAATGGGTTTGATTAAACCTTATTCCGATACAGAAGACACCGGCCGGCATAGGGTAACCGGTAACGATGCCGACAAGTTCATGTTCAAAGTGCCCACCATGCGCAACGTGGCTTTAACAGCGCCCTATTTCCATGACGGCAAGGTGGAATCTCTGCGCGAGGCAATTAAGATTATGGCGGATATTCAGCTGGGTCAGCAGTTGACCAATCTGGAAGCTTTGAAAATTGAAAAGTTTTTGAATGCATTAACGGATAAAAAACTGGCTGAGGCGAATAAAAAATAAGCAGGCTCTATCTTAAAATAAAAAAGCCGTACCGGTATTTCGGTGCGGCTTTTTTTGTCCTCAATTTTGAGCTAACAGACGTTTTATAGAGAATTATTGCAGAGAGAGTACTTACAAAATCGGGTATGATGCGGTCTGCAAGGTTGTCGAATGCATCACTTATTCTGAATAATAGTCATCAAAATTCAAAAAAATTCATTGCTGTCCAAAATAAATTATTATGAAAATGCAGACATCGTTTTTTAAGGAGTTACAACAATAATTATCTTCATTGTCAATTCTGCTTGTCCGCCAAGGCGGGCTTGTGCGCCGTGGCGTGCCCATCCGCCAACTCTCCCCCTTGATCCCCCTCTTTGCGAAAGAGAGGGGGGAATGCTTTTCCGCCGTGGCGGGCCTGTCCGCCGTGGCGGGCCTGTCCGCCGTGGCGGAAAAGGGGGTGAGTTGCCAATTTCTTCAATCAGGATAGTATTATAATTTCTATTTTGTGCAGCAATGAAAAACCTTACAATCCGAAACTGTATCCCACCATAATCATCCAGTTGTTATAAGCCAAATTATCCGGATTTTCAACATCCAATTCGTGGCTTACGAAATTATAAACAAATTCTCCGTAAAGGCCCACAATAGACTTGACTCCCAAACCTAAACTATACCCCAGGGTACTTTTCAGATCTGCGGAATCACTTCGTCCAGCTGCGGTTACTTTAAACTTTCCGCTGTAATAACCCATGCCACCTTTAAGGTAGGGATTCACGACGATAAGAGGGATGGGTAAAAATACACGGACAAAAGCGCCAAAATAGGATTGACTGATCTCACTGGTAAGGGTTTGACCAAAGGCTGTGGTTTCAAATGTGTAAGGCGACAATGTCATCGTATATTCTGCGCCAACATCAATAAGAGGCAGCCAATCGAAAACGAAATGTGCGCCTCCAACGAATGTGTTTGCCGCACTGGCCTGATCCTGAAACGCCGATGTAGCCATACCGGCCTGAATACCCAGTCCGGTGGCCATACTTGTCTGAACGGTAAATAAAAGGATGAAAATAGTGAATAATAAGGAAAGTCTTTTCATACTACCTCCTGAATAATATGACATTAGAGAATTGAAGCAAAATACAGATTTAACCAAAAGTACACAAGAGACGATCAAAAAAATATGTTCTATATCAAATAGGCTTCCGTTGTATATGTACTAAAATGAGCATATCCGAACAAATAATATTTGAATTTGGAAAAAAAGCATATTTTATTTGGAGAATTATTCTTTTTTTCTTGACAAATTTCATAAACCTTCTAAATTCGTCATCTAAATCTGAGTTACGTTGGAGCGGACCGGAACGGTATGAAAAACAGATATATCAGAGGAATGTATGAAAAAAATTAATTTTCTTTTTGGAATTCACAATCATCAACCCGTGGGGAATTTTGATTTTGTATTTGAAGAAGCTTATCAGAAATCCTACCGGCCTTTTATTGAAGTGCTCAGGCGGCATCCCAAAATTCGTATCGCCATTCATTTTAGCGGTATTTTGCTGGACTGGATAAAAAAACATCATCCTGATTATATGCCCATGTTACGGAATATGGTGGAGCAAGGTCAGCTGGAAATACTGACCGGCGGCTTTTATGAACCCATACTGGCCGTAATACCAAAAGCGGACCGGCTTGGACAGATAAAAAAACTTACTTCAGCCGTGAAAGAAACGTTTGGATATGAGGCCCGGGGGATGTGGCTGGCCGAAAGGATTTGGGAGCCCACTCTGCCCAGCACTCTTGATGAAGCGGGGGTTGAGTACACGATTTTGGATGACACGCATTTTAAATATGCCGGGTTACGTGATGAGGATTTGAACGGTTATTATTTAACCGAAGATTTATGCAATACAGTGCGTCTCTTTCCTATCAGCAAGCGTCTCAGGTACACAATCCCTTTTGAAGAACCTCAGGCAACGATCGATCATTTACGCGGGCTGGCCAGCGAAGACGGCCGCTTTATTGTGGTCTTTGCCGATGACGGGGAAAAATTTGGCGTTTGGCCAAACACTTACGACCACGTGTACACCAACGGTTGGCTGGATCGGTTTTTCAGTGTTCTGGAAGAAAATCTGGACTGGATTAACATTATGCATTTTTCGGAAGCGGTCGATCGTATAAAACCCCTGGGGCGCATTTATCTGCCAACGGCCTCTTATGCGGAAATGGGAGAATGGTCGTTATTTTCCCGGGCTCAGCAGCAATTTGTGGAATTTGAACATTATCTGCAGGAACAGGGCGTTTCCGAGCAGAATAATGTTTTTGTGCGCGGCGGTTTCTGGCGCAATTTTTTAGCCAAATACCGCGAAGTAAACGATATGCACAAAAAGATGATCTACGTGAGCAAACAAATCTGGCAAAAACCGGAGACAGAACGTAAAAAATTGCATACGGCCATGGATCATGTTTGGGCCGCGCAGTGTAACTGCCCTTATTGGCATGGCGTGTTCGGCGGCATTTATTTAAGCCATATTCGTGACGCCATATACCGCCACCTCATCGAAGCGGAAAAAGAATTAGACCACCTGGATGGCGTCGGGCGTAAATTGCCGCGCATCATCGTAAAAGATATAAATGTGGATGGTTACGATGAAGTTATCCTGGAAAGCGATGTTCTCAACGCCTATTTTGATTTAAAAGCCGGCGGCATGTTGTACGAACTGGACTATAAGCCGTTAGCCAAAAATATCCTGGATACCATGACCCGCCGCCACGAAGCCTATCATAATCAACTCGACCGCGCTGTAACTGCCGATCAGCAGAACGGTGAGACCGCCAGCATCCATGACCTGGTATTGGCCAAAGAACCGGACTTGAAATCCAAACTGCATTATGATTTCTATGACCGCAAAGCCTTAATCGACCATTTCCTTCATCCCGATACAAATATACGGGATTTCTCAGCGGCGCATTATAAAGAAGAGGGTAATTTTGTAAATAGTGTGTATCGGTTAGAGGATAAAGAGGAAACAAGAAGCGGGCTTAAAATCATACTCCAACGGGATGGGCACATATCCGGGCAGCCGGTACGGCTGCGCAAACAGATTGCCATGAAAAAATCAGACGGCCGGATGACCATAGACTACGAAATTATTAATCGTTCCAATGTGGAGATCGATACGGTTTTTGGGGTGGAATTTAATTTCGGTCTGCAGGCCGGGCACGCTGATGACCGCTATTATTATCTACAGGAAGGCAAACCGGACGATCCCTATCTGGACAGTACGGGCATTCTGGAAAATCGTAACTTTATCGGTTTGCGGGACGATTGGAGAGGGCTGGATATCAGCCTGAAGTCGGATCAATCCGGCAGCATCTGGCGTTTTCCCATCGAAACCATCTCTTTGTCCGAAGGCGGTTTCGAACGGGTCTATCAAAGTTCCGCCGTTTTGTTTAACTGGCCGCTCAGGTTGAAGGATGTGTGGAAGGTGAAGATGGAAATGAAACTGGGAATCTGTGACTAAATAAAGGAGTGATGGAGTATTGGATTGTTGATTTTTCTATCAATACTCCATCACTCCAATCCTCCATGAACAAAACAATATGATAAAAAAACATTACTACTAATCTATGTATATCCTCGGCATATCAGCCTATTATCACGATTCGGCGGCGGCCTTGCTGCACAACGGTGAGATTGTAGCTGCGGCGCAGGAGGAGCGTTTCAGCCGGAAAAAACACGATCACGATTTCCCGCGCCGCGCCATCGGGTACTGCCTTTCGGAAGCGGCCATCACGGCGGAACAGATTGACGTGGTGGCTTTTTATGACAAACCGTTTCTCAAGTTTACTCGTTTGCTGGAGACCTACCTCAGTTTTCCTTTGCGCGGTTTATCATCATTTTTAATGGCCATGCCCTTGTGGATTCGTCAGAAGCTTTGGATACCCGATTTGATTGAAAAAGAATTGGATTATCACGGGACCATCATATTTCCCGAGCACCACGAGTCACACGCCGCTTCCGCTTTTTTCCCCTCGCCGTTCAAGAAGGCCGCTATCCTCACAGTGGACGGCGTGGGGGAATGGGCCACGGCTTCCATAGGGACGGGCAATGCGAACAAAGTGGAAATTCTGTCCGAATTGCAGTTTCCTCATTCGTTGGGTCTGCTCTATTCCGCGTTCACTTATTTCACAGGTTTTAAAGTTAATTCCGGTGAGTATAAATTAATGGGTCTGGCGCCTTATGGCGAACCCCGATATGTGCAGACGATTTTGGATCAGTTGATCGATTTAAAGGAAGACGGTTCCTTCCGATTGGATTTATCCTATTTTGATTATTTGACCGGTCTGAAAATGACTTCCAAAAAATTTGATCGGCTGTTTGGTGGTCCTCCACGCCAACCGGAAAGCCCGCTTACCCGGCGCGAAATGGATATGGCCCGTTCCATTCAGGAAGTTACGGAAGAAATTATCTTGCGTATGGCGCGCCACGTGAAAAAGGTAACCGGAATGGAATATCTCTGCCTGGCCGGCGGTGTGGCTTTAAATTCGGTAGCCAACGGTAAAATACTACGTTCGGGGATTTTTAAAGATATCTGGATTCAACCGGCTGCGGGGGACGCCGGCGGAGCGCTGGGAGCGGCCTATGTTGCCCATCATCATTTTAAAAATGCAAACCGTAAAATAACGCAAGGAAAGGATAGCCAGTGTGCTTCGTTGCTGGGGCCCGTGTACACGGAAACCGAAATTAATACCTTTTTAAAGGAACGAAATATCCCCTTTGAGCAAGATGCCGATGAATCCCTGCTGAATCGAGTGGCCGAAGCCATAGCCGATGGAAAAGTGATCGGCTGGTTTCAGGGCAGGATGGAATTCGGGCCGCGGGCGCTGGGCAACCGATCCATATTGGCGGACGCCCGTTCGCCGGAGATGCAGAGAAAGTTGAATCTGAAAATCAAATTCCGCGAAGGATTCCGGCCCTTTGCGCCGGCGGTGCTGGAAGAGGCAGCAGAGGATTGGTTTTATTTGGACCGGCCAAGCCCTTACATGTTGTTGGTGTGCGATGTCCGACCGGAAAAGCGGTTGCCTGTTGATAAAGAGGCAGCCGGGCTTAACGGTTTAGAAAAACTGAATGTTCCCCGGTCGCAAATCCCGGCTGTAACCCATGTGGATTATTCCGCCCGGATACAGACCGTAAACCGGCGGGATAATCCGCTTTTTTATGATTTACTGGCCGCATTTTACCGAAAAACCGGCTGTCCGGTGGTAATAAATACCTCCTTCAATGTGCGCGGCGAGCCGATTGTGAACAGCCCGGAAGACGCCTATCGCTGTTTTATGCGAACGAATATGGACATGCTGGTGATGGGAACGCATATTCTGCAAAAAGAAAAGCAGCCGCAATGGCAGGAACAACAGGACTGGAGAACGGTTTATGAGCTGGATTAAAGATGTAAAAGCCGATTTAACCGGTCTCGATTATTCACGCCAATCCCTGCAACGCTTCGCATGGCTGGTTGGAAGCGTGTTGCTGTTGATAGGGATCTACTTATATTATAAAAAAATCACTTCGGCGGCTGCGATCGTTTCTATACCGGGATTGTTGTTGCTCATCGCATCTTTTATTGCCCCCGCCTCGTTAAAGCGAATTTACACAATCTGGATGGCCCTGGCTTTTTTAATAGGCTGGTTGGTTTCCCGTATATTGTTGACATTTATTTTTTATCTGTTGGTTGCGCCCATAGGATTGGTGGCAAAAGTTTTCGGTAAGCACTTTTTGGAAATTGCACAACGGCCGGATCAAAACAGCTATTGGGTAAAAAAGAATAAAACCGATTCAAACTATGAGAAACTGTATTAATTTGTTCAATCATAAAGCAGAATGAAGGATTAAAAAATGTCCAAACTAAAAATAGTAGCGGAATATTTTGAATTTCTGAAAAAAAACAAAAAGTGGTGGCTGCTGCCCATCGTCGCCATACTTTTGCTGCTGGGAATTCTCATCGTTCTGACACAGGGCAGCGCGTTGGCGCCATTTATTTATACGCTGTTTTAGTTCTTAAAAAACGACAGTAATATTTTATTGAGGGCCGCATGAAAAAATTATCCATCTTTATTGTTCTTTTTCTTATTTTAGCCTGTTCCGGGAACCGCGTCAAAAGCGGAGCTCAACAAGCAGCAGGGCCGCAATGGGCCAAAGAAGCGGTCTGGTATCAAATCTTTCCGGAACGTTTTCGCAACGGCGATCCGTCCAATGATCCGCGGCCCGAAGATATGGCCGGCGCCTGGCCTTATACGGTACCCGAAGGCTGGCAGATCCATCCCTGGACCTCCGACTGGTATGAGTTAAAACCCTGGGAACAAAAAACCGGCCACGATTTCTACTGGAATCACGGTTTGCGGCGTTACGGCGGAGACCTGCAGGGTGTTCTGGATAAACTCGATTATTTACAGGAATTAGGCGTTACCGCTATTTATTTTAATCCTTTGTTCGAGTCTCCTTCCCTGCACAAATACGATGCTTCCATGTATCACCACATCGATAATAATTTTGGGCCGAACCCGGAGCGGGATCGCAAAATATGGGCGAAAGAAAACCCGGCTGACCCCGCCACCTGGCAATGGACCAGCGCCGACAGTCTTTTTCTACAACTCATTAAGGAAGCCCATAAACGCAAAATGCGCATTATCATCGACGGCGTTTTTAATCATGTTGGCAATACCTTTTGGGCCTTTCGCGACGTGATGGAAAATCAGCAAAATTCCGCCTTCAAAGATTGGTTCTATATTAAAAACTGGGACGACCCGGCTACAAAGGAAAATGAATTTGAATACCAGGGCTGGTATGGAATACGCGATCTGCCGGAATTACGGGAGGACGAAAATGGTCTGGTTGCCGGCCCGCGGGAACACATCAGGGCGATTGTGCAGCGTTGGGGCGATCCCGACGGCGACGGCGATCCTTCGGACGGCATTGACGGCTGGCGGCTTGATGTGGCCGAAATGGTCAACATTACATTCTGGAAAGATTTTCGGAAATGGGTAAAAGAAGTTAATCCCGAGGCCTATCTTACCGGAGAAATCTGGTGGGAAGACTGGCCACATAACAAAATGTTTAACGCAGCTCCCTGGCTGCAAGGCGACGCTTTTGACGCGGTGATGAATTACCGTTTTACCCGCGCTTTGCGCCAGTTTGTGGCCAATAATAAAAATAAAATAAACGCCGGAGCTTTTGCCGACAGCTTGAACAATATTTACCGCGACTATTCTTTTGAGCGCGCTCTTGTACTGCAAAACCTGACCGGAAGCCATGATATGGAACGTATCGCTTCTCAAATCGTTAATCCCGATAAGTGGATTGATCACGGCGGAAACCCGGCGCAGGATCCCAATTTTGACGTGCGCAAGCCCGATGAAGAAGAGCGTCAAAAGCAAAAACTGATGGCAGCCCTTCAAATGACCCTGCCGGGCGCGCCGATGATTTATTATGGCGATGAAGCCGGTATGTGGGGCGGCGACGATCCCGACTGTCGCAAACCGATGGTCTGGCCGGAATTTAAATACGATGCCGAACGCGCCCATCCCTTCGGCAAACCCCGGCCGACGGATACGGTGGAATTTGATACGGCTCTGTATGATTGGTATAAAAAATGGATCCGCCTGAGACGAAACAACAGAACACTCTCCATGGGTGCAATCAACTTTATTCCGGCGAATCAAGAGGTTTTGGTATTTGAACGGATTCTGGAAAAAGACACGATACACGTTGCGGCCAATAGTTCAAATAAACCGACCAGCATACAACCGAATGTATTGAACAGACTGGGAGATAAACTTATTAATATGATCAGCGAGGAAACCATTTTCGTTAAGAAAAACGGATTGGAATTAGCGCCTTATGAAATTTTTACATTGCGAAGAAAAAAGTAATCGCTTCATAAGCGGTAAAAAACTGAAAATAATTCTTGACAAATTGAAATAAGTTTTTAAATTCAGTAACCCGTATCTGAGTTGCGTTTTGGCCGTTTTGAAGAATTTGTCGGAATGGGATACGCATCGGCAGACCTTTCCTGCTTGATTTTATTAACCGATGCGCCATTACAACTTTTCTGTCGGTAGATTCTAATGAAAACAAAATCTTTCTTACCAACGATTGTTAGCCTGGCTGTAACTGCCCTGTATGTGGCCATCCTTCCTATGGGTTGTAGCAAAACAGATGCGCTGAACGATGAGCATACGCTGGCCGTAATTGATGACCGTGTAATCAAGGAAGAAGATTTTGTTCAACGTTTTCAAAAGATTAATAGACGGTTGGGCCTTGTACCTAACGGGGAAGTGCGTCGTAAAATATTGAGAAACTTCATAAACGAAGAACTGCTCATCAGCGAAGCTTATAATTTAAAACTGGAGGCCACATCGGCCGCACAGACAGAATACCAGCGAATAAAAATTCAGGAATTACTCAACGCTTATTACCGGCAGACTATTGAAAAACAAGTGTCGGTTTCAGAAAAAGAACTGAAGCAGCTTTATATTAACCTGAACACCACTTTAACAGCCCGCCATTTATATGCCCCCACCAAAGAAAAGGCCGACTCACTTTACCGACTTCTGAAAAAAGGCGCTTCATTTGAGAGATTGGCAAGGGAAAATTTCAAAGATCCGGTTCTTCGTGAAAGCGGAGGTTTGATTGGCTCTTTTACGGTAGATGAAATGGATCCCGCCTTTGAAGAAGCGGCCTATAAATTGGAAGTGGGCGAAACGTCCGAACCGGTTCGCACTCAAGCCGGGTACAGCATTATTCGTCTGGAAGACCGCAAAGTAAAACCGTTTTTGCTGGAAACGGAATATGCCAGCCATAAAGACAAACTCTATCGTTACTGGAAAAATCGTAAATCCAAACAAAAGGTACGTGCCTTTGTGGATTCGCTTGCCGAAAGGTTGGATATTCAATTTGACGAATCTGTCGTAGAGGCATTATACAACTCTTTCCGGAAAAACAATCCCGTCAATCCCCAATTGGAATCCAAACGGTGGAGTTGGACAGCGGGTGAACTGGATGAAAACACGCCACTGTTGCATTCCGCATTGGGTGAATGGACCCTCAAAACGTTTCGCCAGGCAGCGCGCTTCACATCGGATAAGCAACGCAGGCATATCCGAAATCCTGATGCCCTCAAAAGCTTTATTTCCGGCCTTGTTGTGCGCCGGAAGATTTTAGAGGAAGCGCGGGCAATGGAATTGGACAAAACAGATGAATACGCCAAAAACGTCCGCTTTGAATTTGATACATACCTTCTGCAAAAAATGGAGGAAGAAATTTTTGCTTCGATCGAAGTTCCAAAGGACACTCTGCTGGCATACTATAAAGAAAATACAGATCGCTTTATGGACCCGGCCCGGATACGGATTCGTGAAATCGTTTTGAAAGACGACAGAGAAGCGGAAATTATCGGTAAGAAATTGAGACAGGGGGAAAATTTCAGCGAATTAGCCCGTCAGTATTCCATTCGCAAATGGAGTGCGGAAAAAGGGGGCGAGGTAGGCTACGTAACTCCGAATGATTTAGGCCGCTGGTCGCAAACCGTTTTTGCTTTGGAAGAAAATCAATGGACAGGCCCGTTAAAAGTGGGTGAAGAGCGGATTTTTGTGCAGTGCGTGGATAAAAAACCGGCCCGGTTGAAACCTTTTGATCTGGTGGCGGATGATGTGGAGCAAGCGGTTAAAACGATGTGGTGGGAGCGGGAGCGTAATAAAAAAATAAAGGAAATAGAAACCAGAGTGCCGGTTGTGGCCTACTGGGAAAAATTAAATGATATCAGGCTTAACTAAATAAAGGCAAAATCAGATGAAAGTCAGTCGTTTACCACTTCTTTTGTTGTTTATCTTCGTCTGGCAGAGCAGTGTTCTCTATGCGCAAAACAGTGGAAAAATTGCCGGCGTTATAACCGACGCAACAACAGGCGAGCCGCTTATCGGGGCTAATGTGGTTCTGGAAGGAACAAACCTTGGCGCGGCAACGGATGTGGATGGCAGCTATATTATTTTAAGAGTACCGCCGGGCAGTTATACCGTGTCGGTTTTGTACATCGGTTATCGAAAAGTTGTTCTGCAGGATGTGAAAGTGATGACCGACCTGACCACCCGTCTGGATGTTCAGATGAAGCCGGAGGCGTATGAAGGCGAAGAAATCGTTGTAGTAGCCGAGGCTCCGGTTATCCGTAAGGACCTTACCTCGGTGGAAGCCCGGATGCAGGCCGAAGAAATTAAAAGGCTTCCATTGCAGGAGCTGGGCGATGTGCTGAATATGCAGGCCGGCGTTATCCGCGATGCTGGCGGAGGCATTCATATTCGCGGCGGCCGATCCACGGAAGTATCTTATATGGTAAACGGCATCAGCATCACCGATGATTTTACACGCAGCCAGGCTTTTCAGGTGGAAAATGAATCCGTACAGGAATTACAGGTTATCAGCGGTACCTTCAACGCCGAATACGGCAACGCCATGAGCGGTGTGATCAATATCGTTACCAAAACGGGCGGCAGCGAATGGCAGGGGAACCTGGATGTTTGGACGGGAGATTATGTAAGCAATCGCACCGGTCTTTTTTGGAATATCGACAAAGTTAATCCCGGCGATATTTACAATCTTCAGGGTTCATTCAGCGGGCCGATTATTCCCAACAAGCTCAATGTATTTTTTACCGGCCGCCGCTATTATAATGATGGCTGGTTATACGGTAAAAATGTTTATCTGCCCCAAGGGCGTATGCAGCCGGTTAATGGCGACACCGTGGCCGTTCGGGGCGACAGCAGTGCGGTTCCGATGAATTATACGGATCGATACAGCGCGCAGGGCTCGTTGGAATGGCAGATTATTCCCGTATTAAAATTACGCATCGATGCGTTGGGCAGTCGGGAAAAACGCCGTTATTACGATCATTTTTTTAGGTTAAACCCCCTGGGCGACCGCGGCGACGAGGAACTGGGCTACAGCGTCATCGGCAAATTTACGCATCAATTGGGTAAACTGACCTTTCAGGAATTGACCTACGCTTACAAATATAACGAAATTAATTCACGGCTTTACGAAGACCCTTACGATCCGAGATATACCCATCCGGATTCGTTGAATACGGGCTCGTTTCAGTTTGCCAAAGCGGGAACGGATTTGGGGCGCTATAACCGCTACACCCGCAGCAGTATTTTTAAGTGGGATTTAACCAGCCAGGTTACCAATCGTCATCAAATTAAAGGCGGCGTGGAGTATCAGGCGGATGAAATATATTACGACGATTTAACACTGGTTCCGGCAACAGACGCCAACGGACAGCAAATCGAACCGTTTTTACCGGAAATACGCGACATCTCCACGCCGGTTCATACACGGGCTACCCGCAATCCGTACAAATTTGCAGCATATATTCAGGATAAAATAGAATACGAAAGTCTCATCGTAAATGTGGGGCTGCGTTTTGATCTTTTTAATCCTAACGGTAAAATTCCCTACGATCCGGAAGACCCCAATGTGTACAATCCGTTTAAGGATATCCATAAGTACAAAGATATCAATGGGGACGGGGTCATTGATGAGAGCGAAAAGACGGAAGACAACAAATATACCCTGGCCGAGCGGGAGAGTTTCTGGTATAATGAAACCAAACCCAAAACACAATTAAGCCCCCGTCTCGGTATTGCCTTTCCGATTACGGAAAGCGGCGTGATCCACTTTTCTTACGGTATCTTTCAGCAGACTCCGGACTACCGTTTGCTGTATGTAGGTGATCAGCTCAAAGTGACCAGCGCAGGGGGTACGCAGGGACCGTATGGCAATCCCGATCTCGATCCGCAAATCACCACCCAGTACGAGCTTGGCTTGCAGCAGCAGTTTACAGACAATCTGGCTATCGACGTAACGGGTTTTTACAAGGATATTCGCGACTGGATTACCACCGCGGCGCCCACGCCAACTATCCTGGCCGGCGTATCCTACGTACGCTACACCAATCGTGATTTTGCCAATGTACGCGGTTTAACCTTAGCCCTTAAACGGCGTTATGCCGATCATTTTTCCTTTTCGATTGATTACACCTTTCAAATTGTGGAAGGAACCAATTCCAGCCCTGAACAGGAATTCTTTTCGCAAATCGGCGGCGCCGAACCGACCCGGGTGCTCACGCCGCTGGATTGGGACCAGCGCCATACGGTAAACGCCACTTTTTATGTCGGCGGCGAAAGCTGGGGTACAAGTTTTATAAGCCGTTACAATACGGGACAACCGTACACACCGGAACTGGTAACCGGTACACGCACCGGACAATCCATACTTTCGGGATTACCCAAAAACAGCCGTAACAAACCCAGTATTTTTAATGTGGATATAAGCGCCTATAAAAATTTCCAGTTGACCGACAAAATAGGAATTCAGGTATTTTTGCGCGTTTATAATTTGTTTGATGCCGATAATCCGGTAAATGTTTTTGGCGATACGGGCGAAGCGGGTTTTACCTTTCGCAGGGACAGAACGCCGCAGGCAGATCCGGGCTGGTTCGATATCCCTTCCTTCTATTCCGAACCGCGGCGCATACAAATCGGCACAAAAATCTCTTTTAACTAAATGTTTCCAAACGATAGGAGATGTGTAAAATAAAATGAGCAAACATCGAATGAGTAAATACTTCGGCATCCCACTGATCGGGACAATAGTGCTGATCTGGGCGGCATTGCTGCTGGCACAAACCAACGGGCATGTTCCCTCGCACGATCGGGGCGATCCTAACCTGCGCCGTAAATCCAACCTGGACGGCAATAATTTGCGTACAACGGTATTTAATTTTGGTTTTAGCGGGCGTACTTCAGCCGTACCCGATGAAATACCGTACGAATGGCCCAAAAATACTGATCGTGAATACGTAGCTCTGGCAGCCATCTGGATGGGCGGCGAGGTGACCGACGAAACCGGTGAAACAATACCCATCGTTGATTTTCCGAACTATCGGCAGGACCCCTCCGGAGGTTCGTGGAATCTGGAACCGGTGCCCGGCTTTCTGAATCCGGAAGGGAAGAATATTGCCAAGAGCGACGAACCGGAATCCTGGCCCGGCGCCGCACAGGGAGGGTGGCGTGATAAAAAGGACGACCCTGTAGATCCGGGTTGGATCGGATCGTGGAATGGATTTTTCGGAAAAAATGTCTTTAACGCCGATCAGGAAATGTTCTACCGCTGTTCGGACGATTTATATGACCGGTTCAATTATATTCCGGATACAACCGATCCTACCCGCGGCGGTATGGGGTTGCTGATGGATGTACGGGCCATGGCCTGGTCTCAGGTATTGATTAATGACGCCGTATTTTTTATCCACGATATTAAAAACGATGGTACCAAACGCATTCCTAAGACCACTTTTCTTATCTGGCTGGCCGATATTGTAGGGGGCGACGCGCCGGATGATATGCCCTTTGTGGATTTGCAAACCTCTATCGCCTTTTTAACGGACGCCGACCGTATCGGGACGGAACCGTTCGGTAACGATCCGGTAGGCGTGGCTTCCATTAAATTTCTGGAAACTCCCGGCAATCAGGTGGATGGAATCGATAACGACGGGGACGCCGATCTGTTCGAACATGCCGGTTTGATCAATGCCATTCACGGCGATCCTGATGTCCGCATCCCGCATTTTACCGCCGAAGATTTTGAACCGCGGCAAATTCTGCCGGGAGATAAAATCGTATTGATCGATTCGCTCACCTACGAACGCCGCATCGTTGAATACCCTGCAGAGGGCGGCGTATTTAAGACATTGGGCTGGACAGTAACTTTGCCTCCCGGCGGAACCATCCTTACCGAAGACACCGTTGCCAATTTGCGTGATGATGATCTGGACGGATTGATCGACGAGAGACTGACTCTGCATCTGGAGCGATTTGACGAAATTACGGGGACGGTAAAGCCGGTCCGGTATATCAATTACCTGTCTTTTGAAATCGGCGATACAGTTAAGCGGGGATTTATTGTAGCCGGCAAAGACAGCGCCATGTCCTATGCTACGGTGGCTCCGATGATCGACGAGGCCCGCGACGACCATTTTGACAACGACGGCGATTGGAGCGCGGTTCAGGATGACTACGGCCTGGATGGTGTGGAAGGCACAGGCGACCCCGGCGAGGGCGACGGCGTGGCCACTTCGGGAGCGGGCACCGATTTTCCCGGCGAGTTGAACATCGATAAAACCGATGTGAGCGAGGGCGATATGATCGGAATTACCAGCGCCCTGCAGGATCCGGCCTTTAACATTAATTTCAACACGGTTTCCGACCGCTTTATCTGGCGATTCTTTATGACGCCGGGTAAGTTCTATATTCCCCGCAAGGTGGGCGAGTTTGACACCTATGTTTCATCGGGTTATTTCCCGCTGGAAGCCGGACAGCGGCAGCGCATGGCTATCTCGGTGGCTATGGCCGGCGGCGGTTTAACGCTTCAGGATGACCTGAACAGCGCTATTCAAAAACAAAAATATGCGCAACAGGCCTTCGAATCGGATTACGATTTTGCCAAAGCGCCCATCCGTCCTACCGTAAGAGCTGTTCCCGGAGATGGTAAAGTAACGCTGTATTGGGATGATAAAGCCGAACAATCCGAAGACCGTTTTATCAAACGAATCGGTGGTGATTACAAAGATTTTGAAGGATACCGTATTTATCGGGCTACGGATGCCGCCTTTCTGGACGCCAAAGTGATAACTAACGCCCAGGGCGTACCGGAATTGTTGCGTCCCATCGCCCAGTTCGATTTGATCGACGGCAAAAAAGGCCTGCATCCGGTGGATATTAATGGGGTTAAGTTCGATCTGGGAAAAGACACCGGTTTAAAGCATACTTATGTGGATTCACCGGTTGTAAACGGACAGCGTTATTTTTATGCTGTTACCGCCTATGATTTTGGATATGAGGCCGGCAATATAGCGCCCAGCGAAACCTTGCCGAAAATCGATGTGGATCCGGAAGGTAATGTAAAAACCGGTTCCAATGTAGTGGTTGTTCGTCCGCGGGCGCCGGTAGCCGGTTATATCCCTGCTCAGGTGGCCAGCTTCGAACATATAAGCGGCAGTACCACCAGCGACATCAGTTTTGAGATAGTTGATCCGCGGGCAATCCGTGACGGGCACGAGTATGAGATCACATTTGAAGACACCCTGATCATAGGAACGATTAAGAATGAATTGCTCACCAAGAATTTTACGGTACGCGATGTAACGATCGACAGCGTCAAACTGGAAAAAAGCACCCTCTTTGGTGAAGATGACGAAGTACCGTTGATCGACGGTTTTCGCCTGCATTTCCGCAATGAGGAACGGGTAAAAATCGATAAAGAGAAATCAGGCTGGAGCGATCCGAATATCTATGAATTTCAATTCAGTCCGGTGCAGTTTTTAACCGTTCAGGGCGAGCAAAGACCGGCGGATTATCTGGTTACATTTGGCGAAGTGGGAGTGGGGCACTCTGTAGATACAACCATATCTTTCTTACCGCTGCCCGGTAAAGACGTCAATTTTACGGTATATAATATTGCCGAAAATAAAGATGTAAAATTTGCCATGGCCGAAATTGACGGCAATGACGGTAAATTCAGCATCGATCCCAATGACGCCAACAAAACCGATACCATTTACCTGCTGGAAGAGGATGAAGAAGGAAAACTGGTGTATACCTGGCAAATCACTATGAATCTGATCCCCAACGACGGCCGCAACCCCGATGCAGGCGACACGATGACCGTGTATTTAAAAAAGCCGTTCTTGTCAAAGGATGTTTTCCGCTTTACAATGAAACAACCTACGGAATCCAAATCGCTGGCCGCAAAAGAACTGGATAACATACGGGTTGTACCCAATCCGTATATTGCGGCGGAAGTATGGGAACCGCGCAACCCTTATAACAGCGGTCGCGGTCCGCGCGAATTGCACTTTATCAATCTGCCGCGGGTTTGTACCATTCGGATTTTTAATGTGAACGGGGTTCTGGTAGATAAGATTGAACATAATTCTTCTCTCGATAACGGTACGGAAATCTGGGATATGCTCAGTCGTGAAAATCTGTCCATTTCTTACGGTGTATATCTCTATCATATCAAAGCACCGGGTATTGGTGAAAAAACAGGAACATTTGCCATAATCAAGTAAAACCAAAATTGAGCGGTTAAAATGGATAAATCAATCGATAAAAAAATCAGAAAAAATTTACTGCTTAGCGCAATAATAATTAGTATATTTGTTTCGCTGGCAGCATCTCAGGATGTGGAAAAAGTGGGCACTTCGGCTGCAACCTTTTTGCGCGTTCCTGTCGGTGCACGGGCCGTGGCCATGGGCGGCGCCTTTGTAGCTCAAAGTAATGACGTCAGCGCCCTGTTTTGGAATCCGGGCGGATTGGCCCGGATAGACCGATATGAACTGTTGGTTGATCATTCCCCCTGGCTGCCGGGCCTCAGCTTTAATTATATTGCTCTGGCTATTCCTTTGCAGGGATACGGAACAATGGGTTTAAGCGTAACCTCCCTGGGTACGCAAAAAATGGACGTAACCACGCCGGATCAGCCGATGGGAACGGGGGAAACCTTTGACGCGGCCAGTGTAGCGGTGGGCCTGAGTTTTTCCCGCAAATTAACGGATCGCTTTTCTTTGGGGGCTACCTTCAAATATGTAAATGAACGTATCTTTAATTCAACTGCAACCGGGTTTGCTCTGGATATTGGTGCCGTTTATGATACGCCTTTTGAAGGAATCCGCTTCGGATTTAGCGTTTCCAATTTTGGAACCAAAATGCAAATGACCGGAGATGACCTGAATTTACGGGTTGATATTGCTCCGGATCAAAAAGGCAATAATCAGAGTGTGGTGGGACAGTTGAAAACAGACCGCTTTGACATGCCTTTAATTATGCGGGTCGGATTGGCCTGGGATGCGCTAAACAGCGACTTTAACAGGTTAACCATCGCTGTTGACGGTTTGAATCCCAACGACAACGGACACAGCCTGAATGTTGGCGCTGAATATGCGCTATTTAATGAACAGGTTTTACTGCGAGCGGGTTATAACGAATTATTTCTGGATGAACCGGAAAAGGGTCTTACCCTCGGCGCCGGAGCCAGTCTTAATGTGGGAGGAAATATCCGGTTAAGGGCGGAATACGCTTATCAACAGTTTATTCATTTGGGCGATGTAAACAGATACACATTAATAGTTAATTTCTAATGGTTATTTCAAATATTTAAAAAATAACGGTTAACTTTTAAATAAGACATTGCAACATAAACATTAACAAGAAAAGAAAAGGAGGTGAGGAGGAAAAAATAGTATCCATACAATTAACCAAAGTTTTATGTGTAACAGAACAGGAGGTAACATGAAGAAACCAATTATGTTTATTTTGGTTTTGATGTTGTCGTTTGGCGTCGTATTGGCCGACAGATATTTTGAAGGCGCTACGGATGGTACAATGGACCAGACGTGGGATTTTAATACGACAACCTATGCTGCCGGCGACACAATTGTGGTTTTAGATTCAACCTCAAGCGCCTGGGGAAGTTACGTTCTCCAGTTTACCGATGCGGCTTATACGGGTCTTGCCCATCTGAGCGGTGTAGTTTTGACCGATTATACGATTCAGGCAGATATTTATATTTATGGTGATCCTGATGTAAATGCCGCATTGTATTCTGGTATCGGAATTAAAATGGCACATGATGAAACAAAATTTTACCGTTTTGTTTTCCGCAATTCATCTTCTTCCGATCACGGTCAGCTCCGCTTGCAGGGATTTGACGGAACAAATTGGCATATTAGTCAATATTGGAATCCGGGTGTGGATTTTGATTCCTTGAAAACCGGATGGCATAATTTTAAAATCAAAGTAAAGGGAAACCAGTTCTGGGCCTACATCGATGGTGAATTGTTACCCGGTTCTCCGTACACCGACGATGCTCCGTTTTTAACCGAAGGTTATCCGGGTATTTATAAATATAACTCCGGTTCCGCTTCGGTTATGTTCGATAATTTCACCGTAACCACTCCGGATCTTTTTATTTCCGAATATATCGAAGGCTCCAGCAACAATAAAGCTCTGGAAATTTACAATCCTACCGATGCGGCAGTAAGTCTGGATAATTATCAGATAGCACAGGCGGTTAACGGCGGCGGATGGCAGTATTACCATACTTTTCCCAGCGGAGCCACTCTGGATCCCGGTGATGTATGGGTAATGGTTGCAGATCAGGTAGATCCGGCTCTGTATGACACCTCTAAAGCGGATGAAGTTCTGTCCTATCCCAGTGTTGTTCACTTCAATGGCGATGATGCCCGTGCTCTGATTAAAATTGTAGATGGAGACACCCTGTGGTTGGATATTTTCGGCAATCCGGATAATGATCCCGGCAGCGGCTGGGATGTAGCCGGTGTAGCCGGTGCAACAAAGGATCATACGCTTATGCGTAAAGAAAGCGTATTTATGGGTGAAACCGACTGGATGGCTTCTTTCGGTACCGATAGTCTGAATTCCGAATGGGAAGTTTTGGATCAAAATACCTTTGATTATCTCGGTGCTCATCCGGGTATGCCCACTCCTTCTACAATCAGCGTAACTATGATCTTTAATGCCTCCACCAACCCGGATACGCTGCACGAAGACGGTTTTGTAGAAATCCGCGGCGCTATGAACGGCGATTGGGCCACCGGTCCGATTCTACCCGGCGGAAAAACCATCAGCTGGGATACGTCTTCCGATCTGGATATGGTTAATATCGGTGGTGATTACTGGATGATTACATTTGATATGTATGTTGGCGACACCTTGAAATACAAATTCTGGACCGGACATGATATGAATACCGGAACGGAACCGGGCGGTGGTTGGGAATCTTCTTTTACCAATCAGCCGATTGCCGACACACGCGTTTTCATTGCCGGTACAAGCGATACAACATTAGCGGTTCAGTTCTGGAATGGTACGGATAATAACGATCAATATTTCCGTCCCTATACCGAAAAACAGGACACCGTAGCCATCTATTTCCGTGTCAATATGGCCGGCGCTGAGGAAAATAACTGGTTCGATCCGGCAGTTAATACGGTTGGCGTTCGTTCCGGGCCTCCTGTTGGTGATAACGGCTGGAGCGAAGGCGCTATGATTCCGTTAACCAGAGAAGAAAACAGCAATCTGAACGGTTCTTTCTGGTCCGGGGCGGCTTATGTTCCCGTTGATTCCATCGTTGAGGGCGAAGCCCAAAACTATAAATTCTTCATTACCGGTACGA
Organism: Caldithrix abyssi; assembly: GCA_011369465.1. Lineage (GTDB taxonomy): Bacteria > Calditrichota > Calditrichia > Calditrichales > Calditrichaceae > DRQG01. The sequence goes on from DRQG01000144.1 coordinate 31,340, forward strand.
CCGACAAATCCTGGGAAGACGGAGATAACCGTTCTTTCGTATTTTCCGCGGATGTTGCTGCGGGTAAAGATACCACAATCTTCTGGGATTGGTTTAACAGAACGCCCTACACGGGTCAGACTCTTGTTACCAGCACCATTACCTTCCGTGTAAGCACCGAAGCTCTGGAAGGCATCGGTCTCTTTGACCGCGGTGTAGGCGATAAGATCTATGTTATCGGTCCAAAAGGATGGGATATTCCCGGTGATTGGATTGAGTTGAATTTTATTCCTGCCTTGCAGGAATGGACAAGTGCCGAGGAATTTGAGGCTTTACCCGGCACAGAGATAAATTATAAATATTTTGTCCGCTGGGATAGCTCCCGGACAGATTCAACCAGCCCCAATTATATTCCGAACCTGCTGATGAAGGGCATCAATTCCGACGGTGATGACAGCGGCTGGGAAGAACCCTCCATCACAGGAGGCAGCAACCGTATTCATGTTTTCCAGGATGTTGATCAGCAGACTCCGGAAGGCGACTTCGGATTTGAACGTCAGTTCTTCAATGCCGTACCGTTCAATGGCTATTTCGATACGCCCATGTCCATTACCTGGCATGTTAATATGGAACCGGCAACTCAGTCTTCGGAAAATGACCTGGGCGAATTATTCCGCCCCGGCGTGGATTCGGTCTGGGTTCAGTTCGACGGTTCGCTATTCGCCCTGAGCCAGGGTTTTAAGACCTTTAACGACAGAGCCCTTCTTCTGGTGCCGGAATCGGATGGTTCCATGATTTACACCGGTACAATGGAAGTTGATCCGCCGGCCTGGTATCAGTTAGGCTATGTAATTACGTATAAAGATGCCAACGGCAATTACATCGCCAACGGCGGCGGTTTTGCAGCCGGAAGACGTTATTATCAGTTCATCCATCCGGATCGGATTGATAATGATTTAAACACCTACTGGCCTGCTACTTTTGATCTGCCGCAGATCGACTGGAAAGCCAGAGATCTTCCGTTCGAAGAACCGCCCGACCTGACCAAACCGGTTTCGGTTGAAGACGAAGAGGGTAAGCTGCCGCGTAAATTCGCACTGGAGCAGAACTTCCCCAATCCTTTCAACCCGACCACAACCATTCGCTACGAACTGGCCAAACCGGCTAATGTTACACTACGCGTCTATGATATCAGTGGACGTCTGGTTCGTACAATCGTAAACGATCTGCAAAAAGCCGGACAGTACGAAGTGCAGTGGGATGGTAAGAATCAATCGGGCAACCAGGTTGCTTCGGGTATCTACTTTTTAAGAATGCAAACGCCTGGTTTCACCAAAATCCGCAAGATGACCCTCGTTCGTTAATTTAATGACAGGGTAAATTTATTAAAGGGTATAAGCAGCTCTGCTTATACCCTTTTTTCTAACTAATGAAAACGGAAAATGGAAGAAAAAAAAGAAATAACAGCCTCTCAAAAAAAAATATTTATCTTAATCACGCTGTTGATACCTCTGTTTTTCTTTATCCTGCTGGAACTAAGCCTGCGTTTGTTTGAATATGGCGGAGACCAGCGCTTATTTATCGAAGCTCCGGGGGAGTATGCTTCGTATATGATGCTCAATCCGGAAGTAAACCGACGTTATTTCCTGCATCAAAAATCTATTCCTTCTCCGCGTAACGATATTTTTTTAAAGGAAAAACCCGAAAACGGTTATCGAATATTTATTCTGGGCGGATCGACGGCGGCAGGTTTTCCGTACAGCTATAATTTAATGTTTTCACGCATCATACACCTGTTTATGAAACGTGTATTTCCGGAAAAACGGATCGAGGTGATTAACACGGCAACATCGGCCATCAACAGTTACACTCTGCTCGATTTTACGGACGAAATTCTTGACTATGAACCGGATTTAATACTCATTTACGCAGGTCACAACGAATATTACGGCGCCCTTGGGGTGGCCTCAGCAGAAACCGTGGCCCGGCACCCCTTTTTAACAAGGCTGTATTTAAAACTTAAAAACTATAAAACATTTTTGCTCATCAGAGATGCCGTGGGCTGGGTACAACGTATAGGCGCCAAGGAAAACAGCCAGCCCTCGGCAACTTTGATGGAGCGTTTGGTAGCGGAGCAAACGATTCCCTACAAAAGCGCCTTATTCGAAGCCGGATTGCGGCAATTTCGCAAAAATATGCAGGATATTATCGAAAAAATTCAGGATGCCGGCGTACCGCTGGTGCTCAGCGAACTGGTTAGCAATGTTTCCGGAATCCCGCCTTTTGTATCTGTAAAAAACCAGACTTTTCCTGCGGCGGATTCCTTATTCCGGCTTGCACAAAAGCTGGAAGATATGGAAAATTTTACGGAAGCAAAGAAAAAGTATTATCTGGCTAAAGATATGGACGGTTTACGTTTCCGAGCGCCGGAAGAGATAAACGTCATTATTCATCAACTGGCCGAGGCAAATAATCTGCCGTTGGTACCTATGAAACGATACTTTGAAGACGCCTCTCCCCATGGCATACCGGGCAACAATCTGTTTTTGGAGCATCTGCATCCCAATATCCGGGGATATTTTCTTATGGCCCGGGCTTTTTTGGAAACCATGAAGACCAAACAACTGGTTAGCAAGGTTTGGCGCACCACGTTGCGAGAATTTCCGAATAAAGTCCGCAAACAATGGGGATACACCGAGTTAGACAGTTTATACGGCGATCTGCGGATTCGCATTCTCAAAGGCGGCTGGCCATTCAAACCCAAAACGGCGCCGAATAAGATGTTAACCGGGTATAAACCTGAAACGGAAATGGATAAACTGGTCTATAAAATCTGGGCGGACGATACCTTTGGCATCGAACACGGACACGCTTTTCTGGCCGGATTGTATGAAAAAGCAAAAGATTACGAAAAGGCCTTGCGTGAATACAGGGCCTTAATATATTTAACACCCTTTAACGCTTCGGCTTACATCCATACGGCGGATATGTTTATTAAAATGAAGCGCTTTAACGAGGCGCTGCCTTTGCTTAGCGAATCGTTGCATTTGCACGAGACGACTTATGCCAACAAATGGGTGGGACAAATTCTTCTGGAAAAACAAAAAGTTAAGGCGGCACTGCCTTTTTTAAAGAAAGCGGCAAAACAGAATCCCCGGGATGTGCAAACGCTTTATAATCTGAGCGGCGCTTATGCTTTGATAGGCGCTTTTGCTAAAGCGGATTCCTGCCTGAGTATTCTGGAAAGCAGTAAGCCCGATTTCCCTGGCGCCGCCGATTTACGAGCCCAGCTCGATCGGGTATTAAATTGAGATGCAAAATGCAGGGCGTAAAGCAGGCGTCTTTGAGAAATATGTATTGGGCGGCCGTGTAATCTTAAGCCCTCTTTCTGAGACCTGTCATCCTGAGTCCCGACGCGTCAGAATCGGAGGATGACATTATGCTCATGAAATACCAGACTTGCCGCGTCATGGTTCGACATATCCCGCTTACAGCGGGACTGCTCACCATGACGCTAAAGTGTCATCCTGAGCCCCGTCGAAGGATGACGCCGCGCGGTTACCGGTAGAAAGGCAAGACAGACGGATTTAGTCTAAATACGGCGCTTGTAGAGGCAGAAGCATTGCCCTTTAGCTGCGTCCTATTTATTAATAGACTAAATAGTTTCCTATCTTTTAAGAACAGGAGAGCATTAAATGACCCTACTTGATTACAGTATCGTGATTCTCTACCTGATTGCCATGATTGGCGTGGGATTGTATTTCCAGCGTAAGGCATCCGGAAGTATTAATTCGTACTTTTTGGGTAATCGAAATATGCCCTGGTGGGCCTTAGGCGCTTCGGGTATGAGCTCCAACCTGGATGTAAGCGGCACAATGATCAACACCGCCTTTGTCTTTGCCCTGGGAGCCGCGGGCTTTTTTATTGAAATACGCGGCGGCGTTACGCTGATTATGGCCTTTCTGATGATCTTTCAGGGTAAATGGAACCGCCGGGCGCTGGTGATGACTCTGGCCGAATGGATGAAGTTTCGCTTCGGCACCGACAAACAAGGTGATCTGGCACGGTTGATCGCAGCGGGATCAATCATTATAATGACTATTGCCATGATTACTTATTTTGCCATCGGCTCCGGTAAATTTGTAGGCGAATTTTTGGGTATTCCCGCTTTCATGGGTCTTTCGTCCCAATTTTGGGCGGCTACGCTGATGATTGTACTGGCCATGATTTACACGGTTGCTTCGGGTTTGTATGGCGTGGTCTGGACGGATGTTTTTCAAGGCATACTGATATTCGGCACCATCATTTATATCTGTGTACTGGCCATTGTCAGTTTTGATCTGCCTGATACGTTTCAGATTTCCGTGCCCATGCGGGACGGCAGCTTCATGGCTCTTTCCACCACAAAAGAGGCCTGGACCAGCATTGTTCCCCATTGGACCCTGAATATGCCCGAAGGCTCGTTGTACTCCATCTATAATCTGTTCGGAATCGCCATACTTTTCTATCTGCTCAAGGTAACGCTGGAAGGCAGCGGCGGCACCAGTCAATATATGATCCAGCGTTTTTTTGCTTCCCGCTCCGACCGCGAATCGGGACTGCTTTCACTGTTCTGGACTTTTTTGCTGGCCTTCCGCTGGCCTTTTATTGCCGCCATTGCCACGATGGGTGTTGTACTGGGCACACAACAGGGAGTGATACAAGACCCGGAAACCGTCTTACCGGTGGTAATCAATCACATGGTGCCGATTGGGGTGAAAGGCTTTCTGATCGCCGGATTAATGGCGGCGGCCATGTCCACGTTCGATTCCACGGTAAACGCCGGGGCGGCCTATTGGGTAAAGGATATCTATCAGGCTTATATCAACCCGCAGGCGTCGGAAAAACAACTGATGCGCCACAGCCGCTGGTCATCCGTAATTATTGTTGTGTTGGGATTGGGTTTTATGCTGCTTATCCGCAATATTAATGAAATCTGGGGCTGGATCACTTCCAGTTTGGGCGCCGGACTGTTAATCCCGACGCTGGCGCGCTGGTATTGGTGGCGGATGAACGGAATGGGCTTTGCCGCCGGTACCGTTGCGGGAATGGTTGCGGCCGTATTGCAGCGCATCTTTTTGCCGGATATTCCGGAGTACTTTTCTTTCAGTATTGCAACCATATCTTCCCTGATCGGGATGATTATCGGGACTTATGCCGCCAAACCTACGGACGAAAAGGTGTTATTCGAATTTTACAAACGTACCCGCCCTTTTGGTTTGTGGGGGCCGATACGCAAAAAGATTTCCGCAACCACGATGGAAAAAATAAACCGGGAAAATCGCCGGGATATCCTGTCCACCTTTATGGCGGTTCCCTGGCAGGTTGTTCTGTTTTTAACGGGAATGACCATTATCTATAAACGTTGGGACGAATTTATCTGGCTATTTCTTATCCTGGCGGCTCTGTCAACAGGGCTGTATTTTAACTGGTTCCGACATCTCTCCACCGAAGTTGAGGTGGAATAACAGATATGTTTGTTTTAACATAAGGGAGAAAAACGTTGCCGCAGCTTGAACAAATTGCCATGCGGGTGAAAGACCTGGGTTTTACGGTATACGAGGCCAAGGCCTACGTGTCCTTACTGCAAAATAATCCGGCTACCCGCTATGAATTGAGTAAAAATTCCGGTGTACCGCGATCAGCCATTTATGGAGTCATTAAACAGTTGGAAAATCTTGGCGCTGTAAATGCACTGTACACCAAACCGGAAAAATACATTCCCTTGCCGCCGGAGCAGCTCTTTAAACTATTGGAAGATCGATTGCAGGAGCGCATCGAAAATGCGCGGGAAGGCTTGAAAGGTATCGAAAGTAATATACTCTCGGATCATCTTTGGAATATTGTGGGTTATCAGAATATGATTTACAAAGCCCGGGAAATCATCCACAATGCCCAAAATGAAATTTATCTTTCTATCTGGAAACGCGAACTGAAACAGCTCAAAAGCGAATTGAAAAAAGCCAAAGAACGTGGTGTCAAAATCACCATATTCAGTTTTACTGAAATTGATTTTGATGCCGACTATTTATTTACGTATTCCTTAAATGAAAAAAAGCTGGATCGTTTTTGGGCGCATAAAATTATCCTTGTTGCCGATAAAAAGGAACTCTTAATGGGCGAAGCCGATATTCAACTGCCCAAAAAAACCGCCTGGACGACCAACAGAGCCATCGTGGATATTGCCACGAATCACCTTATTTTGGATATCACTCTGTTTGGACTGCGCTTAAACGTCGATGTGAATGAAGCCGTTCAAAATATGCAAAGCCGCGAAAGCGATAAATTAGGCGAACTGCTGCACCAGAAATATCCGCACAATCCGATCATGAACTTACAAAAACTGGGCAACAAACTGGAACAATTGAATGGCAATGGACAATAAAAGTACAATTATTAAGGGTTTTTTTGGGCAAGGAATATTGATTATGGCTTTATATGCTCTGCTTGTTGGGGAATACAATCTTTACGGGATACCGAACGAAAAGACCGACTGGCATCATATAAACGGCCCGAAAGCGCCGGGTTGGATAGAAGACGGCCCGCTTTATGAAATATTTGTCCGCGCTTTTTCCGATGAAGGTACATTCAAACAGCTCGAACAGCGCTTGGACTATTTACAGGATTCGGGCGTAAATACAATCTGGTTAATGCCCATTTATCCAATCGGTCAAAAGGGGCGTAAAGGCGAACTGGGCAGCCCTTACTCGGTGCGCGATTATTATAAAGTAAATCCGGAACTGGGTACGGAAGACGACCTGCATAGCCTGATTAAAAATGTGCATCAACGCGGCATGCGCATCATCGTGGATATGGTGGCCAATCACGTATCCAATGATTATGTGGAGATGAAGGATAAACCGTACCTGTTTGCCCGCGATGATGCTGGTAATTTTACCCGTGAGGTGGCCGACTGGTCGGACGTAACCGACTTCGATTATGATCACCCCGAAACCCGCATCTATATGAAGGATGTGATGAGGTACTGGATAAAGGAATTTGATTTTGACGGTTATCGTTGCGATGTGGCCGGCATGGTGCCCACCGATTTCTGGGAAGAAACGGTAAGCGAGCTTAAACAGATAAAACCGGATATATATATGCTGGCCGAGTGGGAAGACCCGGCTTTACAGGTAAAAGCCTTCCATTCCACTTACGACTGGACGCTGTACCATTTGTTAAAAGATATTCGCAACGGGAAAAAACCGGCCGGCATGGCGCCCGAATGGGTGGAAGAAAAACGTTCGTTCTACCCGCAAAATGCCCTGCCGCTGCGTTTTATTGAAAACCATGATGAGGAACGCGCTGCGAAAGTGTTCGGCAAAAGGGGCTTTAAACCGTTTGCCGCCTTCATATTCAGTATTTACGGCGTGCCGCTTATCTATAACGGACAGGAATGGGGCGAAACGGAAAAACCGACTCTGTTTGATAAGGTGGAAATCGATTGGAATCAGCAGGATAAGGATATTTTGGATTTTTATCGGGCTCTGATCCGACTGCGGCGAGAATATCCGGCATTACGGAGCAAACGTCTTACCATCTTAAAAAATGACCGGCCGGATAAGGTGATGTCCTTTTTAAAAACAGCCGGAAAAAGCCGATTGGCGGTCGTATTGAATACCGGCGGAGAAGAGATTACGGTAACATTGGATAAAGGAACTATTCCGGCGGAAGCCCGGTTAACAAATTTACTTGGTGAAAGCAAAACCCTCACTCCGGAGCAATGGGCAAAACAAACGCTGGCGCCGTTTTCCGCTTCAATATGGGAAGTAAAGCCCTGATCGGACGGATATTTACAGGCGATATGTAAATTAATGCTTTGAATTTTAAAGGAATGATACATGAATACGCTTATATCAAAACCATATCATAAATATTTTTTCATTTTTCTTTTCTCATTTTTCTTTTCTCTTAAATTCCTATCGGCCCAGGTCGTCTATACGGAGCCTCCTTTCGCCTCGGAACAGGATTCCATCGTTGTATATTTTGACGCTACCAAGGGCGACGGCGGACTGGCCGGGTATTCCGGTAACGATGTGTATGCCCATACCGGCGTGATTACCAATTATAGCACCAGTTCAAGCGATTGGAAGCATGTTATAGCCGGCTGGAACGAAAACACCGATAAAGCCAGGCTCACCCGTGTGGATACGGATTTGTACAAGCTGGTAATCGGTTATCCCCGCCAGTATTACAACATGACCGATGCCGATGAATATATCGTCAAACTGGCCTTTGTGTTCCGCAACTCGGACGGTTCGGTTACCGGCCGCGATGTGGGCGGCGCGGATATTTTTCTGGAATTGACTACCGGTTTTCAGGTTATCGTAGTGCAGCCGGAAGTAAAGAACAGTTTCGGCCATCCGCGGCGTTCGCCGATTTTTGCCGGACAGGATGACAGTGTAAAGATAGCGGTAAGCTGGTCGCAGGTGGAAACGCAGCTGTCCGCTTTGCGGCTGTATCAGGGAACGAATTTGCTGGCCGAAAGCGCTCAGGATACACTCTATTATACCTTTCATACCCAGGGCTATGACCCCGGTTTTATTACTTTCACGGCAACGGCCGAAGACAGCGGCGGCGTTAGCGACACGACAACTTTTGAAGTGCTCATTAACTCTGCCGTGGAAGAAGCGACACGCCCGGCCGGTATCATCGAGGGTATTAACCATCAGGCCAATGCCACCACGATCACATTATGCTTGTTTGCGCCGTACAAAGAATTTGTCTATGTAATAGGGGACTTTAACGATTGGAAAGTGGATCCCAATTATTACATGAAACGGGAAACCGTGGATGACGACAGTGTGTACTGGTGGATTACATTGACCAATCTTTCTCCCGGCACGGAATATGCCTTCCAGTATTACGTGGACGGCGAAATCCGTCTGGCCGATCCCTATACGGAAAAAGTGCTCGATCCGTGGAATGACAAATATATCAGTAGTTCCACCTACCCCAACCTGAAACCCTATCCCGATGGATTGACCGACCAGATCGTATCCACTTTCAAAACCATTCCGGATGACTACCAGTGGCAAACGCAGGATTACCAACCGCCGGCTAAGGAAAATCTGGTCATCTATGAATTATTAATCAGGGATTTTATTGAAGCACATGACTACAAAACATTGATTGATACGCTCGGTTACTTACAGAAACTGGGAATAAACGCTATTGAATTAACGCCGATAACAGAATTTGAAGGCAATTTGAGCTGGGGTTATAATCCGTCCTTCTATTTTGCACCGGATAAATATTATGGCCCGGCCTACGATTTAAAAGCGTTTGTAGATTCCTGCCACAGCCGCGGTATGGCCGTCATTCTGGATATGGTGCTCAATCACTCTTACGGCCAGTCACCTTTTGTGCGCCTGTACAACGAAGGAGAATACGGACAACCCACAGCGGAAAACCCCTGGTACAATGTGGAATCGCCCAACCCAACCTATAGCTGGGGCTACGATTTTAACCACGAAAGCCCGGCCACGCAAAAACTGGTGGATCGCATCAACCGTTTCTGGCTCACCGAGTACAAGGTGGACGGATTCCGTTTCGATTTTACCAAAGGCTTTACCAATAAACCCGGCGAGGGCTGGTCTTATGACGCATCGCGCATCGCTATTTTAAAACGCATGGCCGATGCCATCTGGCAGACCAACCCCAATGCCTATGTGATTCTGGAACATTTTACGGAGAATTCGGAAGAACGGGAGCTGGCCGCTTACGGAATGATGCCCTGGGGCAATTCCAATTACAACTACAACGAGGCCACTATGGGCTGGCACGATGGAGGCAAATCCGATTTTTCATGGGGTTACTACGGAACCCGTAACTGGAGCGTCCCCAATCTGATTACCTATATGGAAAGCCACGATGAAGAGCGTTTGATGGCCAAAAATTTAAAATGGGGTAATTCCAACGGAGATTACGATGTAAAAGAATTGCCAACAGCTCTGCAGCGCATGAAAATGGCCGGCGCTTTCTTCTTTACCTGGCCCGGCCCCAAAATGATCTGGCAATTTGGCGAACTGGGGTATGATTATCATATTAATTACCCGGGTACCATCGGCGGCGATGATCATCGTACGGATGAAAAACCCATCCGTTGGGATTATCTGCAGGAATACGACCGTAACCGGCTTTATCGTACCTGGGCTGCTCTGATCAAATTGCGCCGGGAAAACGAGGTATTCCGTTCGCCCGATACACAGGTGGATTTGGACGTGGCAGGAGCGGTGAAACGTATCCGACTAACCCACAGTACCATGTCGGTAACCATCGTCGGAAATTTTGATGTGGTGGAGAAAACAGCGCAGCCGGCATTCCAGCATCCGGGTAATTGGTATGATTTTTTCTCCGGTGATACGCTTTTGATTACCAGTACGGATATTTCCATGGATTTGGCGGCGGGCGAATTTCATATTTTTACAGATCAAAAGTTGGAAACGCCGGATAATGATTTGATAACGGCCATTCAAGATCCGCGAGCCGCGGTAGCTGATGAATTTTATCTGGAACAGAATTATCCCAATCCGTTTAATCCAACTACAGCTATCAGCTATCGGCTGTCGGCCGTCAACGATGTTGAATTGACGGTTTATAATGTTTTGGGGCAAAAGATTCGCACATTGGTCAATGAAAAACAACCGGCGGGAAAATATACGGTAAAATTTAATGCAGATCACCTGTCCAGCGGGGTATATTTTTACCGTTTAAAAGCAGGCACTTACGTCAGTCAACGCAAAATGCTTTTGCTGCGATAGGGAAAATAAAAACATGCGGTTGGTAGCCCGGCGATCAACCTCCCGATTCGTAAAAGCCACCCGGCCGCCATGCTACGCCCCTCCCTTCGCCATCGAGGAGGGGTTTGGGGTGGGTTGTGGGCAGGATTTGCAACACTTCCGGTAGATCATGGTTTAACGAAGTCATTCCGGGCTTGTTCCGGAATCCCGCCGGAATGATTAACCAAAGACCAGTTCATTCTTAAACCTTTTAATGAAAAAAATATGTATATCAAAAAAATAAATAAGTTCAAAACCTTCCTGCTTATAGGCATTTTCTCGCTGCTTAACTGCGCAAAAAGCCCGCCTTACGTCACCATTCATTACCATCGATACGATAATGTTTACACGGATTGGACGCTTTGGACCTGGCTGGATAACGTACAAAAGGAAATAAAACCGCAGGATTTCGACGCCTTCGGGGCTATTTACAAACTGAATATGGATGATTACCCGCCACTGGGTAATATTAATTTTTTACCTAAATACAAAGACTGGCAAAAAAAGGATGATCCCAATCGGGCCTGGATTCGCACCATGCCAAGGGAGATATGGATATTGGAAGGAGACGCCACTGTGTACCATTTTGAACCGTCAACCAATCCGGCGATACGAAAAGCCTTTTTGGATGCCGACAGCCTTCTCACTTTGGTAGTTACCCATCCGTTGCAGCAAAGCGAAATAGAGGCCTTTGACCCGGTCATCACTCTGGCCGACGGACGGGCTGTCCGGCCGGTGGAAATTCATCTGCTGCAGGCGCAAAAAAAGGCTTCCCGGCTGGTACAATTAAAACTGGCGCAACCGCTTTCTCTCAAGGCCTTGCCGGCAACAGTAGAAGCCAACGGCTATAGTCCCGCTTACATTCAATTGCGTTACGTATTGGACAAAAAGGAATTTATTTCTGATGTGCCCTTCGGAGTAATAATAAAAGGAGATAAAACTTCCTTCTCTGTTTTTGCTCCGGGTGCAAAAGAAGTTACGTTAAACTTATATGATAAGGCGAAAGACGGTAAAGTTAAAAAATACAACCTCGAATCCGTGGGAAATGGTATCTGGCAAAAAGAGTTGCCGGGAAATTTAACCGGTAAATACTATACATATACCGTTCAGCATGCGGACAGGCAAAACCGTGAACAGAATGAGATAATCGATCCCTGGGCCAAAGCGGTTACCAGATACAACGGACGCGGTATTATTGTGGACGACCACACCCCGGTAGCCGATCGCCCCGATTTCCCGTTTAGCGAGGCTTTGATCTATGAGTTGCATGTCCGTGATTTTTCGATAAGCGAAGATTCCGGAATGAAGCATAAAGGTAAGTATTTAGCCTTTACGGAAAGGGGTACCCATCTACCGGGCAGCGATTTAGCCACCGGAGTCGATCATTTGGTGGAATTGGGTGTCAATACCGTACAGCTTATGCCAGTGCAGGATTTCGAATTTGACGAAACCGTAAGCCAGTATTTCTGGGGATATATGCCGGTTAATTTTAATGCGCCGGAAGGATGGTATGCCACCCGCCGCGATGATGACAGCGCCGTCCGGGAGCTCAAACAACTCGTCGACGCCTTACATAAACGGGGCATTCGCGTCATTCTGGATGTGGTGTACAATCACACTTCCGAAGGCAATCCGCTTATTCAATATAATTTTAACGGCTTGATCCCCGGCTTTTTTTACCGCCAGCATCCCGACGGATCTTACTGGAACGGTTCCGGCTGCGGTAACGAGCTGCGCAGCGAACACCCCATGGTGCGCCGTTTTATTGTAGAGTCTGTTAAATACTGGGCAGAGGAATACAAAGTGGACGGATTCCGCTTTGATCTGATGGGCTTGATGGATTTGGAAACCATACGGCAAATCGTACGGGAACTGCATCGTATCGATCCCAATATTTTTATTTACGGCGAGCCGTGGACTGCCGGCGATACGCCCATAGAACCCACGGTAAAAGGCCGTCAGCGCGGTGAAGGTTTTTCTGTGTTCAATGACCATTTCCGCGATGCGCTTAAAGGACCCTGGTACAACACCGAACCAGGCTATGTGCAGAAGGGATTGAATGTGGAAGCGGTTAAAAAAGGCATCATGGGCAGCATCGATGATTTTGCAGCCCAACCCTACGAATCCATTAATTACGTGGCCGTACACGACGGACGTACGTTGTGGGATCAGCTGAAAGCGTCGACGCAAGACGATTCTTCGATTACGGACGACTTGCTGGTGGCAATGGATAAACTGGCGGCGGCTATTCTGTTCACTTCGCAGGGCGTACCTTTTATCCACGGCGGACAGGAAATGCTGCGCACCAAATTCGGTTCGCACAACAGCTACAATGAACCGGATTCAATCAATATGATCCGTTGGCAATGGAAAAAGAAACACTATGACGTCTTCAGGTATTACCAGGGATTGATCCGTTTACGGAAAGAACACCCCATGTTTCGTATGAAGAAAGCGGAAGAAATACGTGAAAACTTGCATTTTTTGGATGATGCGGGACACTCCGTACCCGACCGTTGTATCGCCTACCGATTACACAAAGGAAACAGCGGTGATAGCTGGAATGAAGTTTTGGTTTTGATAAATCCGAACCGTAAGGCAGAGCAATTTGTTATTCCCGAGGGAAGTTGGAATGTGGTGGTAAATGCCGGACAGGCAGGGACAAGCCGCATTGAAAAACGGGAAGATCAAAAAGCCACAGTAGAGCCTGTTTCTGTGATGGTACTGTATCGATAAAAAACACGAAATATAACCACCGCGTTAACCTCAGATAAAAAAAGATTTTATACTTGTAGTTACTTTGGAAATCTTTTAACTTTTTTTTGCGTTACATCTTACCTGATATTTGCGTTTTCCTTCCAAAATGGTTTATCGAAGTTTAAATATAGATGATCGCTTAAACGAAGCGAAGGCTTTTTGTTGTACAAACCGGATTGCCGGCCAGGGACAATGATCCGGAAAAATCTGAAATAAATCATACTTGCCAAACAGAATTAATCTAACGAAAGGCGAAAAATGAATTACGGCTTTGTAATCGATAACCGTAAATGTATTGGTTGTCATGCCTGTACGGTTGCCTGTAAATCCGAGCACGATGTGGCCATAGGAGTAAACCGAACCTGGGTAAAATATATCGAGAAGGGGGAGTTTCCAAACAGCCGCCGTTATTTTTCGGTGATGCGCTGCAACCATTGCGAAAAAGCGCCATGCGTGGATATATGTCCGGTAAGCGCCCTGCATTTCCGTGATGACGGCATTGTGGATTTTGACAATCGACGCTGCATCGGCTGCAAATCCTGCATGCAGGCCTGCCCGTACGACGCGCTGTATATCGATCCTAATACGCATACGGCAGCCAAATGCAATTATTGCGCCCACCGCGTAGATATCGGATTGAATCCGGCCTGTGTAAATATCTGTCCGGAACAGGCCATCATTGCCGGAGATTTAGACGATTCGCAGAGCGCTATATCACAGCTCATTGCCCGCGAACAGGTAACCGCCCGCAAAGTGGAAAAGGGCACGGTACCCAACCTGTATTATATTGACGCGGATATCTCCTCCATAACCCCATCCGCCGCGCCGCCGCAAACAACCTATACCCAGGCCCAGCAAACGGCCGGGGTCGGGCATTTTGCGCACTATGCGGAAAAACGCCTTTCAGCCGCGGATAAACACAAGATGGCCGAGGAGCTGGCAAAATCCGCTTCCTATTCTCAGCAGGAGTCTCCTGAGGATTACGGAGTCACGGTGCCTATTTCGAATAATGGCGGCAACGGCAAAGTAATGGAAAAAGCCTGGGCTGTGGTACAGGAAACGGTACAGCGGGTCTATGACGCTCCATCCAAAGGCGCGGTATGGGGCTGGGAAGTTTCCGCTTACGTATGGACCAAAGCCATAGCGGCAGGCGCCTTTCTGTTGCCGTTTTTGTACGAACTTTTTAAACCGGGTCAGTTGCCGGAGGAAATGCTCTGGGCCGGTTCTGTGTTGTCGTTGGTTTTTTTAACGCTAACCGGAATGCTGCTCATCAAAGATTTGGACAAACCGACACGTTTTTTGTATGTGTTGCTGCGCCCGCAAAAAAAATCGTGGCTGGTGCGCGGCGGCTATGCCATTACCGTTTTCGGTGGCTTGGTTACCCTGTGGATGGTATGGCGTTTTTTGGGCTTGCGGGAATTGGAGCCGGTCATTATTACAGCCGCGTTGGTCTTTTCAGTAATTGTAGCGGTTTACACAGCCTTCCTTTTCGGGCAGGCAAAGGGACGTGATTTCTGGCAAAGCCCGGCGCTGGCGCCGCACATGCTTATTCACGCCTTTATGGCCGGGTCTGCGGTTTTTAGTCTGCTTATTTCCTGGGTCTGGCCGCAATCAACGCTGGGTGGTTTCTTTGCCTCGGCGCTATTGTATAGTCTGCTGATAAACATAGCTATTTTGGCCGTCGAATTGCTGGCCGCACATCCCACAACCGACGCGAAA
This sequence comes from Caldithrix abyssi, assembly GCA_011369465.1. GTDB lineage: Bacteria > Calditrichota > Calditrichia > Calditrichales > Calditrichaceae > DRQG01. The sequence goes on from DRQG01000144.1 coordinate 46,615, forward strand.
CTCACCGTTCAAATGATTGTCTCCGGCCGTTTTCGCATCCTGTTTTGGGCAGGTACGGTGGTTGTAGGAAATTTACTGCCGCTGCTGATGCTCGGAACACAGGAAGCCGCTTTGTTTGCGCCGGCCGCTGTGCTGGTACTTATCGGTATGTATGTAACCGAGCACATCTGGGTGCGCGCCCCGCAATTGGTGCCGTTAAGTTAAAAAAAGGAGTATTGGAATATTGGAATACGGAGCAATGGGGCAAATGAAACATATCTGTAAAAAATTCCTTACTCCCATACTCCGTTATTCCAAAGATCTGAAGCGTTATTAAAACAGAAAAACATTTTTTGGAGCTGATATGTCATCTCATATTTCACCGTCATTCATAGAAAAGATTGCCGAAAGTCTTGGTCTGATTCCTAATTTGCGTAAAGAAGTGGAAGAAGCGCTCCCGTCGATACATGAAGCCGGCCCATTGGAAAAATACCCCCCGCCGGAACGTTGGGACGACTGGACCGAATATGAAGCCAAAAGTTGGCCGCGCCGTGAAAAGAAAAATTATATGATCGTACCCACGGCCTGCTTTAACTGCGAAGCCGGCTGCGGCCTGCTTTCCTATATCGATAAAAAAACATTTAAGGTGCGTAAATTTGAAGGCAATCCCTATCATCCGGCCAGCCGTGGCCGCAATTGCGCCAAAGGTCCGGCTACCATCAATCAGCTGAATGATCCGGATCGAATTCTTTACCCTCTAAAACGAGACGGCGAGCGGGGCTCCGGGAAATGGAAACGTGTTTCCTGGGATGAAGTGCTGGACGATATTTCCGCCCGTATCCGCAAAGCTCTGCAGGAGAATCGGCGTGACGAGGTGGTGTATCATGTGGGGCGTCCCGGGCACGAAGCCTATATGGATAGGGTGCTGAAGGCCTGGGGTGTGGACGGCCACAACAGCCATACCAACGTCTGCTCGGCCGGTGCCCGTTTTGGTTATGCGATCTGGCAGGGGTTTGACCGGCCGTCTCCGGATCACGCCAATGCGGATTTTATCCTGTTGATCAGCGCGCATCTGGAATCGGGGCATTATTTTAACCCGCATGCCCAGCGCATTATTGAGGGAATGATGAACGGCGCCAAGCTGGCGGTAATGGACCCGCGCCTTTCCAATACAGCCAGTATGGCCGATTACTGGATGCCCACCTATCCGGGTAGTGAAGCGGCGGTGCTTCTGGCTATGGCTAAAATTATTCTGGACGAAGGTCTGTACAACGAAAAATTTATGCGCAACTGGGTAAACTGGCAGGAATATATGAAAGCCGATCATCCGGATAAAGAAGCGACCTTTGAGAATTTTATTGAGGCTCTAAAAGAATTTTACACCGAGTACACGCCGCAGTTTGCCGCCAAAGAGAGCGGCATCAAGGAGGAGACCATTATTGAGGTGGCCCGCAAAATAGGGCGCGCCGGCGAACGGTTTGCCACACACAACTGGCGCAGCGCCGGCAGCGGTAATTTAGGCGGTTGGGCGGTGGCGCGCTGCCTGCACTTTCTGAATGTGCTTACGGGAAGCGTGGGCACCGTGGGCGGTACGATGCCTTCGGCCTGGAATAAATTTAAACCCACTATGTTCGACTCGCCGCCGGCAGTTAAATTCTGGAACGAACTGCATTTTCCCAATGAATATCCGCTGGCTCATTTTGAAATGAGTTTTCTGCTGCCCCATTTCCTCAAAGAAGGCCGGGGCAAAATGGATGTCTATTTTACGCGTGTATTCAATCCGGTGTGGACTTATCCGGACGGCTTTACCTGGATCGAGGCTTTGCTGGATGAGAACAAGATCGGGCTGCATATTGCCCTGACGCCCACCTGGAACGAAACCGCCTACTATGCCGATTACGTTTTGCCCATGGGCCATTCGGCCGAGCGGCACGATTTGATCAGCTATGAGACGCATTCCGGAAAATGGATTGCTTTTCGTCAGCCCGTATTGCGCGAGGCAGCGCGAAGAGCCGGCAGAGAGGTGGAATTTACCTACCAGGCCAATCCCGGCGAAGTATGGGAAGAGGATGAATTCTGGATTGAGCTGTCCTGGCGCATCGATCCCGACGGCAGCCTGGGAGTTAAAGAGCATTTTCTTTCGCCGTATCGCAAAGATGAAAAAATTACCATCGATGAGTACTACCGTTATATTTTTGAGCATACACCCGGTTTGCCGGAAAAAGCCGCCGAGGAAGGATTGACGCCGCTGGAATATATGCGCAAATACGGCGCTTTTGAGGTGGAAAAAACAACCTATATGATGCATCAAAAAACAGTCCCGGAGAAACAATTACAAGACGCGGAAACAGACAAAGAAAGCGGACTGATTCGTAAAAACGGACAGACGCTGGGCGTGATGATTGACGGAAAAGCCTATCAGGGATTCCATTCGCCTTCCCGGAAACAGGAAATTTACTCGCAAACGCTGGTTGATTGGAAATGGCCGGAATACCGCCTGCCGGTGTACATCAAAAGCCATATCCACGAAGAAAATATGGATCGCAGCAAAGGCGATTTTCCGCTGGTGCCCACATTTCGGTTGCCCAACCTTATCCATTCGCGGTCCGGCAATGCTAAATGGCTGGTGGAAATTGCCCATCGCAATCCGCTGTGGATGCATAATAGCGACGGTAAACGACTGGGCCTCCAAACCGGCGATCTGGTACGGGTAAACACGGAGATAGGCTATTTCGTTACCCGTGTATGGGTTAGCGAAGCCATTAAACCGGGGGTGGTGGCCTGTTCGCATCATATCGGACGCTGGCGCAGGCTGCAGGATGATACGGGCAATCGCTGGGCGACAAATACAGTGGATATCAAACAGGAAGAAAAAGGGAAATGGCGCCTGCGCGTGGTGGACGGGGTTCGGCCTTTTAAGAGCGACGATCCCGATTCCGCCCGGATATACTGGAGTGACGGCGGTGTACATCAGAATATCACCCATGCAGTGCATCCCGATCCCATAAGCGGCATGCACTGCTGGCATCAAAAGGTGCGTTTGGAAAAGGCCCATCCGGAAGACCGTTACGGGGACGTTTTTGTGGATACGGACCGGTCTTTTGCCGTGTACAAAGAATGGCTTAAAATGACCCGTCCCGCTCCCGGTCCAAACGGCCTGCGACGCCCCTTATGGATGAACCGTCCGCTTCGGCCGGTGGAAGAAATGTTTTATATAAAATGATTTGAAAAAATCAGAAAGAAATCAAAAGATTATGTTTAACAAACTCGGCCTGAAATATAAATTTGTCATTTTATCCATTGCCACCATTGTTATCGTAACCGCAACGGGCCTTGTTCTGTTTGATTACCTGGTAAGCAGGGATCCTGCCCGTTGGCTTCAATACAGTCTGATTTTGGCCGCGTTTTATGTGGGTACGGGCGTCATCGGCGTTTTTCTTTTTTCCCGTTATATGATTCGGCCGGTTCTCAATTTAACAGAAAAAGTCAATCAGGTTCGACAGGGAAATCTGGATATTCCCTTCGATGAAATACCCCGGCATAAACGTGTGGATGAAATGGATAAGTTATTCGAAGGATTCGGACACATGCTGCGGCATTTGCGCCAAACCATAGATGAATTGACCGACTCCAAGGAAAAAGCCGAAGCGGCCACACGGGAACTGGATAAGAGCAAGAAAAAGCTGGAAGCGATTTTTAACGGCATTTCGGACGGCATTATGATCATAGACCGCGGTTTCAAAATTGCCTCAGCCAATCCGACCATGCTCCGTTTAATGGACGTAAGTGAAGAAGAAGCTCTGGGGGAATCCTGCTTTTTACTGTGTAACGGCAAACCCAGCCGCTGCAGCTTTTGCAAAGCGGGCGAGGTATTTAAAACGGGAGAACATTTATCCACCTTTTGTAAAAAAACCGATAAAAGCGCCTGTAAAGACCGCGTATATGAAATCCACGATTTCCCTTTATATGATGATCAGGGGAATATCGAACAGGTGATTGAATATGTGAAAGACGTTACGGAAGCGATCGAGATGCAAACCCATCTGGAGGACTCCCGCCGTCTTGCGGCTATTGGCGAAATGGCGGCTAAAGTAGCCCACGAAGTGCGTAACCCGCTCAATGCTATTAAAGGAGCCACCCATTATTTACATTCGGAGATTAAAGAAAAGGAAACACGCAGCTATCTTACTCTGATCGAAGAACAGGTGGATCGGGTAAACCGCGTGGCAACGGAGCTGTTATTTTTCACAAAGCCCAAAAAAATTATGCGTCAGGCCTGCCGCATCACAGATATCGTTGAGAATGCTTTACGGGTTACGCGGCCGCAAATAACCACTAAAGAAATAACGGTGGAAACCAGCGGACTCGATGAGGCGCCGGCTGTGCACCTGGACGCCGGACAGATGGAACAAGCCCTGATCAACCTGATTGCCAATTCCGTGGATGCGATGGAAAGCGGTGGACATTTACATATCCATTTAAAGAATGACGGCAAAGGATTGCGTTTAACGGTTGCTGATGATGGCTGCGGCATTCCCGAACAAAATACAAAAAATTTGTTCGTTCCCTTTTATACCACAAAAACAAAAGGAACCGGGCTGGGACTGACTATAGTTAAAAAAATCATTGAAAATCATTCCGGAAGCCTTCAAATTAAAAGTAAACCCAATGAGGGAACAGAAGTATCGATCATCCTTCCTTTGGAAAAATCGCTGGTATGAAGCAAAAAGCACACATTTTAGTTATCGATGATGAACCGGCCATCCTCAAAGTGATGGAAGGTAATTTGCGAAAGGCCGGGTATCGGGTTTCCACGGCGGATGACGGATTAATTGCTTTGGAAAAAATCAAACATGAAACATACGATACGATTGTGGCCGATTATCTGATGCCCCATTTGAATGGCTTGCAATTGATTGAGCAGTTAAAAAACCTGCATATAGATACCCCGGTTATCGTGGTTACGGCCCACGGGTCTATCGAGCACGCTGTACAGGCGATGGATATCGGCGCGATGAGTTATCTGACCAAGCCCATCAATTATGACGAGCTGCTTTCCGTAGTGGCCAAAGCGGTAGAACAACAGAGGCTGCGCCGGGAGGTGAAGGAGTTACGCGCTCGGGTGAAAGAGGAAGTTACCTTTGATAATATCATCGGTAAAAATGAAAAAATGCAGGCTATTTTCGAACTGATCCGCGATGTGGCCGAAACCGACGCCACCGTGCTGATCCGCGGTGAGACGGGCACCGGCAAGGAACTGATCGCCCGGGCCCTGCATCATCACAGTCCGTTCAAAAATGAGGCCTTTGTGCGCGTTAACTGCGCAGCGCTCACGGAAACCCTGTTGGAAAGCGAACTGTTCGGCCATGAAAAAGGCGCTTTTACCGGCGCCTACAGTCGCAGAATAGGCCGTTTTGAACAGGCCGACGGGGGTACGATCTTTCTGGATGAAGTTGGAGATATTTCCCTGTCAACCCAATCCAAGCTTCTGCGTGTGTTACAGGAAAAGGAATTTGAGCGGGTCGGCGGCAACCAGACGATCACCGTTAATGTGCGCATTATCGCCGCCACCAACCGCGAGTTAGAGGCGGATGTGGCCGAAGGAAGATTCCGGGAGGACCTTTTTTATCGCCTGAATGTAATTCCCATCGAACTGCCGCCTTTGCGGGAACGGATCGACGACATCCCTTTACTGGTCTTTCATTTTTTGGAGCGTTACAACCAGCGGTTCAAAAAAAAGATCAACGGGATTTCACCCGAAGCGGTGCAGTTTCTGATCAGCCAGGACTGGCCGGGCAATATTCGTCAGTTGCAAAACGTCATTGAACGGGCTGTCATTAAAGAGAAAACCGATGAAATTTCCTATCAGACCATTTCCAGTTGTCTCAAACAACCGACCATGTCGGGGTATCAGTATTTTATCAATGAAAACATTCCTTTTACCAAACTAAAACAGGAACTGATCGAAAAATTTGAACGGGAGTACATCTCCCGGCTATTGGTTAAGCACAAAGGCAATATTTCGGCGGCTGCCAGGGCGGCCGGAATTCACTATAAAAATTTTTGTGAAAAGATGAAACGCTATCAAATTACCAAATGGGATTACCGTGAAGAATAACAACCTCCTGCGTCTGGCCTTTCCGTTTATTGATGACATTAAGAACTATTCCCTGTCCAAATTTTCCCACGATATACAGGCAGCGGCAACTGTTGCCCTGATTGCCCTGCCGCAGGCTATGGCCTATGCACTTATTGCCGGGGTATCGCCGCAATACGGTATTTATGCGGTTATTGTGGGCAGTGTGGTAGGCGCTCTGTTCGGATTTTACAGGTACACCCATACCGGTCCCGTAAATACCAGCTCCATCGTTGTTGCCGCCACAATGGCTCCCTTTTTACAGGATGGGAATTATTGGGGACTGTTTTTTCTTCTGGGATTTTTAGCCGGTTTTTTCCAATTCTTTGCCGCGTTGCTGCGGCTTGGAAATCTGGCTCAGTTCATTTCCCGGTCGGTTATTTTAGGATTTACAACAGGCGCCGGTTTACTGATTGCGGTAAACCAACTGCCCAATGCCATCGGTATTCCCAAAGAGAGCGCAGCAAATTTTATGCAGAGATTAAATCAAATTATTCTGCATATCGATTCTGCGGACCTGTATCATATAGCCGTTGCCTTGGGGACAATTGTTCTTATTCTGCTCATTCAGCGATACAGTTTCAAGAGTGAATCCGGTCTGCCTTATTTACCGGCGCATTTAATTGCCGTACTGGTGATGGCTTTTCTGGTGTATTATCTCGGCTGGACGGACAAGGGGATTGAGCTGGTAGGTAAAATTGATGCCTCTTTGCCGCCGCTGAGTTTACCGGAGTTCAGTTGGTCAGCCATTTATCAGATGTCCTCGGGCGGTATTGCTCTGGCTTTGATTATGACTGCGGAAATTGTAGCCAGTACCAGGTCCAATGCGGCCATATCCGGCGATAAAACCAATCTGAACCGTGAGCTGTACGGTCAGGGTTTGGCTAAAATGGTTGTTTCATTTTTTAGCGGAATGCCTGTTTCCGCCTCATTTACACGAACCTTGCTCAATTACCGCGCCGGGGCGCAAACCCGTTTTGCCTCGGCCATATCGGGTTTTGTGATACTCATGTTAATTTTGCTTTTCAGCGATCCGGTTGCACAGATACCTCTGGCTTCTTTGGCAGGGATGATTATCCTGATTGCTGTTCGGATGATAAACTGGAAAGCCATTATAATCACTTTAAGAATAACGCCATCGGATGCACTGGCCTTTATCGGTACATTTCTGGCCACACTGCTGCTGCCTCTGGATACGGCCATATTTATAGGTGTTGCCACCTCGTTGATTATGTTCCTGCGCCGTGTTCAATATCCGAGGGTCATTGAGTTATGTTATGATGAAAAAACCGACACATTTGACGAACTGCCTGCGGATTCCGAAAATAATAATGATATTGTCATAGTGCATTTGGAAGGCGATATGTTTTTTGGCGGAGCCGATTTTTTGGAAGAAGAAATGATGAAAATCGCCAAAAGGAAACATGTGAAGGCAATTATATTGCGTTTGAAGCGCGCTGTACTTATCGATGCAACCTCAATAATGGCCATGATGCAATTCGCCTCGTATATGAAGCATCATGGAAAAATTTTGCTCGTTTCCGGTATGACGGATGAGGAAGCCAGGTTGTTTGAACGCTCCGGTTTGGAGGAACTGGTGGGAAAGGAAAACCTGTTTTATTCGGGCAGTCACATCTTCGGTTCCACCAAAAAAGCATTAAAGCGGGCCAGGGAATTACTGACCGAGCACAACAAGACCGCAGAGGATGGCTCCATTTCACAACGCTCCTCGGGATGACAGCGGTTTTTTACAATCTCAGATCGGTTACCAAAAGACCTTCCGGTTTTTAAAACCTGGAAGGTCTGAAAACACCCGGTTGACTGTAAAAAACCTCCAGCAGATATTTCGCCGGACAACCCACCCCAGGTCTTAAAAACCACACAGCCGCCAAACTACGCCCCTCCCTTCGCCGGCGAAGAGTTTGTATGTTAAGGGGGTGAGAGAAAAGATAATAATTTGGAAAAATAAGGCATCCTTTCTTATTTATGGTGTTGTCTGATAAACCAAACAAGAAAGGAGCCTTATTATGAATTCTAA
>DRQG01000145.1 GCA_011369465.1 Caldithrix abyssi
AAAGTAACCATTGATGATGACAATATTGGACAATCTTTACATCCGCTTCTGGATGATAGCATTGCTATCTCGGGTGGTGATGTACATGGTGAGTTCGAGATTCATTCGAAGCGCTTAATAGCCGATAGCACGGTCATAAACGGGCATTTGTCTGTAAATGATGCGGATATCCGAAAAGGTGCACACCACATCACGGATATGCGGTTTCTAATGAACATCGAAGATAATCATCTTTCTGTTTCCACAGGAAGTGGATATTACTCCGGCCAGCTTTTTGATTTTTCAGGGGACATCGTAAATATTTTTCAACCTGAAATAACGGTTTCTTTGAACAGTACCCATTTCGCGCTTAAAAAACTTGAACCATATTTACCGGTTCCCGCATTAAGCCGCAGCCGCGTTGATATACAGGCGACTTTTCATAGCGATCTAAAAGATTATACCCTGGATGGTCTCATTTATAGCGATTCTTTGCATCTTTTGCCGAATGAATCCATAAAACAGGTGAAAATCGGATTAAAATACCGGGATAATAGACTTTCGTTAACGCAGTTCAACGGAAGTTTTTACGGATGGCACATTGCCGGAAAAGGTGCCTATGAAATATCGAAGCAGCGTGTTACTGTTTGGGTGGACGGGCGTTCCCGCGTAATGCAAAACGGCATTCTTGATCGGCTTTCATCAAAAAACCAAAGAACCTTGCTGGATTTAACATACGATCTGTCCCGAAAAAGATTTAGGGGAAGCTGGTCTTACTCCATAGCTCAAAAAGATGATTCCGTATTCGCAGCAGGCGGCACAATAAGCGGCAATGACAAACAACTGGATTTAATCCTGGATAAGACCTCACATCCGGGGTTCTCCATTCGTGTAAGCGCTCAGAATTTTTTGTCGGATCAATTCAAACTGCAGGCACATCTGGTCAATTATCCCTTTGCGGATTTTACAAGCGATCCTTCAATAAAGTCATTTTTAAAACGATTTGCCACTGATGCCCGTCTTTCGGGCACATTCGGACAGTTAAATGGACAGATTTTTGTAAACGATTTGCAGAATAAGCGAAACAGTTTTCGCTTAAATACGGTTATTTCTCATCCTTTTTCGGTAAACCGCCACATAAAGGGAAGTGTGGGATTTCGAAATTTACTGGGCTTTTACGATGTGAGTATGACCGCCGAAAGAATTAATACTAAATTACATTTTCCGGCGGGTATAAGCGGTGATCTTACGCTATCCACAAAAATGAATAACGGGGTGAACGGTGTAATCCGATTTGATAAATTCAATATTTTGAGAACGTTAAGCGACTCTACACGGGCAGAAGATTTCCGCCTTCAAGGTACAATCGATGGTGAAGTTGCTGTTAATGGTACGTTGCACGATCCGATCTTTATCGCCAAACTGAACGGCGATAAATTCGTTTTCAATGAAATCGGTTATTATCAGATGTCTGTTTTAGCCGTGGTAAGCAAACAGCGTGTAAGTGTCGATTCATTATCCGTGAGTTTGAATAATCTCGCCGTATTAACGGGTAAGGGAAATTGGGATCCGGAACTTGAAGTACTAAATTTCAGGTTTTCAGGAAAAAATCTGGATATGCAGAAAATAGTCACGTCGCTTACCGGTAAAGACGATATGCTCACCGGTGACGGGGCGTATGAACTTTCATTGACCGGTACGGTTCAAAATCCAAAAATACAGGGCCGGTTATGGATCGATAATGGAAGCGTACAGGATTTGGTTTTTGAAGAGTTAAGTTTATCGTTAGAAGATCATTTTCCCGATTTGACGAAATTTTATAAGTGGCCTGCTCATACTTTTATCATAAATAAGCTATATTTAGCCAAAGCGGGTCGCTACCATATTACTGTTGATGGCGTTTTGCCTATGGACGAAACCAAACCGCTGGATCTGGGGGTTCAGTTTGACGGTGATTTATTCAGCTTTATCCCTTATTGGGAATCCTTTTTTGTAAACGGAGCTTCCCTAACTTCTCTTAATTTGGAGGTAACCGGAACCCGTAAAAATATAAAAGTAAAACGTGGAATACTGAATATCGACCGCGGGGAATTGTGGTTGGCGGATGTTGCCCCGCATATTGAAAATATATCCGGCGTTATCCGGTTTAAAGAAGGTACAAACCAGATAAATATCGAGCATCTTTCCGCTTTTGTTGATGGCAACGAATTACAGTTGAGCACCAAACGAAACGTAGTGTTACCGGACGGGCGCAAACTAAAACATTGGTACTTTAAAAATTTGGACCTCGATTTTGGTATTCTGGCCATGCAAACCAGCGAAAATGGTGTGGAGGTGCACATCCCGGGTCTGATGAGGGAGGAAGACAGTGGCCTCTTTTATTTAACCGGTTTAAGCCCAGGGCATCCGTTTTATTTTGCCGGTCCGGTCCGGCATCCGCAAGCTATTGGTAAAGTTCTATTATATAACACCTATTTAACCTATCCGTTTATCAGGAAGGGGGACGCCCCTGAGAGACCTTCGGTGGCGGTGCGTTTTCTATCCAAAATTGACTGGGATTTACTGGTAAAATCCGGAGAAGATGTTATTTTCTTCCGCGATATTCCTGCTTTTATCGATCGGGTAAATATGGAACTTTATGTGGATGAAACGAGTAAAGGTTTAAGGTTGCGCGGAATTATAAATCAGGGTACTTTTAAACCGGAAGGAGACCTCGTTTCAACCCGGGGAAGGCTGGAATACCTGGATCAGGTTTTTCGTGTTGACCGATTTTCAGCAGAATTTACACGAAATAATCCGCTGCCTTTCGTCTCCGGAAGGGCCTGGACTACAATCCGCGACAGTATTGGCGCCGCGCCAAAAACGATCTATCTCGATTTGTATGCGGTTGATGAAGAGACCGGCATAGAAAAACAGGAAGGCAACTGGGAAAACTTCCGTTTTAAGCTTGTATCTGCCGACCCGCAAATTGGAGAAACCCAGGAACAGGTTTTAGCTTACATGGGCTTTTCGGTGGGGAATGTTAAGGAAAAGGCTGTTCAGGTTGGCGGAGCTGTTACCGAACGGTACCTAATCCGACCGTTGTTACGACCCGTCGAAAGAGCACTGGAAAAAAGTTTGGGTATGGATATGGTGCGGATCAACTCTGCCATTGCCCGAAATTTGTTCTACAGCACCCTTGGAACGCCCGCACAGGGTTACGGATCAAACTACTATGTCAATCCGTTTGTAACCAGCACATCGTATCTGATGCTTATGCAGAGTTCGGGTTTGACTGTTGGCAAATATCTCTCGCAAAACCTGTTTATTACATATACCGGGCAGCTGGTTTCCGTGGCCAACCAAACGGATGTGGAATTTGGTATTAATCACTCGGTTGGCATAGAGTACCGCTTTTTGAAAAATATTCTCGTTGAATTTAAATACGACCGGGAGCTTTTTGGCTTTTACGGAAGCCAGTTCCATAAACAATATTTGGATGATTTTAAAATACGCCTAAGACACTCATTCTCATTTTAAACCGGGAGGAAAACGGTGCGGAAATTCGTCTGGATTTTTCTTGTACTGCTTGTACCATTGTCTTTGATCGACGCACAGGTTCAAAAAATAAAAATACATTCCATCACTGTAGAAGGAAATACCACAGCAGATGCCGGTATGGTAAGGCTCAATTCCGGTTTGGTTGCCGGAAGAGACATTACGGGTGAAGACCTGCAAAAGGCCGTCAAAAACCTGTGGGCTCTACGCATTTTTTCCGATATACAAATATTTGTAACCAATCAATCCATAGACGGGGTAGATTTGCTTATTAAAGTAAAAGAATATCCCCGCTTGAATGAAGTGATTATAACAGGAAATGACGAACTTTCCGAAGACGAAATCAAAAAAGAACTCGATACTTACCGTGGTATGCGCGTGAGTCCGGACAAAATAGCCCGGATGAAAAAAAATCTGCTTAAAAAATATCACGAAGAAGGTTTTTTATTATGCGAGGTGAATTTTGATACCTTGAGTCTTGGTAAAAACAGGGTGAATCTGCAATTAAAAATAAACGAAGGCGCCGAGGTACAAATCCAGGCCATCCATTTTCATGGCAATAAAAATTTTGAAGAGGATGATTTAAAAGATGCCATGGAAGATACAAAAGAAGACCGCTGGTGGCGGAGCGCCGATTTTGATCCCAAAAAATACAAGGAAGACCTGGATAAAGTGGTTCAGTTTTATAAGGAAAATGGCTTTCGCGATGCCGAGGTCTTACGCGATTCCATCTATTATTCCGAGGATAAAACCGGCTTATATATCGATATCTGGGTGTATGAGGGGAATAAATATTACTTTGGCGATATCACCTTTGAAGGAAACGTCATTTTTACCGATGAAGAGCTATTGTCCAATTTGGATATAGAAAAAGGGGATATCTACGATCAGAAAAAATATGACGAAGGGATTCGGGATCGCCTGCAGAAAATGTACTACAATCAGGGATATTTGTTTGCCCAGATCCAGCCGCACGAGATTCCGGTTGCCGATGATACCCTCGATGTCCATTTTAAAATACGTGAAAACAATGTGGTGCGGATAAAGGAAATCGTTATCCGGGGAAACGATAAAACCAACGAGAAGGTCATACGACGTGAGTTCAAAATACATCCCGGAGATATCTTCAATTCCGCCAAACTGGAACGATCCATCCGTGACGTAACCATTCTTAACTATTTTGCTTATGCCAATCCCGAAGTCCGCATGATTGAGGGAGACCCCCGCCATGTAAATCTTATTTTGGATGTTCAGGAAAAATCAACCGATATGGCCAATATGTCCGCCGGCTACAGCCAGCGCGACGGTTTGATCGGCAGTGTGGGGTTGACCTTTAATAATTTTTCGTTGGCGCGTCCTTTTTCCGGGGGCGACGGCCAGCGTTTGGTTTTCGACTGGCAGTTCGGCCGTATCTATCGTTCCATTTCGCTCAGCTTCACCGAACCCTGGCTGTTTAATACGCCTACCCTGGCCGGTTTTTCCATCTTTGATACGCGCAGCGGCGGCGGATTTTATCCCTGGGATCGTCATGACACCGGCGGTACATTACGACTTGGACGACGTCTCTACTGGCCGGATAATTATTTTCGCGGTGACTGGATTTTTCGTTATGCCCTCACCTCTATTACCAACATCCGAGACCCCGAGCTGTTTGCCGGCTATGCTTTTTACGGACAGCAAGGCCAAACCAAGCAGATCAGTCTGACGCAGATTATTTCCCGCGATAGCCGTAATAATCCGGAATTCCCCTCAAAGGGTTCTGTATTTTCCTTGAGTACGGAACTATCCGGCGGCCCTTTTGGCGGGGATCAACATTTCTTTAAAAGCATACTTGTTGCGGAATGGTTCATACCGCTGCCATTTGGTCTCGTTCTGCACAGTCTGAACAAATATGGCTTGATTCATCAGCTCAGAACAAACAGCTTTATCCTGTATGGCGAATATTTTTACATTGGCGGCAGCGGATTAGGATTTGCCGAAGGGCTGCGCGGCTACGACGATGGTCAGGTGGGGCCGCTTACTGCCCGTGGCAGCCCCAAAGGAGGCAAGACCATGGTTAAAAACAGCCTGGAACTGCGCTTCCCCATAGCGCCTAACCCGACCATATTCGGATTGCTCTTTGCCGAGGCAGGTAACGCCTGGGCTGAGGTAAGTCAGACCAATCCATTCGAGCTCAGAAGATCTGTGGGCGCCGGTGTCCGGTTATTTATGCCTATGATCGGTATTATCGGTATCGATTTTGGTTACGGGTTCGACTATATCGATCTGTACGGAAAGCGTAAAGGGCAATGGAAGGTACATTTTCAATTTGGTCGATTTTAGTTTTTTTCTTATATTAAAACTTGCACTTTTTAAACAAAAATCGAATTAACTCCCAATTATAATTAAATTTTAGGAGGTTTTTGTGAGAACGGTAAAATGGATCACTTTAAGTATTGTAATTTTGGTATTTACACTGCCGACATTGGCGCAAAAGTTTGCCTATGTGCAATCGCAGCGTATTTTATCGGAATACCAGGAATACGTGGATGTGCAGAATAAACTGAACGAAATCCGTAACGGATATGACCAGGAATACCAGAGAATGGTTAAGGAATACAACGATATGATCGAAGAGATCGACTCTCAGAGTCTCTTGCTCAGCCCCGAGAAGAAACAGGAAAAAATGAAACAAGCTCAGGAAAAAGCCCTGGCCATCGAACGATATAAATATGAAAAATTAGGACCCGAAGGTGAACTGTACAAAAAAAGCATGGAATTTACCAAACCGATTATCGATAAAATAAATAAATTGATTGCCGATATCGGCGAACAGGAAGGATACGATTTTATTTTCGACGCCTCTTCCGGAGCTTTGGTACACGCCCTGCCTAAATATGATATTACAGACCTGATCATCGAAAAGCTGAATAAAGGCGCCGCAGGGAAATAGCATAGGCCTGGTATGACATTAAAAGAAATTGCTCAGTATTTAGGCGGTGAGCTACGCGGGGCAGCAGATCTGGAAATAAGCGGACCGGCGCGAATTGAAATGGCCAAAGAGGGTGAAATTACCTTTTTGGCCAACTTAAAATATCAGCATCATCTCCAAACAACAAAAGCCAGCGCTATTTTGGTAGAATCCGAAATAGATGGTTTGGATTTACCGCAAATTATCGTTCAAAATGCTTATGTAGCTTTTGTTTTTTTATTGCGCCTTTTTAGCCCGCCTGAAGAAAGGTATATAACAGGAAAATCCGATCAAGCCGTGATCGACCCCACTGCACAGGTAGACCCCTCTGCCCACGTCGGCCCATTCGTTTATATTGGACCGGGTTGCAAGGTGGGTAAGGATACTACACTGTATCCGGGGGTGGTGTTGCTAAAAAACGTGCAGGTTGGCGATGATTGTATTTTTTATCCCAATGTCTCCATCCGAGAGGAGTGTCGGGTCGGAAATCGTGTTATCCTGCACAATGGCTGCGTGATTGGCAGCGATGGCTTCGGGTTTGCGCCAAAAGACGGCAAGTATGAAAAAATACCTCAGTTGGGAAGCGTGGTTATTGAGGATGATGTAGAAATCGGCGCCAATACAACCATCGATCGCGCCACGCTGGGTGAAACAATAATCCGCAAGGGCACCAAACTGGATAATTTGGTGCAGATAGCCCACAATGTGGAGGTGGGAAGTCATACCGTCATTGCCTCCCAAACCGGTATTGCCGGCAGTACGAAGATCGGCAACCATGTTACCATTGCCGGGCAGGTGGGTATTACCGGGCATATTTCCGTAGGAGACGGCGCTATTCTGGCCGCACAGAGCGGAATTACAAAATCGGTTCCGGAAAAAAACGTTATGTTCGGCACCCCGGCTTTACCGCTATCCCGTCAAAAACGGATAGATGTCAGTTTAAGACATCTGCCGGAAATGGTTAAAAAAATTCATCAATTGGAAAATGAAATCATCGCCTTAAAAGAGGAATTGAAAAAGAGTCAGAAATAATTTCGGAGCGTGCATGGACAGTAAGCAGCGAACGATTAAGAAAGAAGTAACCTATATAGGATTTGGATTGCATACGGGCAATGAAACCCGAATCACCTTTAAGCCGGCGCCGGAAAATTACGGCCGCCGTTTTATCCGTACCGATGTGGAAAACGGTCCTGAAATAGAGGCTGTTATAGAAAATGTTGTGCAGGATCAGGCGGTGGACAGCCTGCGCGGTACAACGCTGGAAAAAGAAGGCGTTAAAGTGCATACTGTAGAACATGTTTTGGCTGCGCTGGTCGGGTTGGGTATTGACAATGTACGCATCGAGTTGGACGCTAACGAGCCCCCTATAGGGGATGGTTCGGCCATGCCCTTCGTAAATAAATTATTGGAAGCCGGCGTCGAGGAACAGGATGCCGAGAAGGAATATGTGGTTATAGAGGAACCGATCACTTATTCGGATGAACAACGCGGCATCGAATTTGCCGCCTTGCCCACCGATGATTACCGGGTAACGGTAATGATAGACTATAAAAATCCGGCCTTAGGTAGCCAGCATTCCGGTCTGTTCTCAATGGAACGCGAGTTCATTTCCGAATTTGCCCCGGCGCGCACCTTTTGTTTTTTACACGAAGTGGAAGCCCTGGCAGAGCAAGGACTGATAAAAGGGGGCGATCTTGACTCGGCTGTGGTTATTGTTGACCGAAATCTCAATAAAGAGGATATCGACCGTCTGCGCAAACTATTCAATATTGACGAAGATGTGGAGCTGGGAACATCCGGAATACTAAACAATAAACAATTGCGTTTTAAAAATGAACCCTGCCGGCATAAATTGGTTGATCTTTTAGGCGATCTGGCGCTGGTGGGAGTGAACATCAAAGCTCAAATTCTGGCGGCGCGTCCCGGACATCAGAGCAATATAGAATTTGCCCGTATTTTGCGCGAGTACTATAAAAAACAAAAACTGATGCGCAAATACCAAAATGTCTCTTCCAAAGGGGTTGTTTTTGATATCAATGCCATCAAAAAAATACTGCCCCATCGTTATCCCTTTTTACTGGTGGATGCCATCATCGAGTTTGAACCGGGAATAAAAGCCGTTGGAATAAAAAATGTGACCACCAATGAACCGTTTTTTCAGGGGCATTTTCCTCAAAAACCGGTCATGCCCGGGGTGCTTATTGTAGAGGCGATGGCCCAGGTTGGCGGTATCCTTTTGCTCAATGATAAGGATGATGTGGAAGGTAAGCTGGTATTTTTTATGGGAATAGACAATGTGCGCTTTCGAAAAATCGTCCAGCCGGGAGACCAGTTGGTAATGGAACTCGAAATGCTGAAAAACCGACGTACTACGTTTAAAATGGCCGGAAAAGCCTACGTTAAAGGCGAACTGGTTTGTGAAGCGGAAATGATGGCCGCCGTGGTCGATCAATAAGGAATTCCGGAATGACAAAAATACATCCTACAGCGGTTGTTGACAGCAATGCACAACTGGGCGAGGACGTTAAAGTCGGTCCTTACAGTATTATAGAAGGCGACGTAATCATCGGCGACGGTACGGAGATTGCCTATCATGCCGTAATTGCCAGCGGCACGCGTATCGGTAGAAAATGCCGTGTTTTCAGCAATGCCGTTATCGGCACGGAACCGCAGGATTTAAAATTCGGGAACGAAAAAACCTTTGTGGAAATTGGCGATAATACAACCATCCGTGAATTCGCCACTGTAAACCGCGCCACCACCCACAGTTATACAACCAAAGTGGGTAGTAACTGCCTTATTATGGCTTATGCTCACGTGGCTCACGATTGCCATATCGGTGATTATGTGGTTCTGGCCAATGCCGTGAATATGGCCGGTCATGTAACGATTGAGAATCATGTCGGAGTAGGTGGAATGGTGGCTATCCATCAATTTGTGCATATCGGAACCCAATCATTTATCGGCGGCCTTTCCAGGGTGAGTAAAGATGTGCCGCCGTATATTTTGGCCATGGGCGAACCGCTGACATTTGCCGGCCTCAATTCCGTTGGCTTGAAGAGACGAGGTTTCAAATCCGAGACATTACAGGAATTGAAACGCGCCTATAAAATGCTCTACCGGGAGAAGCTTACTACGGAAGAAGCCATCGCCAAAATTGAAAACACCCTCACATTAACTCCTGAAATTGAACATCTTATCGGGTTTTTGCGCGGGAGTGAACGTGGCATTATCCGCTGATTATACATCGAATCTGTCGTTTCCTTTACTTCGCGTTATTCCATATCAAATTTTTAGCGGCTCGTACAATATGGCTTTGGACACTGTTCTGGCTCAAAGCACCCGGCCGGACAACATGCCTATACTGCGTTTTTACGGATGGAAGCCATATTGTGTGTCCATAGGCCATCATCAGAATGAGAAGGACCTCGACTTAAACGAAATTAGACAAGCGGGCTGCCAGGCCGTACGCAGACCTACCGGGGGCAGCGCGATATTTCATAGTGAGGAATTGACCTATGCTTTTATCGTCCCGCGGAAAAGTTATAATCAGCACAAACTTTATCATTTTATTCACGTATGTTTTGCAGAAGCTTTGCAAAACTTAGGCTTTGCGGTAACACTACAACAGGAAAAATTGACCGACAACTATTTGAAAAAAGGTAAATCCACCTTTGCCTGCTTCAATCGTGCTGCCCAAAGCGAACTGCGCCTGCACGGCAAAAAACTGCTTGGCAGCGCACAAAAGCTGTATTCCGATAGCATATTGCAACACGGCTCTCTGCTTATCGGTTCGAGACAAAACAAAATCGTGCGTTTTCTGAACAAAGATGATAAAGAAAAGACGAAAATTAAAAATTATCTTCAGGAACATTCCGTTTCTCTGCACGATATAACGAAGAAATATGTAGATCCTTTGCTCTTAAGCGATGCGGTTATTGAAGTGTTTGGCAGATATTCAAATAATCAGGTATATTATCAATATCCCACGCCAGAGGAAGAAAAAAAAGCACTGGCTCAGGAAAAAGAATTCAGACTTATTCGGTAATGTAAAGATGGATTATCTGTAAGGGGTAATCCGGCAGCTCCTGCGGAGGATGGATGAAACGTTTTATCTGGATACTATTGCTGCTAATACATAGTCTTCAAGCGGGTAACCTCAAAGAAAACCTGACTACTCTTTTAGAAAGAGGCTATAGTGTCGGGTATCTTAAAGAGTATATGCAACCGATGGCCACTTCGGTAGGGTTGATGCTGGGCTCGGCAGCATATCATTCCGGTGGGGTGAAGCCTTTTCCCTCTTTTGATATAGGTCTCAAAGGGGCATACGTAATCATTCCTGAAGAGGCACGCTATTTTGTAAGCAAAGAATTAGCCGGGGGAGAAGAACAAAAGGTTCCAACCGTTTTTGGAAATAGTTACCCGGCCAATGAAGCAATAGCGGGAATTGACAAAAATGCCTTTAGATTTCCGTTATTACAATTAAATCTGGGAATGTTCAACAATGTGGAACTTATGGTTCGATTCAGCCAATACGAAAATAAAGATCTGGGCAGGATGACCGTATGGGGCGGCGGTGTTAAATATGGTCTGTCCGATCTGCTTATTATGTCGATTGTGCCGGTTCAGGTGAGCGTCCAGGCCATGTATCATACTTTCAGTCTGGATGATTATATCTCTTCGGGTGCGTTTGCAATGAACCTGCATGCCTCGTCCGATATTCCAAAAACCATTTTCAGTGTTTACAGCGGCGTCTCTTATGAAAACTCCTCTATGGTTATTAAAACGGATTTGCTGCCTGTAGCTCCGGAGGACTCTTATGGTTCAGTGACTATTAATGGAAATAATAAATTTAAATATAGCGTTGGCATAAGCGCCGAATATTTGATTTTTAATTTGCATGCGGACTACAATTTTGGTTATTATCACAGCATAGCAGGCGGGCTGATGATTGTTTTTTAAATTTTATCATACTTGTCCAAAATAGAAATTAAAACAATATCCTGCTTGCAGAAAATGGCAACTCACCCCCTTTAATTCCCCCTCTCTTTCGAAGAGGCTGTTGCAGGGGTTGGTTGTTAGGGTGATAGAACAGCGTATATTGACTTATTTTGTTTTTTGAAAAATTGGGTCATAAAAATAGCCCAAACGGTCTTTGACATT
>DRQG01000146.1 GCA_011369465.1 Caldithrix abyssi
AGATTTTTTTTCTTCAGTTTTTTCAGCGAGTTTTCCAGCAGATTTTCCGTTTCCATGGAAAAACCCACCACCAGTTGATCCTCCCGCCGCTGTTTCAGGGCTTCCAGGATATCCGTTGTCCGTTTTAATTGGATAGAAAGCCCGCTTTGCGATTTTTTTATTTTATGCTCCGCTTTTTGCTGCGGGGTAAAATCAGCCACCGCGGCGGCGGCGATATAGGCGTCATGTTCCGGGAAGACGGCCAGCACGGCCGAGGCCATTTGTTCCGCCGAACGCACCGGCACAACCTTAAGATATGGCGGAACAGCCGCTATAGCCGGCCCCAGCACCAGCGTAACCCGCGCACCCAAACGGTAAGCGGCCCGGGCCACGGCTATACCCATTTTCCCCGAAGAGCGGTTGGTGATAAACCGTACCGGGTCAATATCTTCCACCGTGGGGCCGGCGCTGACCAGCAGCCGTTTTCCTTGCAAAGGCGCCCGGCCCATTGCCCGTTCCAGCATATCGCAGGCAGAAAGATAGTCGCCGACACACACCGGACGGCTCACATTCGGATCATCCCCCAAAGGGATAACCGTCTCGGCCCATACACTATTCCAGTCCGATTTCTTTTTTTTGGGAATCAGCGGAAAAAAAAGCGTCTGCGGCGGCCTGTTTTTATCCTGTACATCCTGCGGAGTATCCGTAAAGACGATATAGAGAGCCGCCTTCTCTTCCGCCCCGGCATCCATTATGCGCAAATGCGGAAAATGGCGCAGGAAAGCCGGGTAACTATCCGCCTGCTTCGAAGACGGAACAATGCCGACCTGGTAACCGCTGTCATTCAAATAGGTTAAAAAATCCGCGGCAAAAAACAACCTGCTGTCCGTACGGTCGAGACAGATGACGTCCATAATTTACTTTGCCGTTATGATGTGTTCGATTTCCCGCACCGCGCGCTGCAAGTCATCGTTTACTACAATATGATCGAAATGTTTGACCATGGAATACTCATATTCCATACGCTTCAGGCGTTTGCGGATCGTCTCTTCACTTTCGCTTTTGCGGTTTTTCAACCGTTCAATCAGGGCCTCTTCCGAAGGGGGTTGAATGAAAATGAGCACCGCTTGCGGATAGTGTTTTTTAATGGACAACGCGCCGTTCACATCGATATCAAACAAAACCGTTTTACCCTTTTTAACCGCTTCTTCCACCGTATCCTTTAACGTGCCGTAATACCAGTCGTGTACCTGTTCATATTCCAGAAAGCGGTTTTGGGCGATGGCTTTTTCAAATTCTTCCTGCTTTAAAAAAAAATAATCCACTCCGTCGCGCTCTTCGGGACGGCGCGGGCGCGTAGTAGCCGAAACCGAAATAACCAGCTCGTTTTTATATTTTTCCTGCAGAGTTTTGGCAATGGTGGTCTTACCGGCGCCCGACGGCGCGGAAAAAGCAATATAGGGCGAAATGAATTTCATCAATCCTCTTTTTCTGTAAGCGTCTATTCCAGATTCTGCGCCTGCTCGCGCATTTTCTCGATTTCTTCTTTCATATTGATTACCGTATGCGAAATTTCCACATCGGTGGTTTTGGAATTCATGGTGTTGGCCTCACGCAGCATTTCCTGCAAAATGAAGGTCATTTTCTTCCCCACCTCGCCGCGGTCTTCCATCAACTGTCGAAACAACTGGATATGACTGGCCATACGCACGCATTCTTCGGTGATGTCGATCTTATCGGAAATGACGGCCACTTCCTGTTCCAGCCGGGCCGGGTCAATTTTGCCCTCGTCCACCAGGCTATATACATTGTTGCACATACGGTCGAACTCTTCACGCATATTTCTTTTGCCTTTGCGGCGCACTTCATTGGTCATTTTTTCCAGACGGTTTAAACGGCGGGCAATATCCTCGGCCAGGAACAAGCCCTCTTCGTTGCGCATCCGATTAAAGGTTTCCAGCGCTTCGTCAAATACGGGAAAAACCAATTCGCGCAACGCATCTTCCGCAAAAGCGCTCAGATTCAACTCGAACAATTCCGGAAATTGCAATAAATGGTCAAGCGAAACCTGCTGATCGTCCGCAAGCCGGGCGCGCAGTTTTTCCAGCAGCGTCAGGCGGTTTTCCAGCAGTTCTTCGTTCAAATATACCTCATCGCCGCCGGACAGATGTTCGCTGATGTTTACATTGACCGAAATTTTACCGCGCACCACCTTCTTTTTGAGGCGTTCGCGCAGTTCGTATTCCATAAAAGACAATTCCCGGGGCAGCCGTAAGAAAATATCCAGATAACGATTGTTGACGCTTTTGATTTCAACAACAACGTCCAGCCCGTGTTCCCGTTTTTCGGCTTTACCGTAGCCGGTCATACTGTGCATAGGATTCCCATCCTGTTAAGTCCATTGATTGGCAATGCAAATCGTCGTATTTTGCCGATGCGTGAGCGGAAATTTAACCACAACATATTTCAAAAGCAAAAAAGCCAATGCATAGCAATTATTACCTCTTCCGGAGGCAAACGGACGAAATCGGCCCGGCGCTGACGGGCGCAACCATAACCAAAATTTTTGTGCTGAACAAGACCGACATTGTCTTTGAACTAAGCCGCAGCGTCGGGAACCCGCTGTATTTTGTTGTTATCATGGATGTGCAAACGCCGGCCGTGCTGCTGGAACGCCGCATCGATCAAAAAGCGCCGCGCCATTACGTTTTTTCCATCCTGAAAAATCAGTCCGTACGCCGCCTTTCCGTCCTGCCGTTCGATAAACAGGTGATACTGGAAACCGAGCTGTTTACCGTGGAAGCCGTTCTGTACGGAAAAGATTTCAACCTGTTGATCAGGGATTCCGGGGGGAAAACGGTGGAGGCATTTCGTAAAATCGCCGTTCATCCCAAACAAGACCGCGGCAAGCGCCTATCGGGAGAGACGCTTTCCGGGGAACAAAATATGAGGGCGGACTTAACCGCCTACGACGGTGCCCCCCTGCCCGATCCGCCCCGCTGTGAAGAACGGGAAGCCCTTGCGGAATATATCCGTTCCCGTTTCGCGGCCGTCAACCGCACATTGCTTGACGAAATTCTCTTCCGCTATGAACAAAAAACGGGGGAGATTACAGAAACGGCCGCGGCCGGATACGATAAAACCGCTGTGATGAACAATGTGCTGCGGGAAATTCTAACCGAAATCGCCCGGGAACTGCGCGGCGGACCGGTCTATCTTTATTTTAAGCAGCAGACCGTTTTCAAAATATCACTCATTCGTCTGCATCATTCGGAAGCGCAAAACGGCATACGTTACCAAATCTATTCGACGGTTAACGAAGCCTGGATAGCCTTTATTTATAAGCGGCGTTTCCACCGTCAGTTTGAGTCTATGTATTCCAAATGCCGGCAGGCGCTGGAAAAACGCGCTTCACAGCTGCAAAGGGCTCTGCAAAAGATAGAAGAACTGGCCGACCTGGAGCAGCGCAAGCAGGAAGCCGAAATGAAAGGTAACCTGCTGCTCACTTTTAAACACACCATCCCGTCCGGCGCATCTCAGGTAGAGCTGGATAACATTTTCAGTGAAAAACCGTCCAAAGTAACCATCAAACTGAACCCGGCCAAATCGGTTAGCGAAAACGCCGAGCGTTATTTCAATAAGTTTAAAGACCTGCGGCGGATGAAAGCGGTACAGGACATCAAAAAGGATACCTATCGTGCGGAGCTGGAAGAAATCCGTAATTTGCAGGAAAAATTACACAACGCCGACCGCATGCCTAAATTACAGGCGGTTTACAAAGAATGTCTGAGGCGAAATCTCATACAGGATGCGCGGTTCGACGCCAAAAGGCACGACTCAAGCATTTACAGCTTCAACCGAATACGGATAGAGAACGACTGGGAAGTTTTAATCGGCAAAAGCGGTGAGCAGAATGACCGTCTCACCTTTGAAATTGCCCGCAAGTGGGATATCTGGCTGCACGCCCAGGGGGTGCCGGGCGCGCATGTAATTTTACGTCTGCCCGACCGGAACAAAAAACCGCCGCCCAGAGTTATTGAACAGGCAGCCGCCATCGCCGCGGCCCACAGCAAGGCGCGTCATTCGGGTACCGTTCCCGTCGTTTACACGGAAGTCCGATATGTACATCGGGTACGCAAAGCGGCCCCGGGTACGGTAACATTAAGGAATGAACAGGTTGTTTTTGTTACACCTTTGAAATTGAGCGGATAATATGCGGTTTCAAAAAACAGTTTTTATCCTTTTATTTTTATTTTTGCCTTTGGGTATCGTCGCCCAGGAACAGAATCGCGAGGCTTCCCGGCGCTTTGCGGTTTTGGAACAACTGTATATGGAGAACGACCAGAACCAGTACACCCGATTTTTAATCACCGATTTCAACGCCTTTCTGCTGCGCTATCCCGGCAGCGAAAACGATGCCGAAGTTTTGAGCATGTTGGCCAATTTGTACGGACACACCGGGCAGCCTTACCGGGCCGTACTTACACATTTTAAAACAATCTTTCTGCATCCGACAAGCGCGCAGGCCGACAGCGCCCGGTCACGCATTGAAGACCTGGTTCAGCAGGCCCAATATCCGCAATTACTGGAAAAAGCGGAACCGCTGCGGAATAAATTACACGTTCAAATACCATTCGAAAACCGCGCCCTCAACCATTTTGAACTGCTCTCTTTTTTATACCAGTTACAAATCCCCCCTTTTAACGGAATATTACTGGAAGAATTCAACCGTTACGAACAATTGTACGGCGACGCCGGAGAGAAAGAGGATATTTTACTTTTATGGAAAGGCCGTTTATATGAGGCTTTGGAGGAATACGGTTCCGCCGTCGGCTGCTACCGTCTGTTGCTGCATCTGTTTCCGCAATCTTCGCTCAAGGCGGAAGCCCTTTTACAAACGGGTATCGTGGAATACAGCCGTATGGGGCAGGACGAAAAAGCAATGCACAATTTTATCGAAATCATTAATTCGTTTCCCGGCACCGACGTTGCCGGCGAAGCGCAGTTTCATCTGGGCAGACTCTATCAACTGAATCGGCACAATGCCGAAGAAGCGTTGAATAATTATCAGCTGCTTGTGGAAACTTTCCCCGAGCATCCCCGCCGGGCCGAAGCGCTTCGATACTGCGCGCAAATCCTGGAAAAAGAGAAGCGTTATCCGGAAGCGGTAAAATATTACAATCTTTTCTTCAGCCATTTTGCCGATGATTCCCTGGCCGATACTATTTTGTTAAAAATGGCGGATCTATACGAACAGCAGCTCAATAATCCGCCCCGGGCCGCCGCCACGCTGCTTACTTTTGCCCGCCGCTTTCCGCAAGACGCTTACGCGCCTGCCGCCCTGTACAGAGCGGCGCTTCTTTATAGAAAAGCCAGGCAAACCGAAAAAGTCCGTACCGCTTGCACCCTGCTGATTAAGGAATATCCCCACAGCCCCGAGGCTGAAAAAGCAAAGAAGTTATTGGATGAATTATAATATGCCGTCAAATTGCAGATGAAAAGATATGCGGTGAATATCCCCGAGTTCGCTCTGGTACGAGGTAAACGAATAATCGAAACGAATGCGGGGTATCTGTACGCCGATGCCCGTATTGAAGCGGTTTAAATCGTCCAGCCCCACCCGCAGGGCGATAATTTCATTGTAAGCCAGTTCCACTCCGCTAAAAAAATCCGCGCTCAGCCAGCCCACATTCACCTGACTGGAATATTGCCTGTTTTCGCCGTAAAACTTAATATCCACCGCCGGTTGAATGCGCAAATCCACCGAAGGAATCAGAAGTTTATAGGTAACACCAAGCCGTGCCGACGGTTTGATCAGTTCTTTGGGATGATCGTTCCAGGCGATCAGCGTGGAAGTAAGATCATTGATCATCAAACCGAGATACAGATTTTCGAGCGGGCGGTAGCGTAGTCCGGCGTCAAAACCCAGCCCCAGCGCCTGATCCACCTTATAATCGCGGTACATCATTTTTACGTTAACACCCCAGCTCAGGCGATCGTCGAAACGGCGGGCATACGAGAAAAGAAAGGAATAATCGCCGGTGTTGAACAGGGTTACTTTGGACGGATCCACTTTTTGTTCGGCCTCATTCCAGGCGTCGCGGCTGTCCTTAATGTTATTTACGGTGAGATAAAGAAAGGAAACACCCAACGTTGACTGATCATCCATCGGGCTGGAGGCGGCCAGATAGTTGTATTGAATGGAAGACAGGAACTGCTTACTGTGCATAAACTGGATCTGTAGACCGTCGGCGCCGATCAATCCGGCGGGGTTCCAATAGCCGGCGGTTACATCGTTGGCTACGGCGGTAAAAGCGCCGGCCATACCCAGGGCGCGGCTGCCCGCTCCCAGCGTTAAAAATTCCCCGGCATATTTACGAAACGATAATGCCTGAACCGACTGTGAAACAAAAATGATAAGCAAAAAAACAATCAGCGATCTCTTCATTCAAAAATATCCTTATAAATATACAGCCTGTATCAACAGCGCCGACAAAATGGGCACCGTGAGGTTGTCGTTCAGCTTCTCACCGGCCAGTTCAACAGCAGCGGTCGGAATGGCCACCACAAACATCTTTAAGCCGAATCCCCAGAACCAGCCGGTTAAACCGGCGGCAACGGCAGCAAAGGTCAGCGTTCCTTCCCAGGTTTTATCCAGCAAAGAATGGCGGCCGTACAATTTACCGCCCAAAGCGGCCAGCGAATCAGCCAGAGCAGCGATGAATACAGCCGGGACAGCCACTTTTTTGGGAAACGCCGCCACGGTAATCGTTATTCCAAGAAACAGATAACTGGCGCCCGTAAAACGGCGCTGCAGTTCACCGCTGCGCAGTAATGGTGAAAATATACGAATGAAATATTTTTCCGCAAGGGCAAATTTCATCCGCAGAATGTCGGCCGTAAAAAACCCGATAGTTAAAAAAACACTCAGCCAGAAAATTTGTTCCCGTGAAAACCATAAAAAATAGCTTATGGGAATGACCGCCGTGGCAATGTGGATGCTTTTGCGTTTTAGTTCCTGAGGGAATGAGAGCGCTTCCGGCACGAATTATTCATCCTCCTGCGGCGGCAGTTTACTCACGGTAAGCAAGATTTTCATCCCTTCCTCTATCGGCGTGCCGCCTTTGATGCTTTGTTTAAGAACCGTTTCCGGCAGGATGTTTTCGCGTTCTTCGTATTCCACCTCGATTTGGCGCAGCCCCAATGTGCGCAGTTGTTTTTTGGCCGCATTAAGACTCTTGCCAACCACTTCGGGAACGGTTTTTACGGTGGGAAACGGGCCGAGACTGATGGTGATATCCACCTTAGCGCCTCGTTTTATTTTTTGCCCCTGCGGGTACGATTGACCGATCACCACGCCTTCCACCGCAAAATCGTTATATTCATAGTTCTTTGAGCCCAGTTCCAGACCGTATGATTTCAAAATCAGTTCGGCGTCGCGCGGCGATTTATAAAACAGGTTGGGCATAATAATGGGCTTTTTACCGATACTGACCACCAGATAGACATGCCGCCCCTTTTTAACCCGAGAAAAGGGATAAGGATTCTGTTCCACCACAGCGCCTTTGGGATAGTTGGCGTC
Source organism: Caldithrix abyssi (assembly GCA_011369465.1). Taxonomy (GTDB): domain Bacteria; phylum Calditrichota; class Calditrichia; order Calditrichales; family Calditrichaceae; genus DRQG01. The sequence goes on from DRQG01000146.1 coordinate 7,562, forward strand.
GTAAATGGAATCGGCGATGATGACCGAAAATCCCTGCTGTTCCAACTGGGCGGTAGCGTCTTCAACCGTCATTTCGGTAACGTCGGGCATCTCCAGTTCATCCCCGAGATGCACATACATCGGCATAACCACCTTATCCATCAAAATGACAAACAGAACAAATCCCACCACATACAACGAAAAACGAACGATGCGGGATGTTTTTAATTTTTGCCAGAAAGTCGGTGTTTGATTCATACTGTTTCCGCGGTTACTTTTTGTTTTTACTTTCCACCAGCAACGTTACCGGGCCGTAATTGGTAAAACGCACATCCATCATGGCGCCGAAAATGCCGCATTCGACAGTGATGGGATAGGTTTTTAAATGCTCCACAAAAGCGTCATAAAACGCCCGGCCCTTTTCCGGAGGTGCCGCATCGATAAAACTGGGACGGCGCCCCTTGCGTGTATCACCCAATAGGGTAAACTGCGAAATGGCCAGCACACCTCCGCCTGTATCCAGCAGAGAACGATTCATCTTGCCCTGGTCATCTTCAAAAATGCGTAAATTTACGCATTTATCGGCTACAAATCGAATATCTTCTTCGCTATCGTCGCGCGCTATACCGATTAAAAGCAGCAAGCCCTGTTCAATTTGTCCCACCGGCTTGCCGTCCACATGCACCGAAGCGTCTTTTACCCGCTGAACAACGACCCTCATTCCTCATGCACCTTTATTCTGATGTTCTCATAACCGATCAATTTATCGATTTCGCTCAGCAGCGGATAGGTCAGCTTAACGGTGAGCGCGTTGGATACAAAGCGGTACGGTTTGGTGCCGTTGGGCCGAAATTCAAAATAGATTTTCTGCCGGCCGGGGCTGGATTGCAGGTTGACCTTGAGCCGGTGTACGGTCTCTTCGTCGATCTGCTCTTTCCCGATTTGCAGCAGAAGCGATTCGGTCAGTTCGGCCGGTACATTTTCCAGCGCGAAAATACGCTCGCCAATCAGTTTAATAACGCTGTCGGTGATGTCCGAGTTCAGCCTGCCCTGAACCAGAACCATCCGGTCGGTCTGCAGGAGGGCTTCGAATTGGGGATAGACGGAGCTGAAGACTACAATCTCATAGGTACGGTTGAAATCTTCCATTTTCACGAAGGCCATCTTTTGCTGTTTGCGATCGTAGGTGGTGCGGATGTCGGTGATCTGCCCGCCGATGCGCAGCACCTGGGGCGGTCTTTTGTTTTCCGGAACTTTTCCGTCTTCGGAACCAAGCACGGCTTCGATGAAGGGCGAAATATCCGTACTGAACAGTTTTACCACCGCTTTGTAGGGTTCCAGCGGATGGCCGGACACGTAATATCCCAGCAGTTCGCGTTCTTTTTTGAGCTTTTCGGTAGTGCTCCAGTCGGGCACGTCGGGCAGCTCGGGATAGGATATCATTGTTTCGTCCGAACCACTGCCGCCAAGATCGAACAAACTGCGCTGATTGGCATTTTTTTGTTTGCGGCTCTGATATTCCTGAGCAAAATCGATGGCTTTTTCCACGCTGTTGAACAGCTGGGCGCGGTTATCGCTCAAACTGTCCATCGCCCCGGCCTGAATCAGGCTTTCCAGTACTTTTTTATTGACCAGACGCAAATCCACATGTTGCAGCATTTCGAACAAACTCTTAAAGGGCCGGCCCAGTTCCTCCCGGGCCGCCACAATGGAAGCGATGGCGCTGCCCCCTACATTTTTGATCGCTTCCATGCCAAAGGCGATGGCGTTATCTTGCAGAGGCACAAAATGCGCCTGGCTGTAATTCACATCCGGCGGTTTGATTTTGATGCCCATCTTCTTGCACTCGTCCATCAGCGTCATCACCCGGTCGCCGTCGCTTACTTCGCTGGTCAGATTGGCGGCCATAAATTCCGCCGGAAAATGGGCCTTTAAATACGCGGTTTGATAGGCGATGATGGCGTAAGCGGCGGAATGGGATTTATTGAACCCGTACTCGGCAAATTTAGCGATAAGCTCGGCGATCTTCTGGGCGACCTTTTTATCGATATTATTTTTTATGCAGCCCTCGGTGAAGATTTTTTTCTGTTCCTCCATCACCTCTTTTTTCTTTTTACCCATAGCCCGGCGCATCAAATCAGCTTCGGCCAGACTAAAACCGGCCAATTCGGAAGCAATACGCATCACCTGTTCCTGATAGACGATGATGCCGTATGTCTCTTCCAGAATCGGTTCCAGTTTGGGATGCAGATACTCGATCTTCTTCCGCCCGAATTTGCGGTCGATGAAGTCGTCGATCATATCCATCGGGCCGGGGCGATAGAGGGCGTTCATAGCAATCAGGTCTTCGATACGCGAGGGTTTGAGTTTGCGCAGATATTCCTGCATACCGGAACTTTCGAACTGAAACACGCCCACGGTCAGTCCGTCGCCAAACAACTTGAACGTCTTCTCGTCATCCAGAGGAATATCGTCCACCCGGAAGCGGCGTCCCAACCGTTCGCTGATCATCTCTTCCGCCTTGCGGATAACGGTCAGGTTGCGCAGACCCAGAAAATCCATCTTCAGCAAACCGATAGCCTCGCTCCAGTTCATAGTCCACTGGGTGGTGATTTCCTGGTCGGAATTTTTGTACAGCGGCACATAATTGGTAATATCGTCCGGCGTGATGATAATGCCGGCGGCGTGCACCGAAGAATGCCGGGCAATGCCTTCCAGCGTTTTGGAATAACGCACCAGTTCCTGCATATTGATATCGTCGCTATCGGCCAGCTCTTTCAGTTCCGGTACGGTTTTGAAGGCCTTTTCCAGCGGCATCGGTTTGGCGCCTTCGTGGGGCACCAGCTTGGCGATGCGGTCCGCCACGGGAATCGGTACTTTGAGCACCCGCGAAACGTCGCGGATCACCCCGCGCGAGGCCATGGTACCAAAAGTGATAATCTGAGCTACGTTTTTGCGACCGTACTTATCTTTCACATATTCGATGACCTCATCGCGGCGTTCCTTACAAAAATCGATATCGATATCGGGCATGGTGATGCGTTCGGGATTGAGGAAGCGCTCAAAGAGCAAATCGTAACGCAGCGGATCCACCTGAGTGATCCCCAGACAATAGGCCACAATGCTGCCGGCCGCGGAACCGCGTCCCAGCCCGACGGGAATGTCCTTCTGCCGCGCCGCATTGATAAAATCCTGCGTAATTAAAAAGTATCCGGCAAAACCCATTTTGCCGATAACGGAAAGTTCGTATTCGATGCGTTCCCGCACCTTTTTATCCATGCGGGGATACTTTTTCTCGGCGCCGCGGTAGGTTAAACGGCGCAGATATTCATCAGCGCTGATTTCGCCTTCCTCTTTAGGGATGGGAAAACGGGGCAGATGGCGTTTATTGAAATCGATTTTCAGATTGATCTTTTCGGCAATTTCATTGGTGCGCTCGTACACTTCGGGAGTTTGCCGGAACAATGCGTACATCTCGTCCGGAGATTTCAGGTAGAGCTGATCGGTACCGTAACGCATGCGGTTGGGATCGTCGCGGTCTTTGCCGGTTTGCAGGCAAAGCAAAATATCATGGGCCTGCGAATCTTCCCGTCTAAGATAGTGGTTATCATTGGTACCGATAATGGGCACGCCCATTTCTTTGGCCAGCTCGTAAATTTTTGGATAAACGGCCGCCTCTTCGGGGATTTGATGATCCTGAATTTCGAAATAGAAATCCTCGCCGAAAATATCCAAGTATTCTTCGGCGGCTTTGATGGCCTGCTCGCGCATTCCTCTACGCAATTTATAGGCCACCTCGCCCTTCATGCAGGCCGATGTGGCGATGAGCCCTTCGGAATGTTCCCGCAAAACCTTTTTGTCGATGCGGGGTTTGTAGTACATCCCTTCCAGATAAGCGATGGAGGAAAGTTTGATCAGATTTTTGAAACCCATTTCATTTTTAGCCAGCAAAACCAGATGATAGGAAGTGGACTCGCCGTCAACCTGTTTGCGCAGAGTGCGCTCCCGCGGGGCAATGTAGGCTTCCATTCCGATGATCGGTTTGATGCCCGCCTTTTCCGCCTCGCTGTAAAATTCCAAAACGCCGAATAAATTACCGTGATCGGTTATGGCCAGGGCGTTCATACCCAGTTCGGCCGTGCGCTGAACGATTTCCTTTATCTTGGCGGCGCCGTCCAAAAGCGAGTAATGCGTGTGACTATGCAGATGAACAAATGACAACAGACAACCTCTCTGAGAACACCGCAAAAATTGCGGATGTATTTTTCTATCTTATTGATTTAACACAAGTTAAGCATTGCATGTAAAGTACGTTTCCAATGGATTAATTTAAGCGACAAGCCGTGTAATTGCAAAAGATAATTGGGTTGTAAAAGTAGAAAAATTGTTTTGAAGTTAGCATACAATTCTGTAATTTTAGCACTTATCCTGATCAAAAAATAGGAGATAAAATATGTCCGTCATTCAACCCTTTAAAGGATTGCGGCCCAAAAAAGAACTGGCCGAAAAAGTGGCTTCTCCGCCCTATGATGTTCTGAACAGCGCCGAAGCGCGGGAAATGGCCAAAGACAATCCCTATTCATTCCTGCATATCGTCAAACCGGAAATCGACTTGCCCGAAGGCATCGATTTATATAGTAAAGAAGTGTACGAAAAAGGCGCGGAAAATCTGCGCCGTCTAAGGGAAGAAGGCGTTTTACGGCAGGATGATAAGCCTTGTTTTTACGTATATCGTCAAATCATGGGCGATCACGAACAGATCGGTTTGGTGGCCGGCGCTTCGGTGGAAGAGTATAAAAAGGACCTGATCAAAAAACACGAACTGACCCGCGCGGAAAAAGAAGACGACCGGGTCAATCACGTTAATCACCTCAACGCCCAGACCGGGCCGGTATTTTTAACGTACAAAGCGCAATCGAAAATAGACGCCATCATCAATAAAATCGTTCAGCGCGAACCGGAAAACGATTTTACCGCCGACGACGGTATTCGCCATACACTTTGGGTGGTTGATGACGAGGCTGAAATCAAAGCCTTGCAGGAAGCCTTTGCCCAACTGGACTGCCTGTACGTGGCCGACGGCCATCACCGTTCGGCGGCGGCGGCACGGGTTTACGATATGCGCAAAGCGGCCAATCCCAATCACACCGGACAGGAAGAATACAATTTTTTCCTGACGGTTATTTTTCCGCATAATCAAATGTACATTATGGATTACAACCGGGTGGTAAAAGACCTGAACGGTTTGAGCAAAGAAGAATTTCTGCAAAAAATCGCGGACAAATTCATCGTGGAAAAATTGGGCGCGGAAGCGCAAAAACCGCAGCAAAAGCATACCTTTGTTATGTACCTGGACGGCGAATGGTATAAATTAACGACTAAAGAAGGTATTTTTGATCCCAACGATCCCGTAAGCCGGCTGGATGTTTCCATTTTGATGGATAATATTCTGGTGCCTCTGCTGGGCATAGGCGACCCACGCAAGGACAAACGCATCGATTTTGTGGGCGGTATCCGCGGGCTGGAAGAGCTGAAACGGCGTGTGGATTCCGGAGAGATGGCCGTGGCCTTTGCCCTCTTCCCTACTTCCATTGAAGATTTGATGGCCATTGCCGATGCGGGTAAGATCATGCCGCCCAAATCCACCTGGTTCGAACCCAAACTGCGCAGCGGTTTGGTAACACATTTACTGGATTGATCGTTTAATGCGTCTCTAAAAAAATACGTTTAAAGGAAAAGGCGTAGCCCCCGGCCGGCATAGCCACCAGGGATGGGTCGGCGCCATTGCCGGGAACCATGGCGTCTTCGACGAGCTGCCAGGTTTGTCCCTTATCGGATGAAACAAATATTTTGCTCAGATACAAAACCACGCGGCCGTCCGGGAGGATGCCTAATTCGGGAATACCGACTTCTTTAACGGTTACGCCGGTAAGCGTGAATGAGGCGCCGTCTTCGCTTGCGGCCAATAGCGTTTCGTTACCCCTGACCATAGCCAGAAGCCAGCTGCTGTCCGGCAATTGAATGAGCGAGGGATCGGTAACGCCTTGTTCGGCGATAAGCAGATTTTCAACGACAAAATGAATACCGTCTTCGGAAACAGCGCTGTAGATAGGATGGGGGTCGTCCGGTTGAAGATTTTGTGATACGAAATTCCCCTCAAAATAGACCAAACGATATCGGCCGTCGGGCAGGCGGGTAACATCCGGGTCTACAGCGTTGCCGTTAAAGCGGTCGTTTATTTTGATGCAGTCCACCATCTCCCAGGCTCCGGTTTTGGTCTGGCGGGCGGCAAAGATGCCGTGTTTACCCGGTTGTCCGTTCACAAAATACGCCCAGATGGAACCGTCTTTTCCAATGGTTAAATCGGCGACCGAAGCGTGTTCCAAAATTAAAGCGCTTTGCGGATCGAAATGAATACCGTCGTCGGATGTTGTTATATAGATATAATGACTGTATAAGGGCGATTCTCCTTTTTCCTGCGCCTGGCATTCTCCCGGCTCAGGGTTATCCTGTTTACAGGACGAAAGCAATACCACAATGATTGCGCCGGTCAGAAGAGCGATTTTCGGAAAACAGCCTTTTTCTTTCCTTGTAAAAAACATTAAAATTTCCCTATGAAATTTACATTTCAAAAAGCCTCTTCAAGCCCGAAATAGACACCGCTGGTTCTATAACCAAATCCGATATCCATACGAATATTAATATGCTCCTTCCGGTCAAATAAAAAACGCAATCCAAAGCCATAGGATGCTTTTAACCTTTTAAATTTAAATTGGTTCAACCGGTCGGCCACAAAGCCAAACCGTCATCATATAATAGGTATGATATTCAATTTGCAAGATACCCCTTATTACAACGCACCCCTTACTCCTTTTTGCTTCCCCTTTGCTAAGCTTGTCCGCCGTGGCGGGCTTGTCCGCTGAGGCGGGCTTGTCCACCGTGGTGGGCTTGTCCGCCGTGGCATGGGGGGGAACGAGACGGGGGAGTTACCCCAACCTAACAATTAGGTGATGTATACATCCTATTTTGGACAGGTGTGAACTGGACTCGTATTAAATGGGTTCTGCAATTGGTGCGATAGAAGCACGATTAAAATTGCAGAACCCGTTTGGAATGTCGATTCGATTTAAAATCTTGTGTATTCGAATGACCGGTTACTTGGCCAAAACCATTTTACGCGCACTTTTGTAATTTGGGGTTGACAGTTGGATAAAATACACCCCAGCCGGTAATTTATTACCATTGGAATCATCCCCGTTCCATTTCAATGCATAGGGGCCTGGAGGCAGTTCACCTTCGGCCAGCGTTTTCACTACACGTCCCATAAGATCATAAATTTTCAGGCTAACCTTAACCAGCCCTTCTTTTGATTGCGGAATATCAAATCGAATTGTTGTGGACGGGTTAAACGGATTGGGATAATTCTGGAATAAGGCATAGTCTTTCGGCATATCCCCGATAACCGGATCGATGGGAATGTCTGTTTGATGGGGCGTGGCAAAAATCGGCCCATGCTCGGTCCGCGTTCCGTTTACATCCACGTCTAATAATTTATACCAGTAGGTAATATCATTGAATACAGACCGGTCAACGAATTCGTAACTGTGCGCCTGTGTACTCGTGCCTGCGCCGCGAAGGGCGGGATTGGTTTCCCAGGAATCAATTTCCTCGTAAGCGCCGGCTTCTTCCCGGCTGCGTAAAATGATGTAGCCCTGGTTATCCAGTTCCGAAGCCGTGCTCCAATGTAAAGCCACAAAACGGTCACCCGCTTTGGCCGTGAATGAAGTGAGCTCAACGGGCAGGGTTTGATCATTTCCGCCGCCATCGGTGTTAGGCAAACCGGGAGTCGCTGTATAGGGGCCGGCCCAGGTAAAATCGGAATATTGGGTACCGCTGCCAAGTAATTGCAATGACTGGCCTATGGGTGTTGTTCCGGTCTCGGAAACACCGATATCCGTACTAGTCATTCCGTTCGCAGGCCCGTCGGTGGCGGTAAGAGTCCCTTCATAACTGAGAAATTGCCCGGGAATAACCGTCCCCTGGTAAGAAAGCGCCATCCCGTCGGGCGACCCGTTTTGAATAGAGCCACCGGCATTCGTATAGTTAAAATAGTAAAGTGTAAACCCGTTTTGCGTTGTGCCCTCCGTGTACTGATCTAATGTTTTCGTATCGTATGTGACGCCGCCGTTACCATTGTATAAGGTAATCGTAAAATCCGAAAGCGTGTAATTGCCGGCATTCTCCAAAACAATTTCAATAAATTCATCCTGATCTGCGCCATCATTATCATAATGGATTTCATTGAACCAAATGTTTTGTGCCGGAAGAAGTAAGGGAAACAGTATGATGGATATAATCGTACCAATTCTCTTCATAAAGCCTCCTTTATTTTTATGGGAAAGTAATAGATATTCGAAAGTGGGAAACACTAAAAAATATAGAAATAAAGCGGATGGAGAGCAAACAAAATTCGCCAAATCAAAAACGAAATCTTAAATAAATTGATCTTTATCACAAATAATAATCTTGATAAAATGAGCTAAAAAGGCTTATAACCCGAACAATTTTATAGCCAAACCCGAAACGGCTATAATAAAACCGGCTAAAGCATGGATATACCGTTCCATAAATCCAAGATCGATCCTGGCCAGACCTTTAACCATTACAAAAACAATGGCCATCATTGTAGCGATGGTTACCGCGCCAAAGGCCAGGGTAACCCAGAGCAGGTCCATCCAGCCGCCGCGAGCTGCGGGATACATCAGAATGGGGATCAGCGGTTCGCAGGGGCCGAGGACAAATACCACAAATAAGGCCCAGGGCGTAATCGATTGCTCGTCTCCATGCAGATGAGCATGGCTGCCCAGATGATGGTGTTTATGGTGATGATGATCATCTTCGTGATCGTGCGGGTGGACGTGTTCTTTGCGCCGCCAGGCCAGACGGACACCCCAAACACCGTAAGCTATGCCAAAACCGATCAGCAGCCATGAAGCCAGATCACCGCGATAGCCTTCCAATATTTCCAATGATTGAACGGCTACGCCCAAAGCGACGCCGGCAATACCCAAAACCACCGAGCCCAGCACGTGGCCAACCCCGCACCAGAAAGTAATCCCTAACGTTTTGCCAATACGCCACCCTCTTGCTTTGGCCATTACGATAAACGGCAAATAATGATCGGGGCCGATTAAGGTGTGGATAAAAGCGATGGAAACAGCCGTAATCAGCAGAATTTGAAGTTCCATATCTAAACCCTTAACAAATGCGTGGAAGTTGTTCGCCGACAGGCATATCGATAATGCGTTCTACGCCCAACGGATTCATCATAGTCACTTTTCCGGGATGGTCTTCAACTACTTCCCCAAAAATGACAGCATCCTTGCCCAGCGGATGTTGACGCATAGCCAGAAGAATTTTTTCGGCGTCTTCCGGGGCGGCTACTGCGAGCAGTTTACCTTCGTTGGCCACATAAAGCGGATCGATGCCCAGGATTTCGCAGGCGCCGCGAACATCATCGCGAACCGGCAGACGGTTTTGCTGAATCCGGATGCCCAGATGGGTTGTCTTTGCCCATTCGTTCAATGTGGTAGCTACGCCGCCGCGGGTTGGATCGCGCATGGCGTGTATCTGTCCTCCGGTTTCCAGCATAGCTGCTACCATTCCGTTTAAAGCGGCCGTATCGCTTTCGATGGCCGATTGAAACGACAATCCTTCCCGTACCGTCATCACCGCCATGCCGTGATCCGCTATGGTACCGGAAAGCAGGATTTTATCGCCGGGCCGGATACGCCGGCTGCTTATTTCCAATCCCTCGGGTATCACGCCAACCCCGGAAGTGTTAATGAACAGTTTATCACAACTGCCTTTGTTTACCACTTTGGTATCGCCGGTAACAATGCGCACACCGGCTTGTTCGGCGGCAGCTTTCATAGAAACGACGATACGGTGCAATTCTTCGATGGGCAGTCCTTCTTCCAGAATAAATCCTACGCTGAGGTATAAGGGGGTTGCTCCGCTCATACAGATATCATTTACCGTGCCGTTGACGGCCAGTTCGCCGATGTTGCCTCCCGGAAAGAAGACCGGGCTGACGACAAACGAATCCGTGGTAAAAGCCAGTCGTCCTTCCGGTCGTTCCAGCACAGCCTGATCTTCCATTTTATCGAGAATTTGGTTTCCGAAACAGGGCATAAACACTTTATCGATCAGTTCGGCAGAAAGTTTTCCTCCGGCTCCATGCGCCAGTTGAATCGTGTCGTAATCCATAATGGGCAGCGGACAGGAAAATGAATCGATGGTAATCTGCGACATATTTTCACCCGTGATATTTAAAATATGCGGAACAGGCGCCTTCCGAAGAGACCATCGTGGCGCCTAAAGGATGTTCCGGTGTGCAGTCTTTTCCAAAAGCGGGACAGGCATCCGGCTTCTTCAAGCCCTGTAGGATAAGCCCGCTGATACAGATATCGGGTTCTTCGGTATGGATATGCCCCACGTTAAATTTAGAGGCCGCGTTATAAGCCTGGTATTTTTCGTTAATACACATACCGCTTTGCGGCAGAAGGCCGATGCCGCGCCATTTGCGATCGCATATTTGGTACACTTCGTTTACAATCTTTTGGGCGGCGGGATTGCCGTCTTTTTTTACCGCGCGGGCATATTGATTATCGACATAAGCCTCTCCGGCTTCCAGTTGCTTTACTACGGCTAAAATGCCCTGCAAAATATCCATCGGTTCAAAACCGGTGGGAACGATAGGTACATGGAATTCTTCGGCGATGGGGATGTATTCATTCCAGCCCATCACCGCACATACATGCCCCGCTGCCAGATAGCCCTGTACCCGATTGTTTGGCGATGAAAGCAGGGCCCGCATGGCCGGGGGAACCAGTACATGGCTGACCAGCTCGCTGAAATTGGTAATGCCTTCGCGGGCGGCCTGGTGGATGGCCATGGCATTGCCCGGCGCCGTGGTTTCAAATCCCACAGCAAAGAATACCACTTCTTTATCCGGATTTTGCCGGGCCAGATTGAGCGCTTCCAGCGGAGAATAGACCATGCGCACATCGCCGCCCTGCGATCGCACCTGGAATAAATCGCTATTGGTACCGGGGACGCGAAGCATATCGCCAAAAGAAGTGAAAATGACATTGGGCAGAGCGGCAATGGCCAGCGCCTGATCGATGAGCTCCAGCGGCGTAACGCAAACGGGACAGCCGGGACCGTGCACCAGCTCAATTTCCGGAGGAAGAAGCCGGTCTATCCCATTGCGTATAATGGAATGGGTTTGTCCGCCACAAATTTCCATAATGACCCATGACCGGGTAACGGTTTTTTTGATCTCATCTATAATTTTATGGGCAATTTCCGGGTTGCGGAATTCATCTAAATATTTCATGCGTTTTGACTTGTCTCCGGTTCTTTGGTAAGCTGACCGTAAATATAGCCCTTAGCCGCCATTATGATAGAAAAATACACCAGATAACCGATCACACCGAAAATGATAGTCAACACATCGGATACTGTATTCAAAATACCTATGATTAACATAATGATCGCAAGTATTATAAGGGCTAAAATTAGTTCGCCAAAAAAAATGGTCCATTTTTTTCCGTATGTTATCCGGTTACTTTCGGTAAGCGCTTCACTGGGATTCATGTTTTTATCTATCAAAAGGTATAATGCCTGGCCCCAGGCGATAGAGATCACTATACCGGGTATCACCAAAAAAAGGTAACCGGTTAGCGTACCAATCGCAATAAAAGCAATCAGTATGAAAAACTCACCCATACTTTTCCGATATTTTGAATCGAATATTTCCGTGGGAGAAATAACGCCCCCCTTGCTTAAAGCAACCACCAATCCCACCATGGCAATGGTTGTGCCCACATTAATATAGGGGATCCAAATTGTTAATAACCATAAAATAACTGCGCCCATAATGGAAACGCTGTTTTGCAGCCCGATCTGAATGGCATTTTTAATAATGCCGCCTACAGTCAATTGATTCATGGTAAATCCTCCTTCGTTTTGGTTATAGGAATGCTGCATTTAAAACGAATTAAAAATCCGCTTTTCCGCAGGAACATTCATCCCGATTCGGAGGTGGCTGAGCTGTTTGGATACCCTCAAAAAATAGGCACTATTTTTGATCCTGTTCCCGCTTCTTTTTATCCGAAAGCGGTTCGTTCTCTACCTCGTAACCTTCTTCGCGCAGTTTATCGGTAATTTCATCCCAGGCTTCCAGCGATTTCTGCGCTTCTTCTTCATCCAGAACGGAAATGGCAAAACCGGCGTGTACAATAACATATTGTCCGACGTCAGCTTCGGGTACATAAGCCAGGCAGGCTTTGCTGACAGACCCGCTGTAATCGATTTTGCCCATTTTCAAACCGTTCTCATCAAAGGTTTCGATAATTTTTCCCGGGATGGCTAAACACATAACGACACCTCAATATTAATGGTAAACTGAATAGTCAACATCGGTTTTGCTTTCATTTAAAAGATGCCGGGCAATGGCGGCCTGTCCCAAGGCAATTCCCCCGTCATTGGGCGGTATCCGGCGTTGATTGTAAACTGTAAAATTCTGATTTTCCAGGGATTGAGTCAGGCCCCTGATTAAAAGTTCGTTTTGAAACACACCGCCACTCAACACAACAGTCCGGAGGGTCGTTTCCTTGCGTGCCCGAATGGCTATTTCAGTAAACAGGGTAATGAGTGTTTGGTGAAATTTCCCTGCAATATAAGAAAAACTTTTCCTAAGAATCAAATCGTTTACTAAAGACCGGATCAGCGGGGTGATTAAAATAGTTCCATTATTTATCTCAAAATCATACGTTTCATCGGGTAATCGGCTCACCGACTGCGTCAGTTCAATGGCAGCCTGAGCCTCATATCGGATTTCCGTCCGTCCTCCACTCATGGCCGCAACGGCGTCAAACAGGCGCCCGCAGCTGCTGGTAAGCGGCGTATTTATTTTCTTATCCAGCATTTGCAAAATCATTTCTACGGGTTTATTCCGCATAAACGGCAACGAAGGTAATTGGCCGTCCAAAGCCGCGTAAAGATAGCTTACCGCCGTACGCCAGGGTTGTTTAATGGCGGCGTCGCCTCCGGGAAGAGGCAGCGGCTGCAGCCGGGCATAACGCTGAATTTGCGTAAACCCGCCGATCAAAACCTCTCCCCCCCAGATGGTTTTGTCATATCCGTAACCGGTGCCGTCCAGAATAATTCCGATCACCGGTTCCTCTAACCGCCATTCGGCCAGCACGGAAGCCAGATGGGCATGATGGTGCTGTACATAAAAAAGGGGGCGCAGCTTTTGCGCCTCCGCCCATTGGGTGGAAAAATACCCGGGATGCCGGTCACAGGCAACAGCTTGCGGCCGGATTTCCAGAATACGCTGCAGGTGTTCGATCGCTTCTTCAAAAAACCGGTTGGCCTTTAAATTTTCCAAATCGCCGATATGCTGGCTCAAAAAAGCCCGATTTCCTTTGGTTAGACAGATGGTGTTCTTCAACTCGCCTCCTACCGCCAGCACGGAGGGTCCCTTGTTTTTCAAGAAAACGGGACGGGGTACATAGCCGCGGCTGCGCCTTAAAAAAAGAGGATGCTTCTCCGGGATCATCAAAACCGAGTCATCGGCGCGCACCAGAATATCACGGTTGTGCATCAGAAAACGATCCGCAATCCGCTTCAGTCGCTGACGCGCTTCTTCATTGGATATAGCGATCGGCTCTTCGGAAAGATTAGCACTGGTCATAACCAGAACCAGCGGTTTTTGCGGCTGCTGTTTTTTCAATTCCTCAAAAAGCAGATAATGCACAGGCGTGTAGGGCAGCATAACGCCCAGGCGGCGGTTGCCGGGAGCCACCCACTGCGACACATCAGCCCCGGCGCGTTTTTGTAAAAGTACAATGGGCCGCTGCGGACCGGTTAACAGGCCTTCTTCCTTCCCGTTTACCCGGCAAAGCGTTTTAACCGCGCTCATATCGGCCAGCATAATGGCCAACGGTTTTTCTTCGCGGTTTTTACGCTGACGCAGGCGCTGTACCGCCTCGTCGTTGCGGGCGTCCACGCTAAGATGAAATCCGCCCAGCCCCTTAATGGCGGCAATGGAACCGTTCAACAAATCCCGGGCCAGCGCTTCGATGGCCTGGTAACCGTCGGTCCGCTGTTCGTCTTCGGCGGCGTCTTCGTACCAGATGTTCGGGCCGCAGGCCGGGCAGGCGTTGGGTTGAGCGTGGAACCGCCGATCGGCAGGATCGTCGTATTCACGCTGGCACTGGTCGCACATACGAAACGAAGCCATCGATGTGTAGGGACGATCGTACGGAATGTTATGAATGATAGTGAAACGCGGTCCGCAATTGGTACAGTTGATAAAAGGGTATAAATAACGCCGGTCACCCGGATCGAATAACTCCCGCAGACAGTCTTCGCAGATACTGATATCCGGAGAGATGAGTGTGCGGGCGTCGTTTGTGCTGTGCGATTTTTGTATATGGAAACCCGCACAATCCTCTGGCGGGATGGAGCGGCTTTCCAGGGATATAATTTCCGATAGCGGCGGCGCCTCTTTACCCAGCCGTCGCACAAAGTTCCGAAGCGCCTTTTCGGAACCCTGTATTTCGATTTCCACGCCATTGCTGGAATTGATCACAAAACCGCACAGGTTCAGCTCGTGTGCCAGTTTATATACAAAAGGCCGGAATCCCACACCCTGTACGATACCGTTTATAAGAATGCGCAGACGTTGAGTAGATGTTACGGAATTGGCCCTCAATGGATTCCCCCGGTTTGTAATACAGGCAGATTATTGCGGCCGTACTTGTTCTTTAAGCCAACGGTACCAGGCCTCGAGTCCTTCTCCGGTTTTGGCCGAAAGCTCAAAAAAGGTTAAATGGTGGTTGATTTTCGAAGCGTAGGTTTTGCATTTTTCCACATCGAAGTCCACGTAAGGCAGCAGATCCACTTTATTGATGATACAAATTTCCGAAGCGCCGAACATGGTCGGATATTTAAGCGGTTTGTCGTCGCCCTCCGTAACGCTGATGATAACCACTTTACGGGCCTCGCCCAGGTCGAATAGCGCCGGGCAGACCAAATTGCCCACATTTTCGATCATCAGCACAGAGTTGTCGGCCACATTCAGTTCTTTCACCGCTCTGTTAATCATTTCCGCATCCAGATGACAGCCGTTGCCGGTGTTCACCTGTAAAACGGGCGCCCCCACAGCATGTATGCGCTCGGCGTCCTGCATGGTCTGCTGGTCGCCTTCGATTACCGCGAAGGGGATTTCTTTTTTTAAATCGTTTATAGTCCGCTCTAACAGAGTGGTTTTACCCGAGCCGGGCGAACTGACCAGATTAAGCGCCAGAATGTTTTTGGCCTCAAAAAAGCCGCGGTTTCGTTCTGCCAGTAAATTATTGCGGGAAAGCACGTCCTGTTCCACCGTCACTTCCCGCCCTTCGGTATGATGATGGTGATGATCGTGATCGTGCGAATGGGTGTGATCATGAGGATGTTCATGATTATGATCGTGTGGATGAGGATGTTCGTGGTGATGCGTCTGATCGCCGGGTTTGGTAAAAGTGACAGCATCTGCCGGTTGGCCGCAGCCGCAAGTATCGCACATAATTTATCCCCTTGTTTTTAATCCACGTTAATTGATTTTACCTTCAGCTCTGTACCGCCGTTCAATTGAAAGACCAGCTCTCCGCAATTGGGACACAACGGGGCCATCTGTTCCGCTTCAAAGCGATGCCCGCAGCTCTCGCACACAGCCCGGGCCGGAATCACCCGCAGCTCCAGTGCTGCCCCTTCGGCCATGGTATTTTTGCAGGCGGATTCAAAACAGAATTCCAGCGCGTCTTTAACAACTCCGGACAATGCGCCGAGGTCCAGTGATATGGCATTTATCTTTTTGGCGCCGGCACGACGGGCCGTGTCTTCCGCAATAGCCACGATATTGACAGCGATCGACATCTCGTGCATAATCATTCCCGAATGAATTACGCTCAATTTACGCTTTGTATCAAATGGTTTCAAATGAAAAGGAAAAGGTATCGCAAATCTGTACCGGGTTAAAAATTTTTTTTAATTGATGCAAATATTATGTAAAATTCTTCTTTCGTAATAACAATGACAAAATTTGCAATAGATAAAGAAAGGATAACCAATGGTAGAGCATGATGTTAAAGATTTAAACCTGGCTGCTCAGGGGAAAAAACGGATTGAATGGGCGGATGCGGATATGCCGGTGCTGCGGGCCATCCGTGAGCGTTTTGAGAAAGAAAAACCGCTGGCCGGAAAAAAAATGTCCGCCTGTTTGCACGTTACCGCAGAAACAGCCAATTTAGCCCGCACTTTAAAAGCGGGCGGCGCCGATTTGGTACTGGTGGCTTCCAACCCATTGAGTACGCAGGACGATGTGGCGGCTTCGCTGGTTAAGGATTATGGGGTTTCCGTACACGCAATAAACGGCGAAGATACCGAAACGTATTACAAACATATCAAAGCGGCTCTGGAACACGATCCTGTAGTGACCATGGATGACGGAGCCGATTTGGTGTCCACACTGCACGCCGATTACCCGGAAAAGGTGGGCAATGTCCTCGGTTCGATGGAAGAAACCACCACGGGCATTATCCGTTTGAGAGCCATGCACAAAGACGGCGCGTTAAAAATTCCTGTGTTTGCCGTTAACGATGCGCAAACCAAATATTTGTTTGATAATCGCTACGGAACGGGGCAGTCCACTGTGGACGGTATCATCCGGGCAACGGATTTTCTGGTGGCCGGGAAAAAAGTGGTCGTGGCCGGTTACGGCTGGTGCGGCAAAGGCTTTGCCATGCGCATGAAAGGTATGGGCGCCAACGTGATTGTTACCGAAGTGGACCCGATTAAAGCCCTGGAAGCGGCTATGGACGGTTACTGGGTGATGCCCATGGCCGAGGCCGCCAAAATAGGCGATCTCTTCGTAACCATCACCGGAGATATCCATGTGCTGCGCGGCGAACATTTCGCCCTGATGAAAGACGGGGCCATCATCGCCAACAGCGGCCATTTTAATGTGGAAATCAACATCAATGAATTGGAAAAAATGGCCAAAGGGAAAAATGAGAACGTACGCAACTATGTGGATGAATACGTTATGGAAGACGGCCGCCGGCTCTATTTACTGGCGCAGGGTCGTCTGATCAACCTGGCTGCTGCCGAAGGTCATCCTGCTTCTGTGATGGATATGAGTTTTGCCACTCAGGCGCTGACCACAGAGTATATGGTACAGCATAAAATGCCGGTCGCCGTGCATGAGGTACCCGAAGAAATCGAAAACTGGATTGCCACAGCCAAACTCAAATCCATGGGGGTCGAAATAGACGAACTGACCGAAGAGCAGAAAGAATATCTGGCTTCCTGGCAGTTAGGTACATAACAGTACATATAACGATTCCATCGCCCCAGGCGATGGAATCGTTTTCAAAATGAGGTGAATCCCTTTTTTAATTAAAACCGGTCGGTTAATATTCTGTGATTTAAAACACCTCAGCTAATCTCCTGCTTACTATATTCTGCTGAAGTATTTTTTACTCTATGTGTATTCAATGCAGTTTCATTTCTCTATCCAAGGAAGGAGGCGCCGTGAAGCCTTTGGTAAAAAAAATCATACCAATAATACTAAGTATTTTCTTCTATAATTCCACGGTTTTTGCACAAAGCGATCCGTTTAATTCTCCGATTATATTGGATGCCGATACTCTGGAAAACCAGGCTGTTGCTTTCGGCGATTATAACAATGACGGCTGGGTGGATTTATATATAACCCGCAGCAACTCACAAGACGGATCCCATTACACCAATTTATTTTTCACCAATAATTCGGGAACTTTCGTTAAAGAAACCACCGGTGATGCCGCAACGATCGACAGTACTTCCGGCGGTGCAACCTGGGGTGATTACAATAACGACGGCTATCTTGATTTGTATATAGCCAATGCGCAGGACGGTGCAAGTGCGCCTTTCGGCAACGCTACACCGAAACAAAATCATCTTTTAATGGGTGGCCCCTCCGGTTTGACCCTGGTAACCAACGCCGGGGATATTATCGATATCGTAGAAGACTCCCGCCACGTAGGCTGGGGCGATTACGATAACGACGGATATATCGATATGTTTGTGGATAACGGTAAGGTGGGCGCCTTCGGACCGGGTAAAGGAAAAAACTCATTTTACAGAAACAACGGCGACGGGACGTTCACCCAAACCGACGTAGGTAATCTGGTGCTTGATGACGCCGATTATAATACGTATGGCTCCGGTTTCGGCTGGGCCGATTATAATGGGGACGGCTATCTGGATATTTTTAACGGAAGCGGTTACGGCACTTTAAACCGCATGTGGAAAAACAACGGCGACGGTACCGGTTTTACCGAAGTGCTTACATCCACTTTTCAGGATGCTAATTATAATACATCGACTATGGGCGTAAGCTGGGGCGATTTTGATAACGATGGGGATCTGGATTTATTTTTATCCAATATCATTGATGGAAATACCCGGGGTCTGAATTTTCTGTATGAAAATCGAAGCACAACTTCTTTGGATAGTTTTAAGATCGTTACGGGTAACACGGATCTGGATACCACATGGGACTACTCCCAAGGCACGGTGTGGGAAGATTTTGACAATGATGGTGATTTGGATTTATTTGTCGGAAATGACCGTAATGATTGGGACGATATCAGTCGTTTGTATATCAACAGCGGCTATCCCAACTACAATTTAACCCCTGTTACCAGTGTAGTGGAATCGCTCGATCCGGGCGACGGTTCACGAACCGGTTATGCGCGTGGGGCTGCGGCAGCGGATATCGATAACGACGGCGATGTGGATCTGGTCGTAGCACGGGCAGGGAAACCCCTTCTTTATAAAAACAAAGGAAATTCCAATAACTACGTTTTCATAAAACTGAAAGGAAACGGGAATACAAATTATGCGGCCATTGGTGCAAAAGTGTACGTGGTTGCCAATATCCCCGAACAGGGGGGCGTTGTTAAACAGATGCGTGAAGTAGCTGCTGTTACAGGAGGCGGCGGTCAGAACGATATGCGTCAGCACTTCGGGCTGGGCACAGCCACGGTAATTGATTCGATCATTATTAAATGGCCCGCTTCCGGCGTAACGGATATTTACACCAATGTAGCGGTGAACCAGTATTTGGAATACACCGAAACCTACGGTGTAAATCATGCGCCTACAGCAGTTGACGACTCTGATTCCACATATCAGGACACGGCCGTTACCATCGATGTGCTGGCCAATGACAGCGATCCGGACGGTAATCCCCTGACGGTTGACAGTGTAACCGACCCGCCCAACGGAACGGCCGTCAACAACGGCAGTGATGTAACGTACACGCCAGACGCCGGTTATACAGGAACCGACCAGTTCGATTATGTGGTTAGTGACGGACAGGGTGGGCTCGATACGGCAACAGTCACTGTAACGGTGTTGCAGCCCAACCAGGCGCCTACCGCCGTGAATGATACGGCCACAACCGACGAAGATACGCAAACCAATATCGATGTGCTGGCCAATGACAGCGACCCGGAAGGCGATGCCTTGACCATTACAAGTGTATCCGATCCTCCGAATGGAACCGCTTCAACCGACGGCAGCACGGTTACCTATACACCGGATACGAATTTTAACGGAGCCGACAGCCTTACCTATATCATCAGCGACGGCAACGGCGGTAGTGACACGGCTCAGGTCAATATTACCGTAAATCCTGTTAATGACGCGCCTGTAGCCGTGAATGATACGGCGGATACCCAGGAAGATACCCCGGTGAATATTTCGGTACTGGCCAATGATAGTGACGTGGACGGCGATGCATTGTCTGTCAGCGGAACCACACAGGGCAGCAACGGATCGGTTTCAACAGACGGAACGACTGTTACCTATACGCCGGATGCGGACTATAACGGTTCGGATAGTTTTGATTATTATATCAGCGATGGAAATGGCGGCAAAGATACCGCTACAGTTACCGTAAACATCAGCGCCGTGAACGACGCGCCCGTTGCCGTAAACGATACAGTGGCTACCGATGAAGATACCGCTGTCGAGATTTCCGTATTAAGCAATGACAGTGACGTGGACGGAGATGCATTGTCCGTATCATCGGTAACTCAGGGTACGAATGGTTCCGTATCCACAAACGGGACTACCGTAACCTATACACCCGATGCCAATTATAACGGATCGGACAATTTTGATTATGTGGTAAGCGATGGCAATGGCGGAACCGACACGGCAACGGTATTCGTAACCGTTAACGCGATGAATGATGCGCCTACAGCGGTGGATGACACTTCCGCCACCGACGAGGAAACTTCCGTATCGATAAATGTTATCAGCAACGACAGTGATGTGGACGGCGACGCCGTTTCCGTAAGCGCCGTGTTTACTCCTGCTTCGGGCAGCGCAGTGGATAACGGTGACGGAACGGTAACCTACACTCCAAACCAGGACTTTTTTGGAGCAGACAGTTTTCAATATTCTATAAGCGACGGTAATGGTGGATTGGATACGGCGATGGTACGGGTAACTGTAAATAATATTAATGATCGGCCCACCGCCGTAAATGACGATGCTACCACAAGCGAAGATACGCCGGTTACCATCAATGTGCTGGCAAACGACAGCGATGTGGACGGCGATGCTTTGACCGTAAGCGATGTAACCCAGCCGGCCAACGGAACGGTTACCAATAACGGCACCGATGTAACCTACACACCGAATTCCGGCTATAACGGCAGCGATAGCTTCGATTACGTAGCCAGCGACGGCAACGGCGGATTGGATACGGCCACCGTTTCCGTTACCATTAGTAGCGTAAACGATCGGCCGGTTGCGGTAAATGACACCGCTACAACAGACGAAGACACACCGGTTACCATCGATGTGCTGGCCAACGACAGCGATCCCGATGGCGATGCTATAAGTATAAGCGATGTTACTCAGCCGGCTAACGGTTCGGTAACAAACAATACAACGGATGTTACCTACACGCCCAATGCCAACTTCAATGGCAGCGATACATTCGATTATGTTGTAAGCGATGGTAACGGCGGCCTGGATACAGCTACGGTAACCGTTACCGTAAATAGTGTAAATGACCGACCTGTGGCCACAAATGACACCGCCACAACCGACGAAGATACACCGGTCACCATCAATGTGCTGGCAAACGACAGCGATGTGGACGGCGATGCTTTGACGGTAAGCGATGTAACCCAGCCGGCCAACGGGACGGTTACCAATAACGGCTCCGATGTAACATACACACCGAATTCCGGCTATAACGGCAACGATACCTTCGACTATGTTGCCAGCGACGGCAACGGTGGTTTGGATACGGCCACGGTAACCGTTACCGTGAACAGTGTAAACGATCGCCCGGTAGCCGTAGATGACAACGCCACAACCGACGAAGACACACCGATTACCATCGATGTGCTGGCCAACGACAGCGATCCCGATGGAGATGCGCTAACCGTGAGCGACGTAACGCAGGGAACACATGGTTCGGTTACGATCAATATCGACAGCACCGTCACATACACACCGGATGCGAACTACAACGGGTCGGATAGCTTTACCTATGTTGCCAGCGATGGTAACGGCGGCACCGATACAGCCACGGTAACCGTAACAATCAATGCCGTCAATGACCGGCCTGTTGCCGTAAATGATACAACAAATACCGATGAAGAAACAGCTGTTGTCATAAACGTACTGGCTAATGACAGCGATGTGGATGGCGACGCATTAAGCGTAAGCAGCGTAACCTCTCCGGCCAACGGCAGCGTGGTCAATAACGGTACGAATGTAACTTATACGCCCAATACCAATTTTACCGGAACGGACACCTTTGACTATGTGGCCAGCGACGGTAACGGCGGGTTGGATACGGCTACGGTAGTGGTAACCGTACTCAATGTGAATGATAAACCGGTGGCTGTGGATGACAGCGCTTCATTGTATGAGGACAATAGCATAACCATTAACGTGGTTTCCAATGATACCGATGCCGACAATGACGTATTGGTGATCAACGGTGTGGGCACACCGTCAAACGGAACAGCCACCAAAGCATCGGATTCCACGGTTACGTATTCGCCCAATGCAAATTTCTTTGGGGCGGATAGTTTCGCTTATTACATCAGCGACGGTAACGGCGGCTTAGATACGGGTATGGTTTATATCGATGTTATGCCGATTAACGATCCTCCGGAGATCGTCGGATTGCCGACTGTTATCGATATGGAAACGAATCAGTGTACCAATCTGTATATGAAAGATTACGAAAGCGACGTCGATACGCCGGATTCTCTGCTTACCTGGTCATTTTCGGTGAGCGATCCGGCCATCAGTTATTCGTATGATGAACAAACAGATTCGCTGACCATCTGTTCATCGGATATTGAAGGAACCTTTTATCTGTATGCCACTCTTACGGATGACAGCAGCGCTTCCGATACCGATACAATCACGATAAATGTAAGCGGTCCCTCCTCTATTGTTGATCAGTTACAGGGAATCCCGAAAAAGTACATGGTCGCGCAAAATTTTCCCAATCCCTTTAACCCGGTAACAACCATTGTATATGGCTTACCTCAACCCGGCGAAGTACGGATTGAAGTGTATAATATTGCCGGCCAAAGAGTTATGATACTCCAGGATGGTTTTAAATCGGCAGGATATCATAAGGTAACCTTTGATGCCACCCGGCTGTCCAGCGGCTTATATTTCTATCGCGTTCAGGCCGGAAAATTCATGAAAGTAATGAAGATGATTTTGATGAAGTAAACATTTTCAGCAGAAAGCCTTCCGGGTTTGCCACCGGAGGGCTTTTTTGTTTGGACGCGCTATAACACCATTCATTACTAAAACGAGGTGTTCCTTAACAGCTATATCAGAGTGAGTATAACCCTTGCAGAATGTTTTGTTTTAAGAGAATCTCCAAAGGTTAAAACATCTTTTGCATATATTACTAATATTTCTTAAAATACGCATCGCTTGAAAATAAATATCTTTGGGGAATTTAGGGAGAGGTGCGAGAGTGGTTGAATCGGCACGACTGGAAATCGTGTGTACGCCCTGCGTACCGTGGGTTCGAATCCCACCCTCTCCGCCGGAACCGGTCGTTTGGCCGGTTTTTTTATTTCAGAGAGTATCGGCTTATTGATCTAACTAAGTTGTCCGGATTTGTTGATAACACTTATTG
Organism: Caldithrix abyssi; assembly: GCA_011369465.1. Classification (GTDB taxonomy): domain Bacteria; phylum Calditrichota; class Calditrichia; order Calditrichales; family Calditrichaceae; genus DRQG01. The sequence continues at coordinate 30,840 of DRQG01000146.1, forward strand.
TGCCCTAAAGATGTATGAAGGATATTACTCGCTACCGTGGGTTCTTCGCCTGCGGCGAACTCGCCATAGGCGAGGAATCCCACCCTCTCCGCCAGCACCGGCCATTGGGCCGGTTTTTTATTTTAGCAAGTCTTGGATTAACGTTCTAACAAAGCTGGACGAATTAGTTGAATTCGCTCATTGTGCACTGAAGATGAATACGGGGTATTACTCTCTACCGTGGGTTCTTCGCCTGCGGCGAACTCGCCTGTGGCGAGG
>DRQG01000147.1 GCA_011369465.1 Caldithrix abyssi
ATGCTCATAGGGGCTCCCCCGTCTATTACCTCTTTAATGGACTGTATTAATTCATCCGGGTCTATATTCTTAACCAGATAACCGGAGGCGCCATTTTGAAGGGAACGGAAAACAGATTCGTTATCTTCATGGATAGTGAGCATTAAAATTTCTATTTGCGGCCATTTATGTTTAATAATATATGTACCTTCAACGCCGCTCATACCAGGTAATTCTATGTCCATTAATACAATGTCCGGCGGGTCTGCCGCAATGTTTTTCAAAGCCTCTTCACAGGTTGAATAACCGGCAATGCAGCAGATTTCTTCATGCTCATTTAAAAGATGTATAAGATGATTTCGTAATTGAATATCATCCTCGATAATGGATACTTTGATCATATTTAGTCCAAATTTTGCCGAATACCATTCATAAGTATATTAATGAAAAGACTATAAAACACCTATCCGTTAGGGTAGTTTTGTTTTAAAAATAAGGCGTGTACCGGTTTTGATACGCGATTCAATTTCTAATGTACCATTAATAGTTTTGGCTCTTTCCTTCATGTTTTTTAAACCGTTGCCGTTCTTTACCTTTGCAGGATCAAATCCTTCTCCATCATCGCTCAAAACAAGTTTCAAAACATGATCGGATAGTTGAATTTCAAGTAATACGCTGGAACAGTTTTTTGCATGTTTCAATATGTTGTGCATGCCTTCTTTAAAAATACGCAGCAGATTCTGTCGCCAGTTCATAGGCAGGCTAATTTTTTCTGTCCTGTTATCCAAACCAATTATTTGAAACGCAATTTCGGTATTTTCAAAAAGGGTATCGCTAAAACCTTTAAGTTGGGCCATTAAATCGTAAAGGGTATCTTTTTCGGGATCAAGCTCCCATACAAACTCCCTCATTTCGGCGAAAAGAGAATCGGTATGCTTTCCGATATGGTTCAGGCATTCTTGTATTTTATTCTTTTCATTTTTATGCAAATGTGTAGTTAACAGTTTGGAAAGCAGTGAAATTTTTGTAACTCTGTGTCCCAGTTCATCGTGGAAATCCGCTGCCATTTGCCGGCGTAATCGTTCTCTTTCCATGTTTTTAATGCGTTCAATTTGTAACGCACGGGCAAGGTGAATACGGTGTAAAAGGTAAGCAAGGGCCAAAATTAAAAACAAATTTGCCGAATAAAACCACCAGGTGCGCCAAAAGGGAGGTGTAATAATCAGTTGTACCGAGGCGCCTTTTTCATTCCACACCCCGTCCGAATTGGCCGCTTTTACACGAAAAACATATTCACCCGGATCCAAATTAGTATAAGTAGCCTCCCGACGATAACTGTTGTCTATCCATCCTTTGTCGAACCCCTCTAAAGTAAAAGTATAACGATTTTTTAGACTGTTTTTAAAATGAAGCGCCGCAAATCCAAAGGTGATCATATAATCGCTGTAAGAAATCTTGATCTTTTCAATTTTACGAAAAGGTGAAAGCGGCTCCGGTTTACCGAATTTTTTAAATTCGGTCAAAACGACCTGAGGAGGATATGAATTTATTATATTCGACGGCAGGACGCTGATCGTTCCGTTTGGTTCACCAAAAAACAATCTGCCGTCCGAGGTTTTAAAGCCTGCGCCCATATTGAATTCGTTGCATAACAGACCGTCGCGCGCATCATAATTAACAAAGGTTTCTTTTTCGGGAGAAAAACAGGATAATCCTTTATTGGTGGTAAGCCAAATTTTCCCCAAATCATCTTTGACAATACTGTAAATAACGTTATCCGGTAAACCGTTTTTCGTTGTGTAATGAATAAATTGACCCGTGTTTCTATCCAGTTTATCCAATCCGAAGCCATACGTGCCGCACCAAACTGCGTCACGGCCGGGGGCGATGCTCAGAATAACATCATTATTTAAACTACCCGGCCGGTTTTTATTATGCTTGTAATGGCGTATAATTCCCTTTTCGACGTGAATTTGGTACAAACCATGGCCCCAGGTACCGACCCATAGGAAGCCCCGGGGGTCTCCCTGCACACAAGTGACCCATATTTTTTGAGGGATTTGCACAGGCCGCACTGTGCTAAGGTTGTAATAAAAAAACTCTTCTGTTGCCGGATTAAAAGCGATCAATCCGGACTGGTTTGTACCTATCCATATTCGTCCCGTATTATCGCGGTAAATCGTGTAAAAGAACAGGCTGTCTGCGGGAATTTGTGCAGGTTGGTACATTTTCAGTTTTCCGTTTTGAGGATCAAAGCGGCCTAATCCCGCAGGTAATATAGCCATCCAAAGTTTGCCGGATGTATCCGAGGTGATGTCCCGTATTTGGAAAGAAGCAATATTCGGTATCTGATCTTTCAAAGAGAAAAACCGTTTTACACCGTCTCTGCCGATACGGCCGAGGCCCGTATTTGTGCCCACCCATATATTGCCGGAGCGATCTTCATAAAAGGACCAGGCGGAATTTAGGTCTGCCGTATCTTTGGATTTTCTTTGGAAAAGATGGGTTTTAATTTTTCTTTTTTTGGCGATCAATTTATTAACTCCGCCGCCGTAGGTGCCTATCCAAATAATACCGCTTCTGTCTTTATACAAGGCGTGGATCGAATTATTGCTGATACTGTAAGGATCATCCGGATTATATTGAAAATTAAGCAGCCGCGGCTTTTGCCGATCCGAAAGATAATAACAAAACAATCCATTTCTGCGGGTGCCAATCCATAGAGCGTTTTTATCCTTATCGAATAAAAGGGAAGAGATATCTTTAAGCGGATGGTTTGGCGTATTGAAAAAATGCGTAAATGTGCCGTCGCTGTTTAACCGGTTTAAACCGCCGCCCTTGGTTGCAATCCATAAACGGCCTGCGGAATCGGCACAGATGGCTGATACATAATTATGGCTCAGACTGGCGGGATTCTTAGGATCATGCTGTAGAGTGGAAAAACGGTAAAGGCTGTCGGCAAGATTCAGACGACACAACCCGCCAGCTCTTGTACCAATCCATAAAACCTGATGACGGTCGATGAAAAGTGCAAGAATATGATTATTGTTTAGGCTTGTGCTGTCTTTGGGATTAAATTTAAAATGTTTTATGTCCTTGCTGCGTGGATCTTTCATATATAAACCGAGGGCCTGGGAACCAAACCAAAGCCGCCCGCGCGCATCGGCGGCAATGGAGCCAATGCCAAGCATATTAAGAAGAGACTGTTGCCCATTATACTTGTTAATACAGTTTGTTAAGCGTGACGTCCCTATATAAAAACAGCTGTCGGTTTCGTATATACAATGAACCAGATTGTCCGTAAGATAACCTTCGGAATCGGAGGCCATAATATTGCGGCAGCTATAGCCGTCGTAACGGGTGAGGCCGCCCATGGTGCAAAACCAGAGAAACCCCCGACTGTCTTGATAGATACTTAAAACCGAATTTTGGGCCAGGCCCTGGTCAACGCTTAATCGCTCAAATTTATAGGGCTGTGCGAAAATAAAACCAGCCATTACAAAATAATATACAAAGAGATATGTAGATCGAATAGAAATGTGCATAAAACTTTTTAGAAAAATTTACCTTCAATTCGTTTTAATATCTGCCAAAATTTATAAAAAATTACAGTTACCTTTTGGTTAGCACGTTATTTTGGACGGTGATGATTCAATATAAAATTTCCGGTTTGCTTTATCAATTTAAAAATATTTTACCCTTTTTCCTGTTAAATCAGGCTTCATCTGGAAATCGATTTCCTGTCATTTTCATTTGTTTTTAATCCCACCCGGCAATACATTTGCCCTTTTAAATTTGAATATGAAAGTAAAATAAAAACTATGCGTTTAAAAATAGACTTTGAGCAATACTATCTCGATAACGGCCTGCGGGTTATTTTGCATGAAGATCATGATGTGCCTATCGTTGCGGTGAACCTGTGGTACAAAGTCGGTTCCAAGCACGAACGGCCGGGCAAAACCGGCTTTGCTCATCTGTTTGAGCACATGATGTTTCAGGGCAGTCAGCACGTGCCGGAAGGCATGCATTTTCAATTGATCCAAAGCGTGGGTGGAACACTGAACGGTTCCACTTTTTATGACCGTACCAATTATTTTGAAACTCTGCCTTCCCATTATCTGGAAATGGGACTGTGGCTGGAAGCGGACCGTATGGGCTTTTTGCTGCCGGCCATGACACAGGAAAAACTGGATAACCAGCGCGATGTGGTCAAAAACGAACGCCGCCAGCGGGTGGATAACCAACCATACGGCGCCTGGCTGGAAAAGATTATGGAGCTGGCCTATCCGCCGGATTATCCCTATCATTGGCCTGTAATCGGTTATATGGATGATCTGGATAATGCCAGTCTTGAGGATGTAAGCGATTTTTTCCGCACCTACTACGCGCCCAATAACGCCGGCCTGGTGGTAGCCGGCGATTTTGATCCCCGACAAGCCCGTGAAATGATCGAACGCCATTTCGGTTCCATTCCCGCCGGAAAACCCATACCACCTTTTTCCGCGCCCTCCCCGGATTTTAATAAAGGTGAACAACGCGAAATTGTATATGACCGGGTGCAGCTGCCGCGTATTCATCTGGCGTATCACATTCCCGCGTACGGGCAAAAAGAAACTTACGCGGCGGATATGCTTTCCGATATTTTATCGGAAGGCAAAAGCGCCCGCCTATATCGTTCGCTGGTTTATGAACAGCAGATTGCTCAGGAAGCGCATGCCTTCATTTTGCCCCTGCAGGAAACCTCGCTGTTTTTCTTTGTGGCCACGCCTAAACCGCAGGTAACGCCGCAGCAATTGGAAGAAGCGCTGCAAAAGGAAATAGACCGTATTCAAAACGAACCGGTAAGCGCGGAAGAAATGGAACGCACCCGTAACCAACTGGAAACACGAAAGATACGCGAACTGCAATCGGTCGCTTCGCGGGCGGATGATTTGAATATGTTTGCCACCTACTTCGACAAACCGGAACTGATTAATACGGAAATTGAACAGTACGAAGATATAACCGAAGCCGATCTGCAAATGTTGGCTCAAACCTATTTAGGCAATGATAACCGGGTGGTTGTTACTTTTTTACCTCGGGAAAATAACAACGGGGGGAAGAAATAATGGCAGTAGATCGAAATCAGGTTCCTTCTCCCCAAAAACCAACGCCCTTTAATTTTCCCCGCTTCGAACGTTTTACCCTTTCCAACGGCCTGCAAGTGCTTTTTGCCCCGCATCATAAACTGCCTCTGGTCAATCTGCAAATGGTTGTTAAATCTTCCGCATTACACGATCCCGATGGTAAGGAAGGGCTGGTTAATCTACTGGCCGAAATGTTATTGGAAGGCACCGAACAGCGCAGCAGCCGGCAAATCGCCGACGAGCTGGAACGACTTGGCGCCAGTTACAGCGCCGACGCCGATTGGAATGCCGTGCATATCGGGTTAAACCTGCTCAAACCGAATCTGGATAAAGGCGCTGAGGTTTTTGCGGATATCATACGGCGATCGGTCTTTTTGCCGGAAGAGGTGGAACGTTTGCGCCGTGAACTGCTGGTCGAACGTTTGCGCGCGGTGGACAATCCCAAAAAGGTAGCGCAGGAACAATTTTTTCATCGAATATACAAAGGATACCGTTACGCTTTACCGCTGGAGGGTACGGAAGAAACCCTAAAAGCTATTTTGCGGGAAGACATCATACGGTTTTACGAAACACATTTTAACGCCTCCAACGCCACATTGATCGTGGTGGGTGATTTAACATTGGCCGAGGCGCAAGGGCTGGCGCAAAAGTATTTTGGCGACTGGCCCGGCGGTCAAACCGTATCTTTGTCGCTGCTTAAAGCGGTTGAAGGGGTGAGCGCCCGTGTAACGCTGGTAAACAAGGAAGGCGCGGCCCAAAGCGAGTTGTGTTTGGGCCACCACGGGGTTGACAGACACGTGCCGGAATATTTTGCTTTGACTTTACTTAATCAAATTATCGGTGGATATTTTTTATCCCGCTTAAATTTAAAATTGCGCGAGGAACGCGGATACACCTATGGTATCCACAGCAATTTCTTTTTCCGACGGCTGCCCGGCCCTTTTTGCGTTTCCGCCGCCCTGCAAAGCGAACATACCGCCGAGGCGATTGAAGAGATTATTGACGAAATAGATCGGATGACCAAAGAAACGGTAGAAGAGCGTGAACTGGAGCAGGCCAAAGGGTACCTGAGCGGCATGTTTCCCATCGCTTTCGAAACCGCCGACCAGATCGCCATGGGGCTGGGTAATATCGATCTGTTCGATCTTCCGGACGACTATTACCGCACCTTTCGGGATAACCTGGCCAAAGTAACTGTAAACGATGTTCTCCAGGCCGCGCAAAAATATTTAAAGCCGAAACATCTGCATATTGTACTTAGCGGTAACGGCAAAATCCTGGAGAGACAATTAAAAGAACGCTTTGACGTTATGGTTGTGGAAGCGAACGGAGATTAAAAACCGGCAATATTGAAATCTGCCGAAAATATCATTAAATGACATGAAAACTGTTTTGTAAGAAAGGAAATAACGGATGCTTGCTGCCGATAAAACCTGCCTGGTCATCATCGATATACAGGGCAAATTGGCTGAGTTGATGCAGGATAAGGAAACGGTGTATGGCAATGTAAGCCGCTGCATTCGGGGGGCGGAAATTCTGTCCCTGCCTATTCTGTGGCTGGAGCAGAATCCAGCCGGTTTAGGTCCAACCATCCCTCAAATTGCCGATTTGCTTTCGGGAAAAAAACCCATATCCAAAATGGAATTCAGCGCATTTAAAAACACCGCCTTTAAAAATGCCCTTGAGCAAACCGGCTGCAAACAGATTGCTCTGGTTGGGATCGAAACCCACGTTTGTGTGTATCAAACGGCGCTGGACTTGTTGCAGGCCGGATATGAAGTGTATGTGGTGGCGGATGCCGTATCCTCCCGTACAGAAGAAAACAAAGAGATCGGACTGAAAAGCATGCGCAACGCCGGGGTAAAACTTACCGGTACGGAGATGTTTCTCCTGGAGCTATTGGGCAGCGCTGATCACCCACGATTTAAAGAAATCCTGCAAATAATTAAATAAGCTCCGTTATACGATCCACTCTTCAAATATTCCCGGACATAACTCCGTAAGGGAACAATTTTTGGCCGAAAAACATATCAAGCAATATGTATAAATTTTTGTTAAAAATATCTTTGTTCCTGAGTGTGTATTTATTGCTTCCGCTGCAATTAACAGCAGGGGATGAAATGCGGGCGGAGACATCTTCTTTTTTGCGTATCCATTGGGCTAACGATATTGTTTATCAAACGGATTATTATTTCACCAACGGTTTGGAATTTGCCTGGTTTAGCAATCGTCTGCACAATGATTTCTGGTCTAAACTGCATTTCGGATATTCTGCCGATGAACAGAGATTGATTTCCTTTTCCCTTAAACAGGATATTTTTACGCCCCGTAATGTAAATGCGCGCGACATCCAATATGCGGATCGGCCCTATGCTTCCTATTTATTGCTGGCCAATGAGCAAACGGTAATCAATACGCTTCAGCGCTATAAACGACGCACTGTTTTACAGGTCGGCGTAATCGGTGGTTTGAGCGGAGGGGAACAGGTGCAAAACGGCATTCATGAACTGCTGCCCGCGTCCAAACCGGTGGGAGGCTGGCAATATCAGCTGGCTACCGATGTGGCCCTGAGCTATGGCCTGCATTTGGAAAAGGCGGCATTCTGGTCAAAGCATTTTAGGATAAACGCGGAAGTTGGCGGAGTATTGGGTATTCCTTATACGGACGCCTCGGGCGCTGTTTCATTCGAAATAGGTCAAATGCCGCAGATGTATGGGTATCCATTGTTGATTACCGGCAGCCAGTGGTTCTACTATATTCGCTCCGAAGCCCGGTTGGAATACCGTTTATACGACGCTACGATTCAGGGCGGGTTATTTCAAAAAGCCAATCCGCATACTCTGAATTCGATCACCGCTTTTCGGTATATTTTTGGCAATTCAATGATAATCGGTCGGAAGGATTTCCAGGTGGAATTCGGACACCGTTGGAAATCACCCGAGTTTAACGGCGCCAAACCCCACGGGTACGGCTACATTGCTATCCAATTTGCGCTATAGTAAAATTCCGTTGGACACTTAAGAATATGTACAGGTTTCTTGCGCAGCGTGGAATATATGTATAAATTTTTTCTTAAAGTAATACTATCGAATCAGTTGTAGTAAAAATTTCTTGCGTGTCTGGAATTTTACGGGGATTGAATCCTTATTCCGCGGCTGAATAAATAAAACCCGACGCGTTTTTCTTTATGAATCAGCATTTGGTTGTCGGGTGTGCGTAGAATGATCCCTATAAATTAAACCTCATTTCCGCGTATGATCACATTTCAAAGCACAGGCAATATCGAACTTTTAAGCCAACGCAAAATGGCTCTTTTTGCCTCCAAAAATACACCTTCGGAACTATATAATGATGCGCTATCCTTGTTTCATGCTTTGCAGGACATGCCAATCAGTTTGGCCGGCGGCTGGCAGGCGCCGCTGGAGCGGCATCTTTTCAACCGGGCCGATCCGCTGAAACCCGCTAATTATCTGTATTACTTAGCCAAGGATATAAATGGCTATCGGCCATCCGAAACAGAGCGGCATCTACTGGAAGAAAAAAAACTGCTGGTTCTTTCTCCGGAAATAAAAAGCAAAAGACCGTCCCAATCGTTCGTTAAGCGGCGTGATGACTTGCTGTTTTCACAAATTGATTCCATCCTGTTTTTATACATTTCCCCCGGCGGGCGGCTGGATACCTACTTGCTACAATTAAGCAGCCGAAAAAATAAACTATATATTCTTAATCATCCCTTGAATCAACCATATTTTGGTGAAGACATTTTGGCGATGGATGCGGAAAATGCAGGGGAATTGTTTGGAGAGTAGTTTTCCCCGCCACGGCGGGTTCTTCGCTTCGCTGCGAAAGTTATCAGTTATCAGTTTTCAGTTATTAAGTTATTGGGTTATTAGTTCCCAGTTCCTAGTTTCTAATTTCTATTTTCGAGTTACTTTGTGCCTGTGTGCCTTCTGCCTTTGCCCCTGTTTGCCTTCACCGTCAGGGCGCAAGATGAATCCTGCGTTACTTTGTGCCTTTGCGCTTTTGGGGTTGACCACCGAACGTGCCAAGAGCACAGAGTTTTTTCATTTTTATTTAAACTCATAAAGATATCTCACACAAAGCCGCTAAGACGCTAAGTTTTTTTAATTTTTAATCTTTAATCTTATCTAATCAGTATCTCCTTAATTCTTTATTTCTTTTGTCATTTGTCTTTTTTCATTTGTCATTCCCAGTTCCAAATTTCAAATTTAAATTTTCCAGCATCCAGCATCCAGCATTAAGTATCCAGTTCCAAGAACCGGGGATAAGGGAGGCTTTATCTGGGGTAGTACAAAATTTGGTATTTCAAAATTCATTTGTCAGGAAAAAATATTTATCAATTACAGTTACGGAGTCTGATTCATTCCTTTCACCTATAGATGTGTTTAGTAAAGATGAAATCACTTTGAACCAAACGTTAATTTTTAATTTCCCGCTTTGTTTTGCATTTCCCAATAGCTACATTTAGACAGGTAGTAATATTTTTCAATTTTTAGTATTCAATGTCAATTTGTTTTCCAGTCAAAAATTAATTTCCTGGTGCTCCTATTCGCATATTAAAAGGCGAAAGGCCTCTTTGCAGGGATACAAAATAAGACAGTTGATTTTAATCCGGTTTCCTATGCGATTAATGTTTCTTTTGTCGTTTTCTCTTAATTTTTCCATTACCGCTGCGCAAAAGACGACGTTACATTTTGAACATATTATTAAAGGGCCATCGGTAACATGTATTACCCGGGATTCACTTGGTTTTCTTTGGTTGGGATGGAAAATTCCGGAGTAAGTTGAAAATGCTGATTAATCGGCGCTCAGAGGCATAAACCCGAAAAAAATAATCTCATTCAACAGATTCTATACTATTCAGAATGGGGCTCTCGTTTCAATCAAAAGAAAGTGAAGGCGGTGATTCTTTGCAATGGAGACAGTCTGGCAGCAAACTTTGAAAAACAAATTATAGACTCAAAATGAGTTACACAGGTTCCTTCTAATAACTGAAAATATCCATTATTTCTTTATAAAAAGATTGCTTTAACTCATTTTACCTACATATATTTAGACAAAACCCAATAAAGATATTTGTTGTTCTCATTCTTTCGATTAACAATTTCGCTATAATAAAAGGTCGCTCCATTAATAGAATCTTCCTTTTAGGATATAGTCTGAAAAATGTTCTATACATTTTTATTCAGATAGATGATCAGGTAAAAAAATGTTTATCTTGAATAACATTACTAAATTAAAAAGATGTTTTTCTCCTCTTGGTTTATCACTGTTGATCATAATGTTGAATAGCGAACTTTTCGCTCTTAACGATAAAGATAAAATCCCTGTAACCTACCAGCATATTGAAGCTTTAAAATTTTCCAATGCCGTACAATGTATTTATCAGGACAGCAAAGGATTTATGTGGTTTGGCACCTGGAACGGGCTTTATAAATACGACGGTTATAAACTGACAGCTTATAAACATGATCCCGATAACCCAAACACCATAAGCGATGACGTTATCGTTGCTATCCATGAAGATAAACACCCTATCGAGTCCAACAAAAAATATTTGTGGGTAGGAACCCGCTATGGCGGATTAAACAGATTTGATCTGATACAAGAGAGCTGGACGCATTTTAAACACCATCCCACAGATACTACAAGCGTCAGTAACAATACCATCCTTTCTATTTTGGAAGATTCATGGGGAACGTTGTGGATTGGCACGGGAGGCGGCGGATTGAACCGAATGGACAGGGAGAACGGTAAATTCAGCCGTTTCGGAAACCGCCCGGATTTAAACAGCGATGTGATTATCTGTATGTGTGAAGAACAACAGGCTGCACAGGAATCCAAAGGTAATATCTGGCTTGGCACAGATAGAGGCCTTGTTAAGTTTGATCCGGGAAATGACCGCTTTATCCCTTATCCTTGTAACTCAGACCAATATCAAACATACGCAAAAGGTCCCGTTAAAGCTGTTTATGAAGATAAAAAAGGGCAACTTTGGATTGGTATGCGCAATGGGGCGCTTTTTCAATTTGACCGTAAAAATGAAAAATTCAGCTTAGACCCGCATAATCCGGTAAATACCAATCTAAAAAAGCGTAAAAAAATATTGTCATTATATGAAGATGAACAGGGCTTTTTATGGGTTGGCACGGATAAGGGACTCTATCTGATTAAAAAGGAATCCGATAAAACACTTACGCACTACCTTCTTACACATAATCCTGAAATAAATAGCGGGTTGAACAGCAATATAATTTTATCGCTTTTTAAAGATAAAACGGATGTTGTATGGATCGGCACAGTTGCCGGCATAAATAAAATCGATCTGAAAAGGAAACCCTTCAAAACGTATCAAAAAAATTTTTCCGGCTCGGAGGGAATCAATCACAATTATGTTAAAACGATTTTAAATGATCGTAACGGTGATTTATGGATCGGGACCTGGGGCGGTGGTGTAAATTTCTTCAACAGGAAAACAAACAGATGGAGTTATTTTTTGGATGATACGCCTGAACCCTATCGCCTCTCAAGCAATAATATTCATACACTCTATGAAGATAGCAAAGGAAATATCTGGATTGGAACGGATAACGGTTTGGATAAACTCAATCGCCGAAATAATACCGTTTTTCATTTTTATCACGATCCTAACGATCCCAACTGTTTAGGGCATAATTCCGTTTATTCTATTTGTGAAGATAAATTTGGTTTCTTTTGGATCGGAACATTTACCGGGGTTCTAAATCGCTATGACCCTGTAAACAATTCTTTTAACCATTTTAAATATTCCGCGCAGGATTCGACTTCATTCCCCAAATGTCATGGCGTTTTTGCCATTAAGGAAGATTCTTACGGGCGTTTATGGTTTGGAACGGCCGGAGGCGGACTGGTTCTGCTTGATTCTGAAGGAACTGGTAAAATTCGTTTTAAAACATTTAAACATTTGTCCGGAGATATATCGAGTCTGCTGAGTAATACCGTCTATTCCATTTATCAGAGCAAAGACAGCAAGCTTTGGATTGGCACCAAAAAGGGTTTTTCGCGGATTATGCCCGGAGATGATAAAGATGTTGACTTTATAAATTATAAGCAGGAAGACGGGTATATTGTAATGAGTATCTTAGAAGACGCGCGTGGCAATTTATGGATGAGCGGAAGCAAAGGAATTTTGAAATTTAACCCGCACACTCGGCTCTTTAAACAATATGATCAAAGCGACGGCATAACGGCAGGCAATTTCTTTTGGGGAGCCGGTTCAAAAAACGAAACAAATAGTGAACTCATGTTCGGCGGTACAAAGGGTTTACTTACCTTTACTGCCGACCAAATTAAAGAAAACACTCATATCCCGCCGGTAGCGCTCACGAGCCTAAAAATATCCAATCAAGAAATCTCTATCCATAAACATGTATCATTGAAAACCGGGAAAAATTCGACTGACTATTGGGGACAAAACAATCAAATTCTTTCGGAGTCCATCACTTATGCGCAAGAAATTGTTTTGTCGCCTCAACAAAACCATATCTCGTTTCAGTTTGCCGCTCTGGATTACTCCTGTCCGGAGAAGAATCAATATGCATACAAAATGGAAAGATTTGATGAAGATTGGATTCATATCGGTAATCAACGGGAAGCAACCTTCACCAATCTCGATCCCGGTACATATACCTTTCGGGTAAAGGGATCTAACAACGACGGGGTATGGAACGAACAAGGCGCTTCTTTAAAAATCATCATCTTGCCGCCCTGGTGGGCTACCTGGTGGTTTCGCGGTATTTTGTTTTTATTCTTCGTCGCTTTAGTTTTAACGGCGCACCGTCTGCGTGTCCGACATATGCGCCGTGATCAGCAACGCCAGCAGGAATTTTCTCGCCGGTTGATCGAAAGTCAGGAAGCCGAGCGCAAGCGTATCGCCTCCGGCCTGCACGACAGCCTGGGACAAAATCTGCTGATTGTGAATAATGAAATCCAACAGCTTGTCTTAGAAAATGAACAGATGGAAGAAAAGGTAAAACCAATTCTTTCCGGCGTCAAAGAATCCATTAACGAAGTGCGCGAAATTTCGCAGAATCTGCATCCCCATCTGTTAGACCGGCTGGGACTTAATAAAGCGCTGGAATCGGTGATTAAAAAAGTAAGCAAATCTTCCGGAATCAGGATTGAATACGAACTGGACGAAGTGGAAAAATTTTTTGATAAAGAGAAACAGATTCACTTTTACCGTATCATACAGGAAGCGTTAAACAATATCGTAAAACACGCCCGGGCCGATAAAGTGGAAATTAAAATAGAAAAGAAACGAAAATACCTCTACACGATTGTCCGGGATAACGGAAAAGGGTTTGATATTAAAAAAGTAAAAGCTGCCAACCATTCCAAAATAGGTCTTGGCCTGGCCAATATGCAGGAACGGGCGCGGCTGATTGGAGGAAAATTCCATATTTCTTCAAATCCAAAAGAAGGGACAAGGATTGAGTTAAAAATGCCGTTGTCATTCTGACAACCCGGGGGCTTATGGGGATGAAATATCCCCTGTTTACTCGCTGTCGTCATTCCAATATCAATCGTAAAGCGAGGCAAAGAGGAATCCCCGGGCCGTAAAGAAATGTTATTTTAAAGGAACTTGTGACCGAAACTTCCCTCACAAGCAAACCTGGATTATCCGGCGGAAATTCTTCAGCATAACCACCGGATACTCAAAATGACATCAAAAGGAAAAACAAAATGACATCAACGAATAACAAACCAACCACCATCCTTATAGCCGATGATCATCCGGTCATCCGTGAGGGCTTGATTAAAATTATCGAGCAGAACAGGCAGTTTAAGATTATTGCCCGGGCAACAGAAGGAAACGAAGCCCTCCGTCTGCTGACCGAGCAACATCCGGACCTGGCTGTCCTGGATATTTCCATGCCCGGGAAAAACGGACTGGATATCATCCGTAAAGCAAAAGAAGAAAATTTATCAACCAACTTCATCATACTAACCATGTACAATGATGAAGAATATTTTAACGCGGCTATGGATTTAGGCGTTAAAGGCTACCTGCTTAAGGACAACGCGGTGGAAGAACTTTTGTCCTGCTTAAAAGTGGTAGCAGACGGGCATCACTATATTTGCCCCTCTATTTCAGAATATTTGATTAAACAAAACGCCAATCTGAAAAAGATTCCTGCTTTTAATGAGTTGACTGCCGCAGAAAAACAAATATTAAAACTCATTTCACAAAACAAAACCAGCAAGCAAATCGCGGAAAAACTTTTTATAAGCGTACGCACCGTACAAAATCATCGTAATAACATTTGCCATAAACTGGACCTGCACGGGCCGAACAAACTGCTGGAGTTTGCAATTAAAAATAAATCACTATTATAGTTAGCGGCAGTTGGCGGTCGGTTATCAATAGGTAATAGATGATCACTAAGCACTTCTACTCACAAAAATAAGCAGTCCTGCTTCCCTTTATTTGGGTACTTCCTCTTATTTACTTCCAAAATATTATTTTTAAAATAATATAAGTCTCTTGAGAGAATATTATCCAATTCACCCTCTTATAATAAGGCGGTGGCGAAATGGATGTAATGATTGTTGACGACTGCACTAAGATTCGCGCAATGTTATCTGCCCTGCTTAAAAACCAGTTAACTGACTTAAAAAATATCTATGAATGCAAGAGCGGCACAGAGGCAATCACCTGTTATGAAAAAAATAAACCTGACTGGACATTAATGGATATTCGTATGGAGCCACTCAACGGATTCAGCGTTTCGCAAAAGATTTTGGACATGAATCCCCGGGCAAAAATTATGATCGTTACCTCTTACGATGATCCCGAGTACCGCGAAAAAGCAAAACAACTAAAGGTTGCGGCTTATGTGCTAAAAGATAATTTGAACGACGTCATTGCTATCTTGAAAGGATTGTTTTGAATTAATGTAATTGTCATTCTACCAAGTGCTGCAAGGAAGAATCTCCTGCCCGATAGGTTTCTGGACTTCCCTGAGGAAATTTGTCCTTATAGTCGGATTAACCCTAAACATTACGGATATTTTTTTGAGAGAAATTAGTATGATTCGTCTTCTGTATTTAGTATATCGATATTTTTATAAATGTTATAATCGTTAATCGAAACTCTAAAAATGCACATAATGCTTTAGATAAAAAAATTTGATATTAGTAACCGGTACTAATATAAAGTCGCTTAATCGCGACTTCTAACTAAAATTACATTTAACTTGGAGGTGCATCATGAAACGTAGTATGTTTTTAAGCATTGGTTTTCTGTTTATTCTTACACAGTTACTTTTGGCTCAAATTCCAAAAACTCTAAGTTATCAGGGACTGCTAACCAACGCCGCAGGAGAAATTGTGGCGGATGGAGACTATGCAATTAAGTTTACTATCTATGACGCTGTACAAGGTGGTACAAACCTGTGGAGCGAGGAGCATCCAACAGTATCCATACAAAGCGGCGTCTTTAATGCTGTGTTAGGAAGTATAACTCCCTTTGATACTCTTGCCTTTAATAAACAATATTGGCTTGGAATTTCCGTAAATGGAGGCGAAGAATTAACGCCGCGTGTGCAGCTAACAGCATCTGCGTATAGCATGAGCACGTTTTCGGTTAACGGCGATGTTTTAAAAGTTGACGGGCATCATGTCTATTTCCCACACAGTAGAATTACTGATTTCAATGACAGAATGGAAATAGATCCTTACAATGACCGAATGATTTTATGGGACAATGAAAACAGTATGAGTTTTGAAGTTTATCACGGGAACAACGATTTGGACGTACGCTTAAAAGCAGGCGGCGAGAACTCCTGGGTAAGCGCTGTTAATAAAGGTAATTTTGGTATTGGAACACAAAGCCCGCAAAAATTATTGGATGTAAACGGAGATGCTCATGTAAGAGGAAAATTAACTTCCGGTGATGCTAATATTTCTCTGCCAATCGCTTATGGTGCTATAAAACTGGATGGCAGCATCAAAAACGCATCATCAAACGTAACCGGAAGTGTCTGGAATAGCAGTGAAAATCGCTATGAAATAACTATTGACAACTTTTCATTTAATTGGCGCTATCACGTTACTCAAATAACACCTTTTGCAAGCGGAACGCCTAAAATAGCAAATGTGTTGACTATTGATGCGGGTGGTAAAATACCTGTTTACATATTTGATCTTGATGGCAACTCGGCTCAAAGTCCTTTTTATTTTGTTGTTTATGAAGTTGAAACCAACTAAAACAAAAAGGAATAAAAACATGAAAAAGCAAATTGTTTTTCTTTTCGTCATAGCGTTTAGCCTGCAAACAGGATATGCCCAATATAAACTAAGCTGCGGTGCATTAGGCAATGGCTGCGTTGTATCGGCGAACCTTAATCACAAAATTGCAGGTTTGGCCGGACAGGTCTTTATCGGCAGTACGGTAAATTCTCAATATGGTTCACATTCCGGCCTATGGCGCCCGATAGAATATATCACCCCGATTGAGGATTTTGATGATTTATTGTCAATCCCCAAAAAATTCGAACTTAAACAAAATTATCCCAATCCTTTTAACCCTTTAACCCATATTTCCTATGCCGTTCCCAAAAAGTCGCATGTCCGTCTGGAAATATATAATATTCTAGGACAGCGCATTAATACTTTAGTTGACGCTGAAAAAAAACCCGGATATTACACCGTTCAGTTTAACGGTTATAGTTTTTCCAGTGGTTTATATATTTACCGGCTTCAGGCCGATGGTTTCCATGAGGTGAAAAGAATGATCCTGATTAAATAGCGTTTTGTGACCATAGGGTGCTGTGAGGCATTGGTATATAAGGGTTTTAAGAGCATCATCACATAGATCAGATTGTTTAAAGAAGGATATGACGGTCTTAAAGGCTGTCATACCCTTCCTGATCTACGTGAGCCTGGCTATCCCTGGCGGGTTGCTCCCCATCCCGCACGGGCGGGACCGCTTCCGTTTCAGCAGACAGGGATAATTTTTTAATCTTCTGATAAATCACGTTTTATGTTCTTTGACGGCTTGTTTTTGATTTTATCCGGCACAAGGTCCCCATCTTGCCGCACGAGGCCTTTGGAAAGCCTTATTAATGGCGCTATCTGATCTACATTGGTATCAGAGTATTTCCACACGCTGATTGTAGCGAATGTAGCGGTCAACCGCTTCGTTGCTGTGTTTGGTTTTCCCGGCGATTTCCGGCGTAGAGCATCCGTCAAAATACAAATCGAGAATAATGGTTTTATGAGAGAGGCCGGTGCTCTGCGGCCTCAGCTTCGTAGACTACTCACGCGTCACTTGTTACTTTTTTCCCCGCAAATCGTACAAACAAAACCAACGCGATCAGTCCGGCGGTTAGAATGATGGCGTCGTGCAGACCCAGCCCGGCCGGTAAATAACCGAAAACAATGCTGAAACCGGCGGCCATCAGGGCATAGGGCAGCTGCGTGCGCACATGGTCAATATGGTCCGCGCCGGAGGCCATGGAGGACATAATGGTGGTGTCGGAAATAGGGGAACAGTGATCGCCAAAGGTAGCGCCGGCCAGAATAGAAGCGATGGCGCTGAGGAAAATTTCCGTGCGTACCGTGACGGAAATAGTCGGGTCCATTTGCGGCAGTTGGTAGGCCAGAGGGATTACAATGGGCGTAAGAATGGCCATAGTGCCCCAGGATGTTCCCGTGGCAAAGGCAATCGCTCCGGCAATTAAAAATGAAAGTAGCGGCAACAAATGGGGCGACAAAAGATCCCGTGACACGCTGACCACATATTCCGCTGTTTGCAGATCGCCGCAAATATTCCCGATCGCCCAGGCCATAGTCAAAATAAGCGCCGCCATAACCATGGCTTTAACTCCGCCCACCCAGGCCAGCATGGCATCGTTCAGGGTGAGCAAACGTTGTCCGATAGCCATCAGAATAGCTACAATACTGCCAATGAAAGCGGCCCACATCAACACGGCAAAGGAATCGGACTGACCGATAACCGTGCTGATGTAGCGAATTAATCCCATCCGTTCCAATTCTTCCGTTGGTATCCGGACGCCTTGCAGACCCGTAAACCACAAACCCGCCAAAACCGTAACAATAACCGTTAATACGGGAATTAAAGCGTTATACCAGCGCAGGGGTATGCCCTCTTTGGGGCTCATCTCTTTACTGTTTACATCGGCTAATGGCA
>DRQG01000148.1 GCA_011369465.1 Caldithrix abyssi
CATCCGGAGATATAGAACAAACCACCTTCGAAGAACAGGACGGCAACGGGATTTATTACAACGTAACCGATCTGGCTCTGGGCCTGACCTATTCCCGCCGTTTAACCGACCGTTTTTCCGTGGGCATTAAGGCCAAATATATCCGCCAAACCATATTTAACGAAGAAGCGACCACGGTGGCCTTCGATTTCGGCACGATTTACCAGACGGATTTTTACGGTTTGCGGATCGGTATGAATATGGCCAATTTCGGAGGCAGTATGACCATGACCGGCGACGACCTGCTGGTTCTGAACAACGATCCGGTAACCGGCGATCCCGTGGAAACCCATTTAAAAACCGAATCCTGGCCGCTGCCGATTGTTTTCCGCCTGGGACTGGCCATAGACCTGATGGGCGGCACGGAAACGCTGCTGCCCAGCGAATACCACCGCTTTACTTTGGCCGTGGACGGTGTGCATCCCAACGATAACAACGAAACGGTTGGCGCGGGTTTGGAATATATGTGGAATGATTTTTTGGCCTTGCGCCTCGGCTACCAGCACAACCGCGATGTGCAGGATTTTTCTTTCGGAGGAGGTCTGCAGTTTCGTTTGAGTGGAATACGATTTACGGTAGATTACGCCTACGCCGCTTTTGGCGATCTGGATACGGTGCAGCGTTTCAGCGCCGGGATGGAGTTATAATCTTCAAATCCGCTTACCCGTAACTACTTCACCATACCCGCAAAACCCATAAACGCCATGGCTAAAATACCGGCAATGATCATAGCGATCGGCGCGCCGGCAAATGCTTTAGGAACCTGACGCAAATCCAGCGCCTCGCGGATACCGGCAAACAGAACCAGAGCCAGACCAAAACCCAGCGCCGAGGCAAAGGAAAAAACCACCGTCTGCAGAAAATCAAAATCATTCTGCACAGACAAAATGGCGATACCAAGGATGGCGCAGTTGGTGGTAATCAACGGCAGGTAGATGCCCAACGCCTTGTACAGAGCCGGGGCGGTCTTCTTCATCACAATTTCCACCAGTTGTACCAGCGAGGCGATCACAAGAATAAAAACAATGGTCTGCATGTATTCGATGTGAACGGGCACAAGCACATAATGCTGGACAATATAAGTGATCGCTCCGGCCAGAGTGAGCACAAAGGCCACAGCCATACTCATTCCCGCGGCGGTATCCAGCTTTTTGGACACGCCCATATAGGGGCAGATGCCCAAAAATTTGGTAAATACCACATTGTTTACAAATATGGCCCCGACAATCAAAAGCGCCATCTCAGCCATTATTTACCCTCCAGCATTTTACTGATTTTATTCATCCCCACCAGCATAAACCCCAGCGTGATAAAGGCGCCCGGCGCCAGCACAAAGAGCAGAATGGTGCGGTATTCTTCCGGCCAGAAGCGAAATCCCAGTATGGCGCCCGAGCCGAGTATTTCGCGGATGGCGCCCAAAATAAACAGGGCAAAGGTAAATCCCAATCCGTTGGCAATGCCGTCCACAATGGAATGCCAGACCGTGTTCTTGGAAGCAAAGGCCTCGGCGCGGCCCAGAATGATGCAGTTTACCACGATCAGCGGGATGAACAGGCCCAGCGTTTTGTGCAAATCGTACAGGGTCGCCTTTAAGCCCAAATCCACCACGGTTACAAAGGTGGCGATGATGACGATATAGGCCGGAATACGCACCCGATTGGGGATGATATTGCGCAAAAGCGAAATTACCAGGTTGGACATCAGCAGCACAAAGGTGGTGGCCAATCCCATCCCCAGTCCGTTTTCCGCCGAAGACGTTACAGCCAGGGTTGGGCAAAGCCCCAGCAGCAGACCGGTTACCGGGTTTTCGGTAAAAAAGGTTTTTTTGAATTTATCGGCGTAGTTCATTTTTGTCCTTCCTTTTTCAGTCGTTCAAAGGCCTGCAGGGCTCTTTTAACCCCGGCGGTAAAGGCGCGCGAAGTTATGGTTGCCGCGGTGATGGCGTCGATATCGCCGCCGTCTTTACGCACCATCCAGGTTGTGCCGGCCAGCCGTTTGCCGCGGAACTGTTCTTTAAAGGATTCTTTCAGCATGCCGTCGCCCAGTCCCGGCGTCTCTTTGTGATCCAGCACGTACGTGTCGATGATCAATCCGCTGGAATCGACGCCGACCATCATTTCAAAATCTCCGGAGAAGCCGTTGGGGGCTTTTACGATAAAGGCTCCGCCCATCAGTACGCCGCGTATGCCTACGGCTTTGAAGTATTTGACGGGGGAATGATCCACTTCCATCTCTTCGGGAAATTCCGGATAGGCGATATTTTTAAGACCGCGCAAAACAATCTTTACCGCCCGTTTCGTTTCGGCGCGTTTATTAAGCTCAATGGGTTCGCGGGTAATTTTATTCACCCAGGCCAGCAGGATTGCCGAAACCATAGCAATCAGCACCAAAGTCAGTACAACTTTAAATACGGATTCTTCTTTAGCCATTTTTCACCATCCCAAATCGTTTATCCGGGAAATATTTATCCAGCAGCGGCACCACCGCGTTCATTAACAGAATTGCGAAGGAAACGCCTTCCGGAAAACTGCCGAACAGCCGGATGAGCATGGTAAAAAAACCGCAGCCGAAGCCAAAGAGCAGTTTTCCCTTAAAGGTGAGCGGCGAGGTAACCATATCCGTGGCCATATACAAGGCGCCCAAAAACACGCCGCCGGTAAAGATATGAAACAGCGGCCCGGCGTAGGTCTGCGGGTTGATCCCGTTAAAAACCGCCGCGATAACGAACACCGTTCCGATGAAAGTTACCGGGATTTCCCAGGTGATATATTTTTTATAAAACAGTACCAGCGCGCCCAACAACAGAGCCAGTGCGGAAACCTCGCCCAGCGATCCGCCCACTTGTCCCAGCGCCAGATCGGTAAGATGCGTGCCGGCCAGCGCGCCGAGTCCCTCGGTTTTAAGCAGTCCCAGAGGAGTGGCGCCGGTCGTGCCGTCCACCGCGCCGGGCAGCGGCCAGGAGGTCATTTCCACGGGAAAAGAGATGAGCAGGAAGACGCGCGCCACCAGGGCCGGATTGAACATATTCTGCCCCAACCCGCCGAACACCTGTTTACCGATCACCACCGCCACCAGCGCACCGACCAGCAGCATCCACCAGGGGGCGTTGGCGGGCACATTCATGGCCAGCAGTATGCCGGTCAGCAGCGCGCTGCCATCCATAAAATCGATCCGATAGGATACGAAGCGGGCAATCAGGGCTTCCACGGCCACGGTGAATATGGAGGTCAGCGCAAGCACCCGCACGGCATTCCAGCCAAACATCCACACCGAAACGGTCAGCGCAGGCAGCAGCGTAAGAATAACCGTGTACATTATTTTTTTGGTCGAATCCCCGTCACGCCCCAGAGGCGAGGAGTCCATAAGCAGTAATCGATTCACTTCCACTTTAATTCTCTCTTCGTATGATGTTTTTCCCCAAACGCATCCAGTGCACCAGGCGTCGGTCGGCCGGGCACACATAGGAGCAGCTTCCGCATTCGATGCAATCCAGCACGGCTTCTTTTGCCGCGGGATCAATGCCGTTGGCGATGATCATCTCGGTTAAGCGGGCCACGGCCAGCCCCATAGGACAGGCGTTGATGCAGTTCCCGCAGCGAATACAGGGATTTTCTTCGCGCTTCACTACCGCGGTTTCGTCAAAAAACAGCAGCGCCGAGGTGGTTTTGCTGACCGGGCTTTCGAACGAGTAGGACGTTCTGCCCATCATCGGACCGCCGCTGATGAACAGCCGCACCCGCGCCGGATCGATATCGAATTGTTCCATAACCGTTGAAACCGGCGTTCCGATGGGCAAAACGATATTCCCGGGCTGCCCGACCAGATTCCCGGACACCGTAACCACGCGTTCCGTCAAAGGCCTGTCAAAATAAACGGCATTGCGGATGGCCAGAACGGTGGCCACGTTTTGCACAACCACGCCCACATCCATCGGCAGGCCTTTGGAGGGCACTTCGCGTCCGAGAATAGCTTTGATCAGCTGCTTTTCCCCGCCCTGCGGGTATTGGGTTTTGAGCGGAACGACGTCAATCATATCCGCTTCCTTTGCCGCTTCGTCCATTGCCCGCAAAGCGTCGGGTTTGTTGTCTTCTATGCCGATAAATACGGGAACGCCATCGAACAAGCGCTGCAACAGGCGGGTGCCCTGGATAATTTCCCGGCTGTATTCCAGCATAAGCCGGTGATCGGCGGTAATGTAGGGTTCGCATTCCGCCCCGTTGATCAGCAGAGTGTCGATCTTTTTACCATCCGGCGGGGTTAGTTTTACATGGGTCGGGAAACCGGCGCCGCCCATACCGACAATGCCGGCGGCGGCGATTTTTTTGCGTATTTCGGAAGCATCCAGCGCATCGATATCCACAGGTTGGTCGTTGTAATCCTTTTCAACAATCTCGCGATAAGGCGTACCGGCGTCGTTACAGGTTAGCTGGATCACATCGCGCACCTGCCCGCCTAACAGCGGGAAGCGCATGATTTTTTGCACTTTACCGTCCAGCGGAGCGTGCACATTGGACGAAATAAATCCCGTGGATTCGGCCAGCAAATCTCCACGTTTAACCGCATCGCCCTTGTTTACCAGCACTTTGCAGGGCTTGCCGATATGCTGCTGCACGGGAATCAACAACTGTTTGGGCACCGCGCCCCAGGTTATGGCCGCGCCGGCCGAAAGTTTTTGTTGCGGCGGATGGATTCCGCCCGGTTTAAACGACTTGAGCTGCAACATGAGCGATCACCTCTTCTCCACGTATTTCGATGGCGTCGGTCGGGCAAACTTCCACACATTTGCCGCAATTGGTACATTTATCGTAATTAATTTTAGCCAGAAAATTAGTCACATGTATGGCGTCGTCCTCGCAGACCTTTTCACATTTCATACAGCCGATGCAGGCTACACTACAGGCCTTTCGGGCGTCGGCACCTTTATCGGTATTAAAACAGGTAACCGTGGTTCGTTTGGAATAGGGCCGCATGTGCAGGATGTTCTTCGGACAGGCCGGTACGCACATACCGCAGCCGGTGCATTTTTCATCGTCGATGACCACAATCCCGTTTTCGATACGCATGGCGTCAAAACCGCAGGCGCGTACGCATGAACCCAGCCCCAGGCAGGAAAAGGCGCAGGATTTGGTGGTATCGGTAACCAGCATAGCCGCCCAGCAGTCCTCAATGCCGGTATATTCCATCATTGTTTTGCTGTGATCATACGTGCCGTTACACATTAAAGAGGCAACCTGCTTTTCCGTAACCGCTTTTTCCATCCCCAAAAATTCCGCGATGCGGTCAAGCTGTGCCTCGTCCGCTACCGGACAGGTTGGATTAAGACTCATTGTGGTAACCACATTTTCGGCAAAGGCGGCGCACCCGGCAAAACCACAACCGCCGCAGTTGGCTCCCGGCAGCATATCGGTTACTTTTTCGATGCGCGGGTCTTCGTACACATAAAATTTTTTGGAGGCCGCATACAGTCCGCTTGCGGAGATCAGGGCGAAAACGCCTAAAATCAGTCCCGGTAGTATAATTTCGAACATGAGAAAACCTGTAAATATGTTTTAAATTTAGTTGAATTGTTTGAATTCGTGGATTTGAAATTTGGTTTTTGCTGTCAGCCATCGGCTGTCGGCTATCAGCTGTTGGCTACCTGCCCTGAGCGAAGTCGAAGGGTCAGTTTTCAGTTGTCAGTTTTCAGTTATTGAGTTATTGAGTTGTTAGCGTTATCAGTTCAAATATCGTCAATCGACAATCGAAAATCCGGTCAATCGGCTGTCAGCTTTCTGGGCGCAAGATAAATCTTGCGTTACTTTGTGCCTTTGTCCCTTTGCCCCTATGTGCCTATTAATTCGTAATTCGTAATTTAACAATTCGTAATTCTTTCCTGAAACCCAGCTTCCAATGATCCACCAATCCCCCGCTTTATTTTTCCACAATCTTTACGTCAATCTTGTATTTCTTTTTACTCAATAGATTGTTCAGCCTGTTTAGGGCCAGCAAACCCAATCCCAAGGCTGCGAAGGCGGTTACAAATTGCAGGGGTTCATTCTGCGATCCCCAGGCTATCTTTGCCAAAACAATACCGCCAAAAAAGAAAAGCAGCGGAAGCAGATAAACGATGAGCGCCGTCTGAAAAACCTTCCTGTACTCGATGCGAATTTTCTGGCCGGTTTTAATTTCGCCTTTTACCAGCGTGCGATCGAGTACGATCTGTTTATCCGTACACAGATGTTTAATGCCGCAGGATGCGCAGCCTTCCTCATCCGCAAAGCGCACTTCAAATTGGTTTTCGTCAACCCTGCCAACCTGCCCTTCGATACAAGGTTCGCTCATTTTACCCCGTTCTGTGAAATATTTATCAAAGTGAATCAAAAAAAAGCTCCCGGGAAAAAGCCCGGAAGCGATGAAAAGCTATTTTTATTTTTTACGGTTTTTCAATCCGAACTCATAACCGGCGTCCACCGCTTTGCGGTTGATTTCGATTAAACGTTGACGTTTGATGGCCGATTTGAGTGTTTCGTACAGGGTTTCCTTATCAAATTGACCGGTATAAGCCGCGTATGCCGCCATGGTGATCATATTGGCCGTACGCGTGTTGCCCAACTCATCGGCCATTTTGGTTGCCGGAATAGCCAGCACTTCCACATCCGTCCGCTTTACATCGATATCGATCAACGATTTATCGTAGATGATCAATCCGCCCGGCACCACATCCGGCTCAAATTTTTCCAGAGAGGGGCGGTTTAGGGCAATTAACACGGTGGGATTGCTGACCATGGGCGAGCCCACTTCGATTTCGCGTATGTTAACATGGCAATTGGCCGTACCGCCGCGCATTTCCGGTCCGTAAGACGGCAGCCAGGATACGTGGTAGTCCTGCAGCATGCCGGCCTGCGCTAAGGCTGCGCCCAGCAAGAGAACGCCCTGCCCGCCGAATCCCGCCACTTTAATTTGCGGGTCTTTATAGCGCTCGGGTACATCGGAACGCGCAAAATGTTTGTCGCTTTCCGGTATAATTTCGATGAGTTTTTTAATCTCTTCGGCGGTTGGATGATACGGTTCGTGGATGTACGGTTCCACCTCTTTGGTGATATCTTTGTAAACGCCCAGAGGAAACTGGTTCATCATCACATCCCGGATCCACTTCATGGAATCGACGGGATCCATTTTCCAGCCGGAAGGACATGGAGAGAGGATTTCCACCAGTGAAAAGCCCAGATTGTCCACCTGGTTTTTTATGGCTTTGCGAACAGCCATACGGGCGCGCGCTCTTTGCTTGTTATCGAACAAAGCGACCCGTTCCACATAAACAGGCGCTTCCAACTGACTGATCAATTCGGCTACCTTAATAGGGAATCCCTCGTTATGCGCGCTCCGTCCCGTCGGCGTAGTGGTCGTCCGCTGATCGATCAGGGTGGTTGGAGCCATTTGTCCGCCGGTCATACCGTAAATAGCATTGTTGATGAAAAACACGGTCATACTTTCACCCCGGTTGGCGGCATGCAGGATTTCCGCCGTTCCGATAGCCGCCAAATCCCCGTCCCCCTGATAGCTGATAACGATGCTGTGCGGCAATGCGCGTTTTGTTCCGGTAGCAACCGCCGGCGCCCGGCCGTGCGCAGCCTGGGTATTGCCGGTATCAAAATAATAATAAGCAAAGACGCTGCACCCTACCGGACTTACAAAGACCGTACGATCAGCCACGTCGAAGTCATCCAGCGCTTCGGCTATGAATTTATGTACATTCCCGTGCCCGCAGCCAGGACAATAATGCGGCATTTTTTTATCCGGACTGGGATTTCTTTCGTATATATCATAAAAACTTCTTGGTTTCTTCAATACTTTCGAAGCCATATCTTTCCCCTTCCTTAATTATCCTGTTCCGTCATTTTTTTGGCCTGTTCCAACAGTTCCTGCATAGATGGTACCACCCCGCCCATACGTCCGTAAAAATCCACAGGCGTCCGGCCGCTCACATGCAAACGTACATCCTGCACCATCTGGCCGTTATTCAATTCCACAACCAGAAAGCGTTTAACCCGGTCGGCCAGCTCGGAAATTTTTTCGGATGGGAAGGGGAACAGGGTAATCGGCCGCAGCAAACCGATTTTCACGCCTTCTTTGCGCAGGTTTTCCACAACCGTCTTCAGAATCCGGGAAACGATGCCAAAGCCCATCACCACGTATTCGGCGTCATCCAGCATAAAGGCTTCGTAACGTAGTTCATTTTTTTCTATCTCCGCGTATTTGCGCTGCAGTTTACGGTTATGTTCTTCCAGTTCGTCCGGATCGAGATAAATACTGGAAATGAGATTTTTCTTACTTTCCGCATCGCCGTATAAGGCCCAATCGTGGCGCGGGAATTCGGTACGTGGTTCGCCGAATTCCACCGGTTCCATCATCTGGCCGGTGTAACCGTCAGCCAGAATATAAACCGGCGTGCGGTACTTTTCTGCCAGGTCGAAAGCCAACTGGGTCAGGTCGGACATTTCCTGCCCGCTGTTGGGAGCCAATACCGGACATTTATAGTTACCGTGTCCGCCGCCTTTGACGATCTGATTGTAGTCCGATTGTTCGGGCGCGATATTGCCCAATCCCGGACCGCCGCGCATCACATCCACAATAACGCAGGGCAGTTCCGCTCCGGCCAGATAAGAGACCCCTTCCTGTTTAAGGCTGATACCGGGGCTGGACGATGCGGTCATCACCCGGGCGCCGGCACCCGCGGCCCCGTAAACCATATTAATTGCGGCCACCTCGCTTTCGGCCTGTAAAAATGTGCCACCCACTTTCGGAATATATTTCGCGGCAGCTTCGGCGATTTCGCTGGCCGGGGTAATGGGATAACCAAAATAGATACGGCAGCCGGCTAAAATCGCCCCGCGGATAATCGCGTCGTTTCCTTTTAATAATATTTTCGCCATTACGCTACCTCCTCGCCCACATATTCATAACCCTTTTTATATACGATAATCGCCTCCGGTTCCGGGCAGGCATAAAAACAGACGCCGCACCCTGTACAGTTTTCACCGATGTAGTAGGCGTAATGATACCCTTTGCTGTTAAATTTACTATGGAATTTTAACACTTGCGGCGGACACGCTTCAATACATAATCCGCAGCCCTTACACAGTTCCGGTTCAACTTTCACAAAGGGCGTTTCCAATATTTTCTTTTCCATACCGTCCCCTTTATCACCTGTTGTATATTTATAAAATTATTATATTTCCTGTTTCTTTTCGTCTTCCGTAAATGGTTCAATTTTTATACCAGCCCGTCCGCTGAGAATAACCGACCTGTATAGCGTTATATCAGCGGTTTAAAACAGTCCCATTTAGTCCGGACCGGTTTGTTTCTCAAATTCTAAAATGATCGTATATTTTTTTACCAGATATCGGAAATTAAAAATATGGGTATTCATTTGATTCCTGAAAAAGTTTGCATCACAATGTAATTTTATCCGTCAAAATATAAAATTTTAGTATAAAAAATTAGCTTTCGGCCTCCTTGCCGCTTTCCCATACCACATCCGGCTGATCGTTTAATTGATTCAGGTACCGGGCCAGTATGAAGAACCAGTCGCCTAAGCGGTTTAGATAGACCAATAGTTCCTCCCGTTGTTTTATCTGTTCATGTAAAGAAATGAGCAGACGTTCGCAACGGCGACAAACCGTCCGTGCCAGATGAGCTAAAGCCGCCGTTTCGCAACCGCCCGGTAAGATAAATTTCTTTAGTTCTGGCAGACGTTCACTTAAATCATCCATTTCCTTTTCCAACTGAGCGGATTCGGAAAGCGTAAGCATATTGACCAGTTTATGACGGATTTTAGGGTCCGGTGTCGCGATCTCGGAGGACAATGCAAAAATATGATTTTGCTCGCGCAACAACCACTCATTAACCTGCCGGTCGGTGTTTTTGACGCGTAATAAACCAATCCAACTGTTTAGCTCGTCCAATGAACCGTACACTTCCACACGCAAATCGTTTTTATGGACTACATCGCCGCCAAACAAAGCCGTTTTTCCCCGATCCCCAAAACCGGTATAAATTTTCATAAACAATCCACCATGCTAAAAACTATTTTTCTAAATATAAGAAGAAATGCAGTATATTGAAAAGACAAATTTGATGTTTGGCTGAAATCGCTATAAATATAAAAAGAGAGGGCAATAATTCATATTCTGAGGGGGGTAAAGGAGGCTTGAAAAAAACCTAAAAAAAAGGAGAGATATGAATTATTGTGATTCCCTCTCAACCAACGACCTAACTCATCATTGTATTGTACAAATTATATGCCAAAAAAGTTCCATTTTTCGTATCATATTGTTTTTTATACTGTTAAAACTTTTGCGTTCTTTTTTAAGAAAAAAAATTGAACAATATTGTACAAATTTTCATCCAATTGTGTACAGATTTTAAACAAGTGCATAAGAAATAATAAATTGGCGGAACAAGGAGTGGCAGGAATATTGGAAGCGGGGGAAGAATTACGGATTGTTAAACTACCTGCCTACCGCAGGCACGGCGAATTACGAATAAACAGGCACAGAGGGGCAAAGGGACAAAGGCACAAAGTAAGGCAAGATTTATCTTGCGCCCTGGCGACAAAGGCGAATAGGGACAAAGGCGAATAGGGACAAAGACAGAAGGCACAAAGGCATAAAGTGACGGGTGAGGATGATTTATTTACGAATCATTTAATTACGAATTACGAATACTGAAAAACCAGAGCAGATAGTCATTAGCCGAGAATCTTGAATATCGATTAACGATTGAAGAATTAGGAACCGGAGGCTGAGCGTGTCGAAGCCGGATCTCGATCCCTTCGACTCCGACAAGTCGGGACAAGCAGAGCTTACCCTTCGACAGGCTCAGGGTACGGAAGCTGATAGCCGACAACCAATAGCCAAAAGACCGGAATTTCGAATATCGATTAACGAATGACGATATACGAACGGAAAACACAAATAACCCCATAACTCAATAAATCAATAACTCAATAACTTAATAACTCAGAACTGAAAACTGTAAACTAATAACTGAGAACTGATAACTGACAACTCTACTACCTTCTCTTTTAAATTGGAATACATGGTATTTTTTTTTATTTTTGCCCATTCAAATGCATCGCATCTTAAAAAGGGAAAGGGAACGAGGTATGTCCGAGACGGAGTCCAAGCCAAAAAGCAATTTTATTCGCAACATCATTGATGAGGATATAAAAAGCAATCGCTACGAAGGGCGGGTACACACGCGCTTTCCACCGGAACCAAACGGCTATTTACACATCGGACACGCCAAATCGATCTGCCTCAATTTTGGCCTGGCCGAGGACTACGGCGGCAAATGCAATCTTCGATTTGACGATACGAATCCGGTTAAAGAAGAGGATGAATACGTGCGATCTATTATTGAGGATGTTAAATGGCTGGGCTTTGACTGGGAAGATCGTCTGTTTTACGCTTCCGACTATTTTGAGCAAATGTACGAGTACGCTGTTCAGCTTATAAAAGCAGGCAAAGCCTATGTGGATGACCAGAGCGCGGAAGAAATTCGGGAAACCCGGGGTACGCTCACCCAACCCGGCAAGGAAAGCCCCTACCGCAACCGATCCGTAGAGGAAAACCTGGACTTATTCGAGCGGATGCGTAAAGGTGAATTTCCGGACGGTTCGCGCGTTTTGCGGGCGAAAATCGATATGAAATCCGGCAACCTGAATATGCGCGACCCGGTGATGTACCGCATTTTGCATGCCAGGCACCACCGCACCGGGGATAATTGGTGTATTTATCCCATGTACGACTGGGCACACGGTCTGGAGGATTCCATTGAAGGTATCACCCATTCCATCTGCACTTTGGAATTTGAAGACCATCGTCCTCTCTACGACTGGTTTCTCGATCAGCTGTGTGTGTTCCATCCCCGTCAGATTGAGTTTGCACGGCTTAATTTATCTTATACAATTATGAGCAAACGTAAGCTGCTGCGGTTGGTGAAGGAAGGCCACGTGAGCGGTTGGGACGACCCACGTATGCCCACTCTGGCCGGGATGCGGCGGCGCGGATACACTCCGGAGGCTATCCGCGATTTTTCCGACCGCATCGGCGTGGCTAAAGCGGACAGTACGGTGGATATTGCCTTGCTGGAACACTGCCTGCGCGAAGACTTGAACAAGCGGGCCTTGCGCGTTATGGTGGTGTTGAATCCCTTAAAAGTGGTCATTGAAAACTATCCGGATAATCAGACCGAAACATTTGAAGCAGATAACAATCCGGAAGACCCATCGGCCGGAAAACGTCCGCTTAAATTTACTAAAACCATTTATATTGAACGGGATGATTTTAAAGAAGAAGCGCCTCGTAAGTGGTTTCGTCTGGCGCCCGGTAAAGAAGTCCGGCTTAAACATGCTTATTATATTACCTGCACGAAAGTCATCAAAGATCCCGACAGCGGAGAGATCGTGGAATTGCGCTGTACTTACGACCCCAATTCACGCGGAGGCTGGACCGATGACGGGAGGAAAGTAAAAGGTACGCTGCACTGGGTTTCTGCAGAGCACGCTTTCAAAACCGAAGTGCGCTTATACGAACGCTTGTTTAACAAAGAGAATCCTGAGGATGTGCAGGAAGGACAGGATTTTACCGCTAATTTGAATCCCGATTCGCTTAAAATAATTCCCGAAGCGCTGGCCGAAGAGAGCCTTAAGGATACCAAACCGGGCACATTGTATCAGTTTTTACGTATCGGATATTTTGTGGTGGATACCGTGGATTCCAAACCAGGCAAACCGGTATTTAACCGCACCGTCACCCTTCGCGACAGCTGGGCGCGGATTGAACGGACGCAAAATAAATAACTCAACCGAATTATTAAGTGTATTATAATTAAACCTGCCAGGTTTTAACAACCTGGCAGGTATTTTTAATCTGTTCATATTTTTATCTTACCACTACCAGCTTTATCACTTCTTGCGTCTTTCCGCTCCGCAAGCGCAGGTAGTAAACCCCGCTCGGACGGGATGCAAAATTCAGTTTCTTTTTTACGATTTGACCGGCCCTGAAACGACCCAGCGATTTTTTAAAGACTAAGCGTCCCTGCAGATCAAACACTTCCAAATCCACCGCTTCCTGAGTTATCGATTCAAATTGTACGGATGTTTGCGGATTAAATGGATTGGGATAGGCCTTCAATCGAAATGTTTTCGGGAAGTTTCCCGAATTTTGGTCTTCCACAGAAGCCAGCTCCAGCAGTTCATCAATAGTGCGGATCATAACCTGAGGATCGTATTCCGAATGAATATAGCGGATAATACCTTCCTGATCTATAATAACATCGCGCGGATATGGTGTAATGCCGCCGACATTGTAATTAAAATAAACATCCCGGCGGGGATCATGCAAAACGGGATAGGTAAGCCCAAAATTGCGTACAAAGCTGGAGGCCAATTCCGTGCTTTCCCCATCGTTAATTCCGAAAACCATCACCTGAGAGGGGTCGTACCGCCGCCAAATGGTGTATTCCAAGTCCGACAACTCCGGACCGCACACCGGTCACCAGGAAGCAAATATCGCCAGTACCACCACCTGACCACGGAAATCGGATAAGGTGTATTTAACATCCTCAAACAAGGCGGTTAATGTAAAATCGGCGGCCTCATCACCGGCTTCCACGCCATTTTCCCCTCCGATCAGCTGTACAAAATATTCGGTTTCATCATCATCGTTGGTAATGAATGTCAGATTATCGCTGTAATAGGTATCGTATGTTGGCGTAAACGAGACGATGACGGGCCTGCTTTCTCCAGGCCGTATTACCAGCTGGGAATCCTGTATGGAAAAAGCCTTATGGGATAACTGAATATCCGATATTTCCAAATCCGCATCTCCCAGATTAAAAACATCAAATTTATGCCAAATGGTAACGCCGCTGCCCTGGTATCCGAAATCATAAACACCCGGTTTTACGTGAATATCCGGCTGCAGGTCGTCCTTGAAGATATAGGTATTAAAAGTAAACCAATCCGTAACAAAAACGCGGTTGCTATCTGCGGCAATCCCCATGGCGCGATGTTGGGTATCTTCCGTAGCCATTAAGCGGGGATTGTCGGGGTCGGAAACATCCACCGCTACAACCAGTTCCCAGGTAGAAGCAAATACGGTTGTGCCCTGTACGTCTAAATGTTGCAGGATGCCGAAACCAACGGAATAATTAGCACGCCATTGGGGATTTTTCGGATCACTGACGTCGATAATATCGAATCCGTTGGCGCCCAGGGACACATAGGCCATGCCATTTTTTACGGTAATTTCAAAAGCCGCACCGCTGGTGGATGCACTACCCAGTAAAACGGGATTTCTGGCATCTTCCACGGAAAATATTTTAATCCCTTCTCCGGCGTCTGCTACATAAAGCAGAGTACCGTCCAGGTAAACATCCCAGGCGTTACTAAGTCCACTTATAAATTTAACAGATTTCGGCTTGGCCCGACTACTGATATCAATCACTTCGAGTCCCCTCTCATGCACTGCGGCATAGGCCACCGTCCCGGAAAAATCTACGCTTTCATAGGAAACCGACTCTTCATTGTTTCCATTATAAATACTAATTAAAGTGGGGTCAGTGATATTGGCAATGCTAATAAAATAGATGCCATCCAGCCGTGCCGCTCCGGCTGCCAAATCACCTTTGGCAATACCGTTATAAAAACGGATATAAATGGAAGAAGGATTGTATCTGGAGATAAACCGGGGAGAATCGAGTTGCTTAATATCTACAAAAATAAATCCACCCACACCTAAAATATAAGCAATGTTCTTATTATATATTTCCGCATCCAGCAGCTCGGAAAAATAATTAGGCGTGTACTGCCCCTGCAATTCAATTTCATCGATTGCCCAAACGGAAAAATAAAGTAGAAAAACAACTAAAATAGATTTTCGCATCATTCTGCCCTACTTTCTGTAGATGGCTCTGGCAATCTTTTCCATACCTGCTGCCGTGATTTTATAGAAATAGACTCCTGAGGAATATTTAGAAGCATTCCAGTTTACCGAATGCATGCCGGAGGCTAATTGCCCGGTAAACAATGTTTCCATTTTCTGACCGAGTATATTATATATGTTTACATCCACCTGCAATGGTACAGCAGTATCCAGTTGAAAATCAATGCGCGTGGACGGGTTGAACGGATTGGGGAAATTTCCCAGTAAAGTAAGTTCGCGCGGTAATGGCGACGGAATACGCATATCCTTTATAACGGTTATATCGAGAAGGCTGTCGATAACCCGCGTAAATTCAGGTATATCGAATCCCCCTTCCATATACACTATTTTTCCCTGCCGGTCCGAGATTATCGTTGACGGGAACCCGCGGAATCCATAGGCTTGAAATAGACTTCCGGCCGTATCCCGCACCATAGGATAGGTAAGATTATACGTATCAATGAATTCTTTCAATTTGTCGTTGGTTTCCTGGAAGTCGACTCCCAGCACAACCACGCCCTGATCTTTGTATACCTGCCAGATTGAATCCTCCAATTGAGGCGCCTCTATTTTACAGGGCCCGCACCAGGTTGCAAAAAAATCGAACAATACAATTTGTCCGGCCAAATCTTTGTCGCTTACGCCTTTTCCGGAAGTATCCGGCAGGTTAAAAGCGATCAGACTATCCCCGATTCCAACCTGCGCTTTTAGAGGATTGGAAAAAGGGACCGTCATAGCCAGTATCCATAATACGATAGATTTTGCCATATTGTCTTCCCCCGTAACAGTAAAAACAGAACTGACGGTTTAGACGAACGAGT
This sequence comes from Caldithrix abyssi, assembly GCA_011369465.1. GTDB lineage: Bacteria > Calditrichota > Calditrichia > Calditrichales > Calditrichaceae > DRQG01. The sequence goes on from DRQG01000148.1 coordinate 15,830, forward strand.
CAAAGTTTGCTTACACCGGATCGGCAAAAACATCTGTTTCAAAAAGGTTCTTCTGTGAAATCCAGGTGTAAAAATCAAATAGAGGGTGATGGATGATATTGAAAGTTACAAGCAATATTCCGGATGTGCTTGGAAGTTAGTCATCATACCAGCTCTTATTTGCCCCAAAAGGGAATCTGAATATAGTTCCCCACCGATTCAGAGCCTGTGTGAAAATGCAATATCAAGGTAAAAAAAAAGATTATCAGTAAATGTAAGTAAGGATGGAATATATTTACCTGTTAAATTTGCAAAAAGAACGGATAAATAATTTTAACGAATTATTTTTTCATAAATACGGTATCGTTTAACCAGCCGGAATCCCAGCTGTTTCATGGTATTATTCATCAACGCATTGCTTTCCAATACCCAGTTTGCTTCCACGTAAGGATTTTTATGCGCCAATGAATCGTTCAGAGCACGAAAAAGAAGGGCGGAAATCCCTTTTTTCTGATAGTCGTCCAGCAGACCCAAAGCCCAGATGCGGTAACGATTCAATTTTTTAATACCATTCAGTAAACGAAAAATTCCTTTCGGGAAAAGATGTCCGTTCAAACCGTACAGCAGGGAATTCACATCCGGCAGAGCGATGATGTAGCCCACGGCTTTCCCATCTACTTCTGCAAATAAAATTCCTTCGGGATGAATAACGGATTTTAGGTCTTTGGCTAATTGTTCCGCCTCCGATTCATCCACCGGATAAAATCCCCAATTGTCCCGCAAAGAACGATTGGTCAAGCGCACAATCAAAAGCGCTTCATCCACCAAACGGGACATATCCAACCGGCGAATCGTTACGCCATACCGTTGGGCGATGCGGTCGGTAAAACGGATAAAGCGGGCCGGAATCTGATAACCGGCGCCCACATCCGCATTATACACAAGGAGATCCTTCACCTTCTCAAAGCCATATTGACGTACGTGTTCATTATAATAGGGATAGTTGTAGGAAGAAAGAATCACGGGCGGCAAATCGAATCCTTCATAGATAAATCCCATATCCTGGGTTTCAAAATTCCATTGACCGCGCATCTTACGGACGCCTTGTTCTTTTAACCATTGCTCGGCGCCGCTTAACAGAATGTTCCCGACCTGCGCATCATTTACGCATTCATAATATCCGAATAAACCGATATGTTCTTTCCAGTAATCATTCGCAATCGGATTTACCCAGGCGGCAATCCGACCGACCATCTTTCCCTTTTCCTGTAAGATAAAGAAGCGGTAATGCGCATCACGGAGTACGGAATTTGTTTTCGGGCTGAACAATTTTTTTTGTTCCATGCGCAATGGAGGTATCCACACCGCATGCCCCTTATAGTGAGAATATGGAAAAGTGATAAATTTATTAAGTGATTTTTTATCCTTAACGATTCTCAATTCCGGAATAGCTTGATCTCCTTCAATTTGTTCTTATAAACCAAACAAATATCCTGTGGCGGTAATAACCACAAAAACAACACCATAGCTAAACTCCATCATACCTATCTTTTTTACGCTTACACGTGTGCGCTTGGGGGAGATACCTTTTACGGCTCTGTAAAACAGAATGAGCACGGCGAAAAGAGGGCTGAACGGTATCAAACCCAGTCCGGCAGCAAGCATTACATAAATAAGAGCTAATACATGACTAAAATAGACCATTCTCTTGGAATATTCAAGCCCCTTTTCCATCCTCAGCCGGGTATAAATATAAAATGTGGTGGGCACAGGCCGGGTTAACAACAGGAAAAACAGAGCCGCAAGCTGTTGATTGCTCCATCCTGCCTGAGCGGGACCCGCTAGGGCCATAAAAACCAGCGCCACGGGTACAAATTGTTCGGCGAGCAGGCTGCGCTTCTTTTTATAAATGTCAAATACTAAATATCCCAACATGATCAGTAAACCGGTACCATATAGAATGACAGCCCCGGATGATAAGACTGGAAAAATATAAATTAAAATCGCCAGGCCGCTCGTTACGTACAGAACCATAGCCCAAAATGCCATTGGAATCCATTCCGAATTGTTACGAACCCTGGCAACCAGACTTACGGGTCTGTGCGCAAGAAAAAACAAAAAGGCGGCCAACAAAAGAAGCAAACCTGCTTTGGTAAAGGCGATTAAAAGAACGAGAACAAAGGGTTCCAGTACATACCCCCAGGCACCGTGTTCTTTTGGAAGTGCGACGGTTCTAAAGGAATGATTCATCTATAAATCCTGTATGGTGTCATATAATATTTGAATAAAATAGATAATATTTTAACATGTAACAACCGGAGCGGGTTAAAGTTCCTGATCGAAAACTACGTCTGTAAAAATGGGCTTGTATATTACCCCGTGATCATGATGAGAATACGCAACACCCCTGCAATCAGGCGGGGAAAATTTACCCACTTCATAACAGCATGGTAATTGTTCATCGTGAAACGCATTTTCCATAAAAAAAAGTTCGAAAGCATAACCTTATTGAGAATAAGAACTTGCAAAATTTTAGGCAAAAAAAAATGAAAAAACTTCTCTTTCACACTTGCCTTTTATTGAAAGAATATTAAACTATAATTAACGACTGGTGATGATTGTGGAAAAAATGTGAATAACTCTAACCTATTCACACTCCCGATTCCATTTTTAACACTGTACATTTAGGAATACCAAGTTTCCTAACTCATAAATCATTTATATTTAATTATTTAGGCTTTTTTTAACCTGTATTCCCAAGAGGGAATGGTGTCTAAACGTACCTTATTTTAAGGACAATACCAATTAGGTACATTGTGGATAATTAACAATTAGAAGGGAAATATCGGCATCGCATGGATACGAATTTAGCAGAGAAAATATCGACTCCTGAAGCTGTCTGGAAGGGTGTACAAGAGATCCTTAAAAGCAATTTAAATCCTCGTAGTTACAACACCTGGTTTGCGCCAACGGAAGCAATCTCGATGGACGAACAGTCCATCGAAATATCCGTCCCCAATCGGTTTTTCTGTGAATGGATTGACAACCACTACTCAAAAGTCGTACACAATGCCATTACCCAAATATTAGGCTATGCCATAAAAATTAAATATCGTGTTAAAAATGATACCGTTCCGGGTACTCCCTACGAAGCGACGGATTGGCAAAAATCTTCTGCATCTGAACCAAACGGATCCGCCATACAGCAGAAGGGAATTGAATCACCTTATTATACCCGCATAAACGAGCGCTATATTTTTGATAATTTTATCGTTGGCGACAGCAATCATTTTGCTTATGCCGCCGCCCGGGCCGTGGCCGATTCCCCCGGACGCACCAATTACAATCCGCTTATCGTTTACGGCGGTACCGGTTTGGGGAAAACGCATCTTATCCAGGCTATCGGCAATCACGCACTTAAAAAATATCCGGGGCTTAAGGTTTTCTACACATCCAGCGATACGTTCACATCGCATTTTATCAATTCTATCCAGACCAATAAGGTGGCCGAGTTTTCCGCGTTCTATCGATCCTGCGATATTTTGCTGCTGGATGACATTCACTTCTTCTCTAATAAAGGGAAAACACAGGAAGAATTTTTCCATACGTTCAACGATTTACATCAGAATGGCAAACAAATCATCCTTACCTCCGACAGACCGATTAACGAATTGGTGGCTCTGGAAGAACGGTTGATTTCCCGGTTCAAATGGGGGCTTATCGTTGACGTGCAGCCGCCCGATTTTGAGACCCGGCTGGCCATACTGCGTAAAAAATGCGATGAGAGCGAGCTGGCTATTCCGGGCGATATATTGGAGTATCTGGCAATCAATCTAAAGGACAATGTCCGTGAACTGGAAGGCGCGCTCACCAAAATTATGGCTCAGGTAACCTTTACCGCAGCGGAACCGACCATTGATATGGCCCGTTCCATCGTAGCCGAGATTGCCAAGCCGGATCGCTCCATGCTCAGCATCGATAATATTATGGAATATACGGCTAAGGTATTCAATCTGCCTATCGATCAACTGAGGGCCAAAACGCGGAAAAAAGATGTGGTGAAAGCCCGGCAGGTGGCCATGTATTTAACCAAGAGTCTTACACATCACTCTCTGGTAACCATCGGCCTGCATTTTGGCGGCAGAGATCATTCCACGGTTATCCACGCCATCGAAAATGTGGAAAAAGCCCTGCGGGGAGACCCGGCCTTTAAACATCAACTGGACGCTATGAAGAAACATCTGGAATACAACCGCTAAGCAGAGCGAAATTCCTTTAGCATGGCCAGATTGCGCTTAAAAGCCTCATCACCGCCGGGTATCTCCAAAATACCCGGTATTTTTATTTCCTTTACCAACGATCGAAAGACGTCTTCCCCTATCTCTCCCACCCCTAACTGCGCATGACGATCTTTGCGGCTGGCAAACGGTTTCAGCGAATCGTTAAGATGAAGACATTTCACCTTATCCCATCCCAGTATCGCATCGATATCCCGCATTGTTTTTCGGTATCCCTCGGCCGTATGCAACGGATAGCCTGCGGCAAAAAGATGGCAGGTATCCAGACAAACCTGTACCTTGCCGGCAGCATTACATTGTTCAATGATCTCCGCCAGTTGTTCCAAACGGTACCCCAGAGCGGTTCCCTGCCCGGCTGTTGTTTCCAACAAAACGATTACGGCCGGATGGGTTTTATCCAAAACTTCGGCCAGGGTTTCGGCGATGGTTGCCAGCCCCCATTCTTCGCCTTTACCGCCGTGGGAGCCGGGATGTATGACCAGATATTCCACTCCCAGCGTATCGCATCGTCCAATCTCATCAATAAGAGCGGTACGTGAGCGCCGCAGGTTATCCGCATCCGAAGCGCACATATTAATCAGATAAGAAGCGTGGGAGAAGACGGGCTGTTGTTCAAAACCGTGTTTTTTGCGCTCTTGCCTGAATTCCCCTGCTGTTTGGGAATCGATGACCATCGATTTCCACTGACGCTGGTTCTGGGTGAATATCTGAAAAGTTTCGCAACCCAGTTCTTTGGCTCTTTGGGGAGCCAGAGCTACGCCCCCGGCAATGGAAACGTGGCAGCCAACGGGCATCATTTTTTATATTCCCGGTTGTAAATAAATTGAATAAGCGAATCCAGTGTGTCGCCATGAATGTGGCTGAAAGCAGGCATAAACAACTCGCCCGTGGTGATATACTTACGAATTTTTTGCACAGTGAATTCTTCTTCGGTCAGAGCGGGATAAAACAACCCCGTACCCTCGCCATTTTCGCCGTGGCAGGAAGCGCAAGCCTCCTGATAAATTTGCGCCGGATTATCGGTTTTAGGGACATACACGCTCTGTTGCTGAGTAAAAAACAGATAAATCGAGCTGATAAATACAATTACAAGGATACCTACGAACGGTAACCATCTTCTAAACGTACCAGGCATTTTTTCCCTCACTGCTTTGTTCTATTATTATTAAATATATTGCTTCCGGGCATACAAATGTTGATATATCTTTGTTCTATTACACTTGAACTGATGTCTAATTGCACTATTCAATTTATCAGATAATTTTTTACGCATACAAATCAATTTTAAATTCCACACTCAAATTTATTAGCTTTTTTTTACCCATTTTAAATTGTCACCGTTCTGAATAACGGAGTAAAGAAATCCTGTAA
>DRQG01000149.1 GCA_011369465.1 Caldithrix abyssi
AATATTGTCATCATCAATGGTTACTTTAACTTGCAGTTCTTTATCGGACGGATCAATCTGTGATGAAATTCGGAAATTGGCCGCATCCGATGCCAAAAGCGAACCTTCGGCTTCCACAATGATATTACTGAAATTCCGGGTGTCCAACCATCCGCTTAACTTATGGGCTAACTGAATCGGCTTACCGTCTTTCTTAACCCAATACATCTCACCATCGCTTATGGCAATTCTCCGAATACTACGGATTTGGTTTAAAGCTTCGAACAAATTATGCAGTTGTGTCTTCTGTGTATCCGGCAATGAAGAGGAAAGCCGAAGATTTCCCCTATAACGGTCAATCCGTACCTTCGGCTCGATGATACGAATGGCTGTTACGGTGGTTTGCGGTTGACCCGGATTTTGCAGCAGACGCATTAAATTAAAATTGATTTCAATGGCTGCAATATGCAGTTGAAGACTCTTATCTTCCGCCCGAATTGAGATATTGTTCAGATAAATGGTACTCAGCCCCAAACGAAAATCTTCAAAGTCCAGATTTTCGCTGGATGACCTGAACAGTTTAGGCAGGAGATACTGCTTTAGCGGTTGATCCAGGCCGGTAAGCTTAAGCAGATAAGGAGAACTGGTAAACAGAACACCTACAAAGGTAATTACTAATGAAACAATTAATAAAGTTTTTTTCATTTATCTTAATAGACGATTAAAAACTCAACCTTTAAATAAAAACGAGGCTGACCTGAATTGACTGATGCAATCCGTTTGAAATCTGATTTCCTGAATATGTGATTTTCACAAATTGTTAAGCACCGGATTTAATGCCGTATTGTTTGCCTGTTTCCAAACAACTGTTAAATAGTGATACGAAATGACAAATCCGGTGTTCCGTTATATATTTTTCGAGCTTATAAATTTAGGAAAATTAGTGAATAATGTCAAAATTATGCGGCAGAACTCATAACGCGATAAATTGTTCATCGGAAGGATTAAAATTATGGAACGAGATTCTGCAAACCCGTGTCAGGGTGAGCGTTTTTCAGGCCCGAAAAGTCTTCCTCACTTGTCCGAAAATATTTACTTACCACAAAACCGATACCGTCGCATCGAGAAACGGTATCGGTTTTTCATATCCTTACATAAGGCAAACCTATTCTGCACGTGTTGCATGGAATCTCGGCTTGTCTCCGGAAGATATAATCAAAGAGAATCTTATACCGCTTGCAGAACCTAATCCAGCTTTTCGGCAATGATCTCCGCCAGGTCCTGCACCTTTACATCGGCCTCCAGCTCATTGGAGGCGTCCCGCAGCATGGTCAAACAAAAGGGGCAGGCCGTGCAGACTACATCGGCCTGTGTTTCCCGGGCTTCTTTCAGGCGGTTTTGACGAATTCGTTCTGTTCCGGGTTCTTCTTCTTTCCACATCTGGGCGCCGCCGGCGCTACAGCAAAAGCTGTTATTGCGGTTGCGTTCCATTTCAATCAAATCGAAACCGGCTTTATGTAAATCCGTGCGCGGTGCGTCATATTCTTTGTTATGACGCCCCAGATAGCAGGGATCGTGAAATGTTACTTTCTGTACGGAATCGTTTTTGAAAGACAATTTCCCGGCATCCAGCAAATCCCGTATAAACTGCGTATGGTGAACAACCTCATATTCTCCGCCAAACTGAGGATATTCATTTTTAAGGGTGTGCAGGCAATGCGGACATGTGGTTACAATTTTTTTCACCTTGGCCTGGTTAAGGGTTTCCACATTGGCCTCGGCCATCATGGAAAAAAGGTATTCATTGCCGGCGCGTCGTGCGCTGTCGCCGGTACAGCTTTCCTTGTTACCTAAAACGGCAAAATTAACGTTGGCTTTGTTCATAATTTTGGCAAACGATTGCGCTATTTTCTGACCTTTCTGATCAAACGCTCCCGCACACCCAACCCAGTACAGAATATCAAAATCAGGATTTTCGTCCACCGTTTTTACATCCAGTCCCTCTCCTTCCCTGGCCCAATCCAGTCGATCTTTATTCATATTCCAGGGATTTTGGTTGCGTTCCATACCCGTAAAAGCACCCTGCAATTCCTTTGGAAACTGGGATTCCATCAAAACGCGATCACGGCGTATGTTTAAAATATCGTACATGGGTTCGTTGCCAACCGGGCACACTTCAACACAGGCCGCACAGCTGGTGCAGGCCCACAAAGCCGATTCCGACAAGGCAAATTCAACCAGGTTCGAACCGCTTTCTTCGCCGGCGGCCAACGCGGCCCCGTTGTTATTAACAAAATAACGCTTGTTAATCTCCAACGCCGAGGGACTCAGTTCTTTGCCGGTAACATAGGCCGGACAAACATCCTGACAGCGGTTACACATAATACAGGCGTAAGCGTCCAATATCTGCGTTTTAGGCAGATGTTCCAGTTTTGCGACGCCAAACTGTTCTATATCGTCATTCTCAAAATCAAGCGGTTCCAGAGTTCCGTAAGCGCTGCGTCTGGGTCGGGTTAAGAAATTGATCGGCCCCATAAATAGATGGGCGTGTTTGCTGTAAGGAAAATAAGGGATAAAGGCCAAAATCAACCCAAGCGCCAACCACCATGATAAATGCCTTAAAAACACCAGAGTTGCGGGATCAGCAATCCCGGACCATAGCCCGGCTGTTAAAACGGCAAAGGGTTGATACGGGTCTGCGCCTTCCAGCCGGATGGCAAAGCTTTCTCCCAAAAAACGAAAGCCCACATGAAAAAGAATAAACAATCCCACAATCAGAGAATCGCGCTGAATACCGTTTTTAGCCTGAGCGGAGAGGAGCACATTATCGCGGATTTTCAGCCGTTTCGAGCCAAACACAAAACGACGCAGAAGAAAAAATACCACACCAACCATAGCCAATACGCTGAAAATATCAACAAAAAGTCGATAAAAATTACCTAAAGCGCCCCGCCCCATAAAATGAAAATCCGGAATGTAGGCACTGAGCACATCTCCCAAATTAACCAGAAAATACAGTATAAAGGCCCAGGCGATCCAGGCGTGTAAAAAACTGGTAAGCGGTCTGTTTTTCAAAACGGTTTTTTGAGTTATGAACACTGATAACGCTTCGGTAATACGAGCCGGCAAATGATCAAAATGAAAAGATCCTTCCCCCCGCCCGATCACTTTAAACATCGTGCGAAATGAACGCCAGCTCAGATAAACAGAGACAATAACTACAGCCACAAACAAAATTTGTTCGGTCGTCGAGAGCATAGTTTTTCCTTTGTTCTATGTTTTTTTTGAAGTAAAATCAACAAAAATTCAGGGTAGGATAAAAATATTGTTTTATTAGATTAAAATCAACCGCAGGATTGTATTTAGAGAATCTTTTCCAGCCGTTTAAAGGCATAAGCGATGAGCCGAACGCCGAAGCCCGTAGCTCCGTTAGGCCAGTAATCCACATCGCTTACATTGTAGGCCGTTCCGGCTATGTCAATATGAACCCAGGGAATATTGGAAGTAAATTCTTCCAGGAATTTAGCCGCCGTAATTGAACCGCCCCAGCGGCTGCCGATATTTTTCACATCGGCCACCTTGCTCTCAATTTCTTTACTGTAAAAATCATGAACAGGCATACGCCACAGATATTCGTCGGTATTATTTGCGGCTTCCGTAAGTATTTTAGCGGCCTTATCCGATTTGGTGAACAATCCGGCAATACGATTACCCAACGCAACAACAACCGAACCGGTTAGCGTGGCAAAATCAATCATCAATCCCGGTTTGTATGTTTCCGCAGCATAAGCCAGCGCATCGGCTAAAATAAGGCGCCCTTCGGCATCTGTGTTTAAGATTTCGATTGTTTTCCCGTTATACGCTGTAACGATATCACCGGGTTTAACCGCATTACCGCCCGGCATATTTTCCACCACAGGAATAAAACCGGCAATTTCATAGTCGGGTTTGAGCAAAGCGGCGGCCTGCATACAACCGATAACCGCCGCAGCACCGGACATGTCAAATTTCATCTCATCCATTTTGGCAGAGGGTTTAATGCTGATGCCTCCGCTGTCAAAGGTAACCCCTTTTCCCACCAGGGCAAGTTTCTTATTGCTTTTTTTGCGGGGAGTATATTTTATTTGAATAAACCGCGGTTCTTCCCTGCTCCCTTTAGCTACAGAAAGCAAGGCATTGAATTTATGCTCTTCCAGTTTTTTCCGATCCCAGATTTCTGTTTCGATCGAAGCAAAATTACTAAAATGTTGCTTAGTAAAGTCCGCAAGCAGCCGTGGTGTTAAATGATTGGATGGTTTATTGGCCAGATTCCTGGCTGTTTCCACTCCTTGTACAGTATTTACCGTATCCAATAATACCTTGCGAAATCTGGGAGTATATCCGGTTTTATTACATGTAAAAATGTACTTACCTTTCCATTCCTTCTCATCTTTTTTCGATTTATACTCATCAAATCGATAATTACCATACAGGATTCCTTCCGTCAGCGATCGAATCACATAATCGTCGCAAACATGCAAATTACAAAGAACTACATGAACCCGGCGCATGGAGAGTTTTTTTTGCTGCCCGGCAATCAAATAGCCCAGCTCCCGTATGGTATGCGATGAGAGAGTATCCAGATCGCCGAATCCGATAAACAGAATGCGTTTAACCGTTTTCAGCTTCTGAGGATAATAGACGGTAATTTCTTTGTAGTCCCCTTTAAAATCTTTAAAAGCAAAAAAACGATCCAACTCTTCCCACAAATAAGGGGGTAAGTCTGCATAAGTTTTCTGTCGTTTTTTTACAAACCGACGGCTAAAAAAGATGATCATGCCATCTGTTTTAAGTTCTCTGTCATGGGGCAATGTAGCGATCTGGAACATATCTTGTCCTAATATTTTTCTGGTATAAGTCCCTGATTAATCAGAAGTTGACGTTTAACCGGGCTGATCAGATCAACAAATAGAATTCCGTTTAAATGATCCAGCTCGTGTTGAAGCACACGGGCCAGCCAGCCGTCGTAATCCTCTTCGATCCGGCGGCCGTCCAAATCCTGATAGGCCAGTCGAATGCGCTCGGGCCGGGTAACATCTTCGCGTACACCCGGGATGGATAAGCAGCCTTCTTCCACTACCGACTCGCCCTCGGCAGAGATAATTTTTGGGTTAATAAAAGCCCGTGGTTTTTCTTCTTCTTCGATAGGTGAGATATCCACTACCAAAATACTGTTCCGTAACCCGACCTGAGGAGCAGCCAGGCCGATACCGTCTTCCTGGTGCATAAAGTCAATCATTTGAGCAACTGTTTTTTGCAGCTGCCCGTCAAAATTAGTAACCTGTTTGGTCTTTTCCCTGAGAACCGGGTCACCTATTAATCGTATTTTATACATCATTCAATTCCGCTTTGCAAATATTATTATTTTTGAATTCAGGAATATATAAAAAACTAAAATATAAAAAAAGAAATTCCGGTATGAAGCTGAATGAGGGCATAAATGGAAGGAAAATCTATTCAGGACTTAAATTTTCTGATATTTTTTTCGTAGATCTCCTGTACAACTTTCTGAAGAATTTCATCACGATCATAGAATTTATTTTTAATGCGTAACCGAATAAGCTCGAGTTTCTGTTCTTCAAAATTTATTCGATTGATATTTTTTTTCATCGCTTCTGCCTTTTTATCCATTTCCGGTAACGTCCTTTTTCTTTTCCGGTACGCTAATGATGTTCGGAATGGAGATTTGAAACTTTAACCAAAGATTATTGGTGTCTGAATAAAATACATGAGGAATGAGGAGGAGTCTTGCAGATAATTACTTATTTTTTACAGGAAGGGTAAAAACAAACCGATTACCGGTTTTGTTTTCGGTATCTACCCACAGTTTGCCGCCATGGGCTTCGACAGCCAATTTACAAAAAGTTAACCCCAGGCCACGCCCTATACGATACCCTTCATTTTTTATTTCAATCTGACGGAACTTATCAAACATATTTTCCCCATATTTAATGGGAATCTGAATACCAAAATCGTGTATGGCAAAATAGACCTGTCCGTCCTTAATACCGGTTTCAATCTCTACATGTCCGTCAGTTGGAACATTGGCTACGCCAAAACTGATCAGATTATCAAAAACCCGTTCCATCACGGAAGTATCCAATTTCACTAACGGTAAATTGGGGTCTAACTTCATTTCTACGGTCTTTGAGCTGTTTTCCGGATAATCCCATATTTTTTTCTGGCATTTTTCTACCAGTTCATTAAAACTGCCCAATTCCAGACTCAGCTCCATACTGCCATCTTCTATTTTGGAAATATCGATCAGGTTCATTACCATACGCAAAAGATTTTGGGAGCTGCGTTCAATGCGATCCACATATTTTTTCAGGACCGTTGATGTGGATTCATCCATACCCATGGACATCATTTGCAGGTTGCCCTGTATTACGAACAAGGGATTCTTCATATCGTGTACGATTAAATGGCTCAAATCTTCTTTGAACTGATCCATCCGTACCAACTGTTTATTTTTCTCTTCCAATTCCTTGTTTTTTCGTACCAGTTCGTCATGATAAAACTTTAACCGAAGCAGTGATTTGACCCTTGCCAACAGTTCCACATTCTCGAACGGTTTGGAAATAAAATCATCCGCGCCTACTTCGAGGCTGTGTATTTTATCTTTCAGCTCTTTCAAAGCGGTAATCATAATAATGGGAATAAACTGGGTGGAAGGATTTTTTTTGATGCGTTCGCAAACCTGAAAGCCATCCATTTTTGGCAACATGATGTCCAGTAAAATCATATCCGGCTTTTCTTGTTCCACTTTTTGCAGCGCTTCCACGCCATCCATTGCGGTAATAAGGTCATAATCCTGCGGTTTGAGAAAATAGGCCACCAGATCCAGGTTTTCCTTATTATCATCAACAATTAGAATTTTTGCTTTACGCGGCTCCGAAAGCATAAAAAATCTTTCTAAAAAATTGGTATCTTACCTTATATCAGGAATGAAATATACAACTATTCAACAAAGACAAGCAACTTAAAATAATTGCGGGATGTACCGAATTTATCCCGTTACGCATACGTAAGTTTGTTGATTTCCTTTTTCAGCTTGATCATTGTTTCGGAATGAATTTGAGATATGCGTGATTCGGAAACATTAAGAATTTTTCCGATTTCCTTGAAGGTAAGTTTTTCATAATAATACAACGTAATTGCCAGACGGGTTTTTTCCGGCAGTTTTTTAATGGCTTTGAGTAATACACGCTTCATTTCTTCATCTTCTATTTTGTTATCGGGTTTAATATAATCTTTATCTTCAACCACATCGTACAAATTTTGTTTATTGGTATCATCCAGTGGTTTGTCTAACGAAAAAATATTGATGGAGTTAGCGTCTTTTTGCCAATTATGCAAATCATTCACTTCAATTCCCAATCCGTTGGCCATTTCGTCCTCCGTATAGTTACCGGCAAATTTTTGTTCCAATTCCACTGTTTTTTCGCGGATATTATTCAATTTTGCACGTAACGAGCGCGGTATCCAGTCCAGTTTCCTCAATTCGTCTATAATAGAGCCCTTTATCCGGGGTATGGCGTATGTTTCGAATTTAATACCATAGGCGGGATCGAAACGGTCTATGGCTTCTGAAAGGCCAAGAATACCGATCTGGTACAGGTCATTCTCTTCCAGAGCCTGCGGATAATTCTTTATCATTTTGCGGACAACATATTTTACAAGACCCAGGTATCTCACTACCAATTCCTGACGGCAGCGTATATCGTTATTGGTTTTATATTCCAACCAGGTAGGATCATAAGCTGTAGAAGTTGATTGCATAGTTCCCTCTCTTCCTTAAGGTTTTGGTGGTGATTTTTGTTCCGATATTTGCATTTTTCGTGCCAGTATAAAACAGTATAGAGATGAAACTTTTCCTATCCTATTGTAATTTCATAAGTTAAATACATAAACAATTGCGACCCTATGGAAAATAACTGTTCACACAGTGTAAATTTTGTCCTCATTTTCACCACTTTTTTGTTTAAGATGCAGACAGTTTTATGATATTTTCCCTAAACATTTTGTTATTGATGACGATTAGGATTGGATATGATCCTCTCATATTTTATAAATACCCTTGAATTATTTTACTGTTTTTATTTATCTTCCCAATATCTGCACAGCAAACAATCAAATTCATAGGAGCTGTTTATGAAACATTTTTATTTTATTGTCTTATCGATCATTCTTTTTTCAGGCAGCGGCTTGTTTGGTCAGGATATATCTACTTTTTTTGATGAAGAAAGGAACTCTGTTAACGGTGGTCTCGGTATTACCTGGATTGACGGCAATCCTTATACAACGTTCACATTAGCTCCGGAGTTTTCTTTCGGGAAATTCGGCATCGGTTTATTCATCCAGTTGTTATATGACAATTTCAACGGTTTTAAATTTCGTACAGCCGGATGGGAAGGCAAAGGAGGCTACTGGAGAATGATTAACTATATCCGCTATGGATTTAAAGGCGACTCATTTTACACACGTATTGGTACTTTGCAGGGAACCTGGCTGGGAAACGGGTTTATAATGGGTTACTATAGCAACGGGGTGGATTACGACAATCGCTATATCGGTTTAATATTGGATGCCGATCTTGGTTGGATGGGTTTTGAAACGATGACTAATCGTCTCAGGGTTCTGGATATCGTCGGTGCAAGGCTGTATTTCCGGCCTTTGCGAGGATCGGGAATTCCTATTCTTAGAAGCCTTGAAATCGGCGGCACCTATGTTACCGACGTAGATCCGGACGATAACAATGCAACGGATGACCGTCTGCAGGAATGGGGAACGGATTTGACCTTGCCCATTGTTCAGAGAGATTATTTTAATCTTGGTCTTTATGCCGATTACGCCCAAATCGTAAATTACGGACATGGTACGGCTGTAGGTATTCGTGCTGGTATTCCAAATTTTATCGGCGTACTGGGGCTTATGGCCAAATTGGAAAAGCGATGGACAGGAGATCAGTTTATCGCAAATTATTTTAACGCCTTATACGAATTGGAACGCCGTCCGCTTAGTTCGACCCATTATTATCCCGATATGGTTCCTGCAGAAACGTGGACCAAACAGGATTTTCTTAAAACCGTACGTGGTAATTCAGGTATTTACGGCGAGCTGGCCGGGCACATATTGGGCCAAATACGTTTACTGGGTAGTTTCCAATATACCGACGGTATCAAATACAGCGGCATTCTTCACCTCGAAGCGCTTACTAAAGATATTATCCCATCCTTTCGGTTTCGTTATACTTACGACAAGGTGGGCATAGAATCTTTTTCCGATGTATTCACGCTTGACTACCGCTCTGTGGCTGTGGGTGAAATTATGTATCGTACCTATCAATTCGTTTATGTTACCCTGCGCTACCGCTGGAATTTTGTATTTGACCCGGTTAGTGGAGAGTATAAACCGCAGGAACGATTTGAGCCAAGCGTAAGTTTTATAATGGACTTTTAAGTCGAACCTATTTTCAGGTGAGGAATTGCCGAATATTTGCCAGCGGCAATTCCTCTTTTTTTATGTCCGGTATTTTAAGATTATTAGATCCGTTAATTTCAATATTCATCCCGTCCTCATGTATATTCTGTGGTCAGGAACTTCCCGCCTCGCGCAGGGTGGTTTGCCGCACCTGCTATAAAGCTCTTCCCCGCCTGTCTTCACAATTATTGAAGATACTACAAGATGAAATCGAACCATGCCATTTTTCACGACTGTTTATCCCGTTTGAGTTTTCTGAACGGATTCAAAATCTCATTCACCTGATTAAGTACCGTAATTTTCTCACTTTGGGTGAATATTTTGCTTGCTCGATTTCCCAACTTATTCAAAATCCAATTTACAATATTATTACCGGGGTGCCGCTTAATCCGGTTCGTCGCCGCGAACGGGGATACAATCAAAGTGAAGTGATTG
This sequence comes from Caldithrix abyssi, assembly GCA_011369465.1. Taxonomy (GTDB): domain Bacteria; phylum Calditrichota; class Calditrichia; order Calditrichales; family Calditrichaceae; genus DRQG01. The sequence goes on from DRQG01000149.1 coordinate 9,937, forward strand.
CCAAACATCTGGCTTTCATACTGGATTTGCCGTTTGATCCTCATCTGCTGGAACGAGTTAGAAACACCGTTTCACAAACAAATCTGAATCGAGAGGAAAGAAAAGCAAATGTGCGGGACGCCTTTTTTTGTACTCGTGATTTAACAGGACAAACTGTTCTTATTGTAGATGATGTGATTACAACAGGAAGCACGCTTAATGAATGTGCAAAAATCTGTAAAAATAGCGGAGCTGCTCAGGTAGACCTTGCCGCTATTGCCACGCCGGCAAACATATTGCAGCATCGTTTGGAGAGAGAAAACCGGTTTTCAGATATTTTGTAAATATTCCCGAAGTTTGTTATTGGCAACTTCTACAATCTCGATATATTCTTCCGCACCATCAACCGACCCCTCCAGCCCCATATTCTCAAGCTGTTTTAGAGCTGAGGCCATCCGATCGGCGTTCAAATTGGCCGAGGCACCTTTTAATCCATGGGCCAGACTACGTAACTCAGTAAAACTTTTAGTTTGAACAGCCTGTTTAATATCAGGTAACGACTCATCCACCTGTTGGATGAGTTCTTCCAACAATTCTACTAAAAACTCTTTGTCGCCTCCCAGGCGTTCCATTGCCATTTCGAAATCAATCAGTTTTTCTTGCATATACTCCTCTTAATAGGCTACGAATTCTACATTTAATTCGTCAATAATTAAAAAAAGTTTAATTTATGAATATGGAGATGCTCCCAAAGCAGGAGCATCTCACTTAATCGGATTATTCTGTGGGATTGATTTCGTAGGAATCTGTGATTTCGATCGAATTCTTCAGCATGGCGGTTACACCGCAATAGGTTTCTCTGGAAAGGGCTATTGCCTTTTCTATATTAGCGGCTTTTAATCCTTCACCCCATATTTTAAACGTAATATGCAGCTTCGTATATACTTTGGGATGGGTTTCCGTCATTTCGCCTTCTATGTGTACTTCAAACTTTGTAAACGGCTCGCGCATTTTATTCAAAATGGAGGCCACGTCGCTTCCGGTACAACCAATGAGTGATAACAACAGTAGTTCTTTAGGACGGATTCCAGCGTCCGAACCTCCAAATTGCTCCGGCCCGTCCATAGGCACCCAGTGATTGCTGTCGGTTAACCCCATAAAGGTAACACCTTTGATATGTACCGCTTTTCCCTTCACTTTAGACATAGTAATTTCCTTTCTATTTTCCGACTGCTATAACCAAACCTATTACGGCAAAATAAATAGTACTGATTTTTGGATTACAGATGAGCGGACACCCAAAACCAAAGCGCGATAAGTACGTTCCTGTAACAAAACCAAACAAAGCCCCAAGCGCTATCCCAATAATTGCATTTATCACTATAGTTTCCTTTAATGCTGATGAAACAGATATTGTAATATAGATGAAAAAGCCCGCGTTAAGTTACATCAGAATGTGTATTCTTTTATCTTTTCTTCCCCGCGTAAAACGCGTAAAGCGCCCAAGGCCAATGCCCTCATTTCCTGCTCACCGGGATAGACATATACCGGTGCAATAAATTCTACTCGCTCTTTTATCAAATCAATAAAATCCGGGCTGTGAGCAATACCACCGGTTAAGCCGATACCATCCACCTGTCCTTTTAATACGGTGGCCGCGGAACCGATTTCTTTTGCCACCTGATAAGCCATTGCCTTGTAGATGAGTAGCGCATGTTGGTCGCCGGAAGCGATTCGTTCCTCTACATTTTTAAGATCATGGGTACCCAGGTAGGCAACCATTCCCCCGTGACCTTTTATCAATTTTTTCATATCGGATAAAGTATACTCTCCGGAGAAAGCGGCTTTTACAAGATCGCCCACCGGTACCGAACCGCTGCGCTCCGGACTAAACGGGCCGTCGCCGTCCAGCCCGTTATTTACATCCACTACCCTGCCCTTGCGATGCGCCCCAACGGTTATACCGCCCCCCAAATGCGCGATGATGACATTGATATCGAAATAGGATTTATTTAGACCGGCCGCAATCTCGCGAGCTACAGCCTTTTGATTTAAAGCGTGAAAAATACTTTTACGCTGAATGAGCGGCATACCGGAAATACGAGCCATATCTTCCAGTTCATCCACCACTACCGGGTCCACAATACAGGCCAAACAACCCAATGCTTTGCTTATTGCATAAGCGATTAATCCTCCGCAGTTTGAGGGATGATCGCCCAATACACCTTTTTTCAAATCGGCAACCATCTGCTCGTTTACGGCGTAGGTGCCACCTTCTATAGGACGCAAAAGACCGCCTCGCCCGACCACGGCTTTCAATTTTTCCAGTGGGACGCCTTCTTTGCGAAGGACCCGCACGATGATTTCCATCCGGTATAAATCCTGATCCGAGGCTTTATTAAAACGCGAGAGTTCTTCTATTTTATGGGCAATATTCCGCGTAAATTCTTCAACGTCGCCTTTAAAAACCGATATTTTTGTGGATGTGGAACCGGGATTAACGGCTAAAATTAATGGCTCTGTATCGGGCATAGTCTTTCTCCGTATCAACTGATAGCCAAAGCGCTGGCGATAGATAAAAATTTTGCGCTGTCGGAATCGGCACGGGAGGTGAGAACCACCGGCACCGAAGCGCCTAAAATAACACCGGCCACCTGAGCGCCGCCCAAAATGGTAAGTAATTTATAAAAAACATTGCCGGTTTCTATATTTGGTACAATACAGATGTCGGCGTCTCCGCCAACCGGAGAGCGCAGGCCTTTTACTTCGTTGGCGTGGTGCGACAAAGCGTTATCTACGGCCAGGGGGCCATCAATTACGGCGTTTTTAATCTGTCCCCGTTCGCCCATTTTAGCGATAACGGCCGCCTCGGCCGAAGAGGGCATTCCGGAGGCGTTTACTTTTTCTACGGCGGAGATAAGCGCCACTTTTGGCGCCTCGTAACCCAGCCGGTTGGCCGCCCGAACGGCATTCTCGGTAATAGCAATTTTTTCATTAATATCCGGCGCAATATTCATAGCCGCATCCGACATAAACAACAATTTATGATAGTGCGGACTTTCAAAAATGGCCAGATGAGAAAGCAGTTTTGCCGAACGTAATCCGTTTTCTTTATTCAAAATTCCTTTAAGAAATACGGCGGTACTGCATAAACCCTTCATCAAAACCTGAGCGTCACCGGCCTTCACTACCTGCACAGCTCCGGCTACGCAAGCGTGTTCATCCGGTTCGTTTATGATTTCATACTGCGTCAGATCAATATGTATCTGCCCGGCGATATGTTCTATTTTATCCTCATCACCAACCAAAACCGATTCGGCGATGCCTGCTGCGCGGGCCGCATCAAGGGCTTGCAGGACTTCGCTGTCCTGAGCCATGGCCACTGCAATACGTTTTTTTTCTTTTCCGGTAAAACGATCCAAAAGTTCTTTAAAATCCTTAATCATTGTCACTCCTTATTAATCGGAATCTTTAGTCGTAAACATGATCTGCTTCTCCTATTCGGTTTCCGTCCTTCGCTCTTTTGGCATTAAAGAGGGCATTCTTGGCGGCAGTTAAAACCCCATCCACAGAAGCGGCGTTATCGGGATAGGCTGACACTCCGATATACAAAGAGAGATTCAGCTTTTGCTCGGTAAATTTGTTATCCTTAACCGTTGCTATTATTTTTTCCGCAACTTTTCGGGCCTCTGTTATCGAATTGCCCGGAAGCGAAAGCAATAACTCATCCGCCCCAAATCGACATAAACCGTCATACTGCCTGATGTTATTTTTAATTTCGGCTACCAATTCTTTAAGCGCTTCACGCGCAACCTCTATACCGTACATTTTGATAATATCCGAATACTTCTCAATATCCAAAAGCAGAACACCAAAGCTCTCTCCCAGCCGCTGCGATCGGCTGAATGTTTCACGCAGGGAAACAAAAAACCGATCGAACTGCATAGCCCCGCTTTCTTCGTCAAAACATTCCAGCTGGTCTACTTTTTTCGTCAGTCTTTCCAGCAATATGGAAGTACTGATAACCTGGGCATAAATCATTCCCAGTAACTGGAGATCCGGTCCGAAATGTGCCGCTTCATCGCTGTCGCAATACAGCAGTCCCAAAGGCCGATGATTAGCAGTAAGTTGAACAGCATAGGCGGAAATGAAATCGTTCTCCAATTGAAGCTCTTCGGCAAAGGTTTGGGCAAATTTCCTGTCATTAATAACAATTGGCGTTCCTTTCCACAACAACTCGGAGAGCATAGCACCTTCGATCCGCCTGTGATAGTTTTTTGTAAAATTCCAGGATAGATTATGTGAATTGCGTATTTCCAGTAATTCCGATTCGGGATTGATTTCGATGACAGCGCATGTTTTACACTTCATATCCTTTACGATTTGATCGACAATCCGGTGCAGGATGCGTTCGGTACTTTGCAACGCGTTAATTTCAGTGAGGATGGGTAACATATCATGCATACAATTGGTAAGCGATTTTTTAATTGTAGCAGCCATGAGTCGTTCCCTCCTGCCAGAATGGTTCTTTCCAAACTTCCGCACAAATTTTTTGCGGGTTGTATTTATAAATATTGCCTTCGGCATCTTTGGCCAAAGTTTGAACCAGGATGAAAAGATCAACTTCCCGACAGTACATTGGGTACCGCTGGGAAGCTGAAATGTGCGGTTAATCCGCATCAACGCAAGCAATGGCGCTCATACGTACAATCGTATCTACATCGCTGTGTCTTTGCAAAACATGTACGGATTTTTCCAGTCCAATCAATATGGGGCCGATTGCCTCTGCACCGCCCAAACGGGCCATTAATTTATAAGCGATATTGCCGGAGTCCAGGTTGGGAAAAATGAGCAGATTGGCGCGTCCTTTTAAATCACTAAAACTGTAATTTCGTTCGCGTAATTCCACATCAAGGGCAATATCCACCTGCATCTCGCCGTCAATTTCCAAATCCGGGCGTTTTTCCTTTACCAGGCGTGTTGCTTCGGAAACTTTAATGGAGCTCGGATAACGAGCGCTGCCAAAATTACTGTAGGATAACATGGCTATTTTGGGTTCCACATTGAACAGCCGTTTTATTTCATCTGCCGAGAGAATGGCCGTTTGCGCCAGAGTTTCCGCCGAAGGATCTATATTGACTGTAGTATCGGCAAAAAAGATTACCTCGTTCTTCAGTATCATAGCGTACAGTCCGGCCACAATTTTGTTTTCCTTTTCCACTTCCAAAATTTGCAGTGCAGGACGTATTACTTCCGGATAGTAATGGTTAACACCGGAAAGCATAGCGTCCGCATCACCCATTTTCACCATCATCACGCCCAGAGTATTGGGATAGTGAATCAACTGTCGGTTACAGGCCGAAAGCGTCATTCCTTTACGCTGGCGCAATTTGAACATTTCCATGGCATATTCGTCCAAGCGTTCAAACTTATCTACATCCACGATCTGAGCGCCTTTAATGATCAGGTCGTTTTCTTCGGCCAGAGCACGTATTTTGTTTTCATTACCGATCAATATGGGCTGGGCGATGTCTTCATCCAGCAAAATCTGAGTGGCGCGTAAAATTTGTACTTCCTCGCCTTCCGGGAATACCAATCGTTTTTTGAGCTTTTTGGCGTGGTTGATTACAGGGCGCATAATTTCATTGGAACGTCCCAAACGGCTTTCCAACTCATACCGATAGTCATCCCAATTTTTAATTTCACGCCGGGCCACGCCGCTTTCCACAGCGGCTTTAGCTACGGCCAGTGCCTCCCAGGTTAGCACCCGTGGATCGAAGGGTTTGGGTATGATATAGTCTTTTCCAAAATGAATCGTTTCCCCGCTGTAAGCGCGGATCACCGAATCCGGTACATCTTCTTTGGCTAAATCGGCCAACGCTTTTACCGCTGCTTTTTTCATTTCCATATTGATGGCCCGGGCCTGTACATCCAGTGCGCCACGGAAAATGAACGGGAATCCCAGTACGTTATTTACCTGGTTGGGATAGTCGGACCGACCGGTGGCCATAATGATGTCATCACGCACGCTGATGGCATCCGGATAGCTGATTTCGGGATCCGGATTGGCCATAGCCATAATGATAGGTCTATCGGCCATGGTTTTGACCATATCTTTGGTAACCAGATTGGCCACAGACACCCCGGCAAACACATCGGCGCCTTTCATCACGTCTGCAAGCGAAGCAGGCGCATCACCGTTGGCCAGCCTTTCCTTATATGGATTCATGCCGGCGGTGCGGCCTTTGTACACCAACCCTTTGGAATCCACCAAATAGAGGTTTTCCTTTTTCACACCCAAACTGATATACAAATTGGCGCAGGCGATCCCGGCCGCTCCGGCCCCGCTGAAAACGACTTTTACTTCGTCGATCTTTTTATTTTGCAGTTCCAGCGCGTTAAGTAAAGCGGCTCCGGAGATAATGGCCGTTCCGTGTTGATCATCATGGAAAACAGGAATATCCATCATTTCGATCAACTTTTCTTCGATATAGAAGCATTCGGGCGCCTTGATATCTTCCAGGTTGATGCCGCCGAAGGTAGGTTCGAGCAATTTTACCGTTTGGATGATTTCATCGGGGTCTTTGGTTGCCAGCTCAATATCGAATACATCGATATCGGCAAAACGTTTGAACAAAACGCCCTTTCCTTCCATTACCGGTTTTCCGGCTTCCGGGCCTATGTCGCCGAGCCCCAAAACCGCTGTTCCGTTGGATACAACAGCGACCAAATTACCTTTGGCGGTGTACTCGTACACTTTGTCCACATTTTTGTGTATCTCCCGGCAGGGTTCAGCCACACCGGGTGTGTAGGCCATGCTCAAATCCCTTTGGGTAATACAAGGTTTTGTTGACGCCACTTCGATTTTTCCTTTCCGCCCTTCGCTGTGGTAACGAAGAGCGTCTTCTTTGCGAATCATGATTCCTCCTAATCAATCAACTGAGTTTGATATTTAGTTCGTCGATTTTCCTGTACAGAGAAGACAGGCTTATATCCAGAAGCTGTGCCGCTTCTTCTTTATTGTTACCGGTATGTTTTAATATTCTGGCGATGTGATTTCTTTCGAACTGGGCGATGGCATCTTTAAGCCGGTCGGGAATTTCCGGCGTAAATTCCTCGCTGATCATATTGGGCGGCAGGTCGTTTTTGGTGATGTAATCCCCTTCGCACAGGATCAACGCCCGTTCAATAACGTTTTCCAGCTCCCGGATGCCGCCTTTCCAGTTATAATTCATCAGGATGCGCATCGTTTCATTATCGGTGCTGCGCACACTGGTATTCAATACGCGGTTGTACTTCTCAATGAAATGCTGAACCAGCAGCGGGATGTCTTCTCTGCGCTCGTTTAAAGAAGGCAGTTTAATCTCGACTACGTTCAGGCGATAATACAAATCATCCCGAAAACGTCCGGCTTCCACTTCTTCCATCAGGTTACGGTTGGTAGCTGCGATGATACGTACATCGATTTTTACGGGCGCTGTGCCGCCCACAGGCAGAATTTCGCCCTCTTCGATGGCGCGCAGCAGTTTAACTTGCAGATGCAGAGGAATATCACCGATTTCATCCAAAAAGAGCGTTCCTCCGTTGGCCATCTTAAAATGCCCGTCCTTATCACGCACGGCGCCGGTAAACGATCCTTTTTTATGGCCGAAAAACTCGCTTTCCATCAGCGTATCCACAATGGCACCGCAGTTGATAGGCACAAAGGGTTTGGAGGCCCGTTCGCTGTTGTAATGAATGGCCCGGGCCACCAGTTCCTTTCCTGTTCCGCTTTTACCGGTGATTAATACGTTTCCTTTGGTTTTGGCCACTTTGCGGATCAATTTGAATACTTGCTGCATCTGCTCGCTTTGCCCTACAATTTTACTGAAATCGTATTTTTCCTGTACGGCAGTGCGCAGAGCCTGGTTTTCCAGCAGCAGTTCTTTATGCTTCACGATTCGCTTTATTTTGATCAACACATCGTCAAAATCAAAGGGTTTTAATATATAATCGTAGGCGCCGGCGCGCAGCGCTTCTATGGCCGATTCCAGACTGCCATGAGCCGTGATGATTATAATCAGCGTTTGCGGACACTGTTTTTGCAGGTGTTTAACCAGCGCAAGCCCGTCCATCTCCGGCATCTTCAAATCGGTAATCACGATGTCAAAGTCGCGCTCGTTCAACAAATTCACGGCTTCTTTTCCGTTGGCAGCCACTTCAGTGGCATATCCTTCTTCCTGCAATATCATTTGCAGGGAATCGCGGATGGTGCGTTCGTCATCCACAACCATTATATTGGCTTTCATACGTTGTCTCCGTTTGGGTTGAGCGGCAGTTTTATGGTAAAGGTGCTGCCCTCTCCTACTTTACTTTTCACTTCGATGGAACCGTTCAGATTTTTGATAATGCCGTAGCTGACCGAAAGACCCAGGCCGGTTCCCTTTCCCACCTTTTTTGTAGTGTAGAACGGTTCAAATATCTTGCCTATGTTTTCTTCGGGAATGCCTATGCCGTGATCCCGAAATTCCACAAACAGATATTCATCTCTTTTATAACTATGAATCTCAATCAATGGATTTTTTTCTGTCAGAGCGTCCACAGCATTGATAAGAATATTGATAAATACCTGTAATAGCTGATCGGCAACAATGTACAGTTGAGGTAATTGATCTTCAAGCTGTAATTGTAATTCTATTCGTTTGGCGCGTCGATCGTATTTCACAATATTAACGGCATTCTGGATCAACTGATTCACATCTACAAAGGAGGCTTCATAGCTGGATGGCCGCGCAAAATCAACCAGTTCGCGTACAATTTTGGAAATACGGTTGATATTCATCAGTATGGTGTCCAGATATTCTATAATCTGGTTGTCTTTGCTCTTGCGCTTAATAATTTGCGCCATGGATGATATACTGGTCAGCGGATTGCCGATTTCATGAGCAATGCCTGCCGCCAGCAGACCCAGACTGGCCATTTTTTCCTGATGCGAAATCTGAAACTGCGCTTCACGCAGAGCATTGGTACGCTCTTCGATCTTGGTTTCCAGATTGGTATATGATTCCTGTAATTTTTGACGCATTTTTTCAAATTCGTTGGCAAGGGTTTTGATCTCGTGGCGGCTTTCCACCTGAATGGGCTGGCTGAGTTCGCCTTTACCTATTTTTTGTACGGCATTAATCAAGGCATGAATCGGTCCGGTTATCTTTCTGGAAAGTAAAATGGCCAAAATGATAATAAGGATGCCTATAAATGCGTTGGCAATAATAATATCAATTAAGAAGGAACGCAGGGCTCCAAACATACCCGCCGTACTTTGACGAACGTACAGGTCGATGTTATCATCTACAGGCAGCGATACCGTGATACGTTCCACGTTAAAGATTTTCTGGAAAAAAGAGGCCGTATCCCCGTCTGGTTCATCATTCAAAACCTGATCGAAACGGATCGGTAACATAGTTCCATTCTCAACCGTATCCGCCGATACAAGGTGAAAGGATAAATCCGGATCGGGAGATTGCAAATAGTTTTTTTCATATTTTGGCGATGGTTTTACCAGCCAGACTTGCCGGTCATCCGGCCGGAAGTATAGAAAAATCCCGCTTTTCATCATAAGCAGTCCGGCTGTTTTTTCCTCCGGAATATCGCTTAGCTTATTTGTATCGATTCCGGAATCGCCTCGGACAGGTTTCAACGTATTGTTTATATAGAGGTAAACTTCATCAAACCGTTTCTGGTTAAGCAGGTAGGTCTGTACGGCCTTCGATGGGTTTGTCGTGTCACTTTCAGCAACCTGACTTAATAACATGCGTTCATTGTACAGTTGATCCTGCAGTCGCCAGATAACGGCTTGCGCGATATGCTCGATGTGATTGGCATGAATATCCCGAATAATCTTTTTATTCAGCAAATAGCCGAACACGCTAAAAATGACCAGCGGTAAAAAAGAAAAAAGAAGAAAATGCAGAATAAAATTTAGATTTAAACCGCTTAAAATGCGGCTTTTATACGGTTTGGAAGAAATGTCTTTTTGACGCATCTATATAAAAACCTGTTTTTCTGAATATTTCCGCCGACACTCGTTCAGAGCTTCGACAAATGATTTCTAAATTTACGATATATAGTGATTAATTTCTCAACTTTTTTGTAATATATTTTCGTTTATTCGGAGATGCTTTCCAGAAATGGAAGCAGTTCGAACTGGTAAATATTATCCCAGGCATATCGTCGGATTACATTGCGGTACATCTGATGGGTGGGCAGGCTTTCCAGAAATTGAATCATACGGCGGGCAATGTCCTGCGGCGCTTCCCGAGGTTCAAAATAAAATACGTTTTGATCGCCAATTCTTTTAAAGGGTGCAATGGTACTGCAGGCTATGGGCAGTTTAATCATCCCGGCCTCCAGCAAAGGAATTCCAAAACCTTCCTGCAAACTGGGCATAAAAAGGATATCGGAGATCAAATACAAGTCACGGATTATTACCCGGTCGGCGCTTAGTTTATCGCCGTTTTTAAATGTGTATTCCGCGGCAATGATCAAATGCGAGTTCACACCCAATCGATTGGCCAGACGTAACAACTTGTGATAATAATTCTTTGTCTTATCCTCATGCGGATCATAGGCGCCGGTAAGCAGCAATTTGGCGTTGATACCCATTTCCTGCAAGGCATGCAATACACGGATGGATAACTCGATGTTTTTACGGGGATGCAGCCGCGAAGGCTGCACCAGTATCAAATCGGCTACAAATAAATTTTGTTCCCGGATCAGACGAATGGTATAGCGGTCCAGACGAAAAAAACGTATGGGATCGATTCCGTTGTTAATCAACCGGACAACAGTTCCGTTTTCGCCGTATAGCTCGTAGAATTCTTTCACCCTGCTGGCCGATATGGTCACATAGTGAATATTTGTATTGTAACGGCGTAAAATAGACCAATGGCCATCCGTGATGTGCTCCGGGGGGGTATCGTAAAAAAAAGGCGAATCGTGATTCCAGGCAATCACTTTAATCCCGCTCGTATCGGCCAGTTGGTGTAAAGCCTGTGTAAGCGGCAGATTGTAGTGCATGGACAACACATTGTGCGCGATCAAGATATCATAATACTTCAGGCTGGATACCAGATAATCGTAAATTTGCCGGCGAAAATCATCAAGTTCGCGGGCATTTGTTGCAGGGTCTTTCTGCAATTTCAGAATGGCGCTGTTTCGGGAGGACAAAAGCGGGTGAATTTCCACATCAATTTCGTCCGAGAATGGTCCGCCGTTTCCTGCCAGAACTTTTACGTGATGGTGGTATCGGTAAAAAAGCGAAGCTTGCTGTCGTACGATTTCTTCCACACCGCCAACAACCGGCGGACAGGAGTAATGAAGAATGGCAATACTTTTTGGCATATCTTTCTCGCCCATTAATCCTGAAAAGTACTAATTATGTATAACAGTTTGCGTTCCAGAACTTCGTATGAGAAATAGGTGCGCGCCAGCTCAAAGTTCTTATGCACCATTTTAGTTTGCTTTTCTTTGTCGCTTAAAACGGCGTTGATTTTATCGATGACCTTTTGGGTAACAAATCCGTCAATGGTAATCACATCGAATCCTTTCGGTTCGATATCGGCAATATAAATGGAGTAACGATTTACCACAATGGGACGTTTGAAATAGATACATTCCAGAAATGCATTGCCAAATCCTTCGTACCCGCTGGGATAGGTTACCAGGTCTGCGCATAAATAAACATCGGCTATGGTGTATCGGTTTTGATTCGTATAGCGATTACCGATTAAGTGGTCTATGGTAATGATATTCACGCCCATATTCTGAGCATATTCCATAATACGCTGGTAGTAGTCATCCCCTTCATCACCGGAGGCATGCGAAATAACCAAAGAAGGGTTGCGCAGCCGTAAATTGCGTACTATTTCGATGGATCGTTCTATCCACTTACGGGGCACCACCCGGGTAGGCTGCAGGATGAACAAATCGTCTTTGGCCAAACCGATTTTTTCTTTTAATTCGCAGGAATATCCTTCGGCATAGTCCGGTTCGTCTTCAAAATCGAACACGTTCGGGATGATAATATTCGATATGCCCAAACGATGGCTCAGCTGCCTGGAAGCCAGCGAATTAATAACGACGTGACGCATGGAAGGTAAATCCGGCGGAAATGCTTTATCCAGATAATCCTGACAGGCGTTAATTATAAACCGGTCACGTTCCCAGTAAAAATCATGGTGATGGGCAATTGTAGGGATACCGGTTTCAGCAACCAACTCCGTAATGGCGATTCCCAACGGGATATTCATGGGAATGGTGAGTGCATTTTCCGGAATAATCAAATCGATTTCGAACTTCTGGATAAAATCGTATAATTCGGTTTTGAGTTTATCTTTTATTTTCTGAATCTTGCGCGATATTTCCGGACTACGCGTGCTAACACCCAGTAAATGTTCGTTGAGGGCCTGTATTTCCGGGTGTTCGAAGTGTGCCAACGGAGCGTTAAAACATACCGATTTGTCACGATCGGTTTCACCTGCAAAATAAAAACAGTTAAAGCGATTGCGTTCCAGTACTTCGGCCCATTTACCGATCTCCAAAGAGACGCCGTCCGTACCGGCTATGCGCGTGGATATAAATCCTATGTTTTTAACAGGCTGCTGTATCATTGTAATCCATTCCTGTTTTTCCCACATATACCTGGTTTGCATGATTGACAAACAGTGTATAAATTAAAAAAATATTCCGACTAATGAAAGCAATGAGTGCATTGCCGATACTTCCTGCGACATCTGTATCCAGGAGAAGAATACAGCACAAAATGCACTCTGCACACTTTCTCACTTCGGAGCTTCTTTGCGGTTCCTCAATTAATCGGATTCCCGTTTTTCATCATATTAATTAAGACAACAATAAGCCGCAATGTACTTTTGCATTTAATGTTAAATTTTTACAAATTTAATTAATGGAACTTTTCTACACCCTTCCGGAAAACGTTACCGGACAATCCATCCAACTGGATACGTTTGAGTCGAAGCATCTGGTAACCACACTGAGGAAAAAAGCAGGCGATACGGTTTATGTGACCGATGGTTGCGGAACCCTATTTACTACCATTCTGCAGACGGTGCATCCATCCGCACGATTGGAGATCACTCATAAAAAGCAGCATCCGGCTCCCGATCCGCGTATCGGGCTCGGCATCGGCTATATTCGTCCCAATCGCCTGGATTTTATACTGGAGAAGGGCACCGAGTTAGGCGTGAACGACTTTTATCTGATCCGCAGCGAAAACGCCAATTACATGAGCACCAATAAAAACCGTTTCGAAAAAATCGTTCGTCAGGCTTTAAAGCAAAGCCTGAAAATGTATAAACCGAATGTTTACTTTTCCGGATCACTATCGGAATATATTAAACAGACGGTGGAATATGAACTCCGGTTTGCCGCAACAGGCCCGGAAGCACCTGCCGTTCTGCCTTCGTTTAAATCGGCCTATGCCAACCAACAAAGTATTTTAGTGACAATCGGGCCGGAAGGCGGATTTAGCAAAAGAGAAACGGAACTGCTTGAAAATGATGCCTTTTTATGCGTATCTTTAGGAGATACACGCCTAAGAAGCGAAACAGCCGCACTTACGGCTGTTGCCGCTGTACAACTTTTTACGGATTACTTAAAGGAGACATCAATTGGAACGGGATGATTGTATTTTCTGTCAGGTTATCTCGGGGAAACTTCCCAGTAAAATGGAATATGAGGATGAATATCTGGCTATTTTTTGGGACATCAACCCGCAGGCGCCAACACACCTGCTTATTGTTCCCAAAAAGCATGTATCCAGATTTTCCGAGTTTACGGATGATGATTTTGACCTCATGGGTAAAATGATGGATGCCGCACGGAAAATTGCTTTAAAACTAAACTTGAACGAAAAAGGTTTTCGTTTGGTAATCAATGAAGGCAGGGACAGCGGTCAGAGTATCTTTCATGTACATTTACACCTGCTGAGCGGCCGCCGTTTAATGTGGCCTCCGGGTTAATCGGAGCCTTGGTTACAACTCAAATTGATATACCCGCTTTAAAAATTCCACCGTTCGCGGATGAATTTTTCGGATGTCCAAATCATTCTTTCCGATCCATCGGGCTTCCAGCGCGTCGCTTCTTCCTTCGGGTTCACCGTCAATATAGGTGGCATGCAGATCAATAATTACATAATGGTAACGGATATGTCCGTTTGCATCTTTATCCATCACCTCAAAAACCCAGGCAATCTCACCGGCTTTTACCCGAACACCCGTTTCTTCCCAAATTTCTCTTTCGACCCCCTGCTGAAGTGCCTCCCCCCAACGTAAACGTCCTCCCGGTATAGCCCACAGTCCCTCTGCCGGAGGATTTTTACGCCGCACCAAAAGTACTTTATTTTCCTTAAAAACAGCTGCGCCAACCCCGATTTGCGGATATTGGGGATGTTCAAAACTATTTTTCATGTCGCAGAAAAATCCGGTCCCAGGTCTCTCTGAGCAAACTCATACGCAGCACATCGTGATAAACAGCGCCGATACACACTTCCTGGTACAAAATCCCTTCCAGATCGAAACCGAACTTTGAATTTAAATTAATGTTTTTGATGTTTGTATCCAGAGAATGGATGTAGATTTTATTAAAAGAGAGTATATGAAAAGTATAGTATAAAAACAAAAATGTGGCTGCCTTCCCAATCCCCTTGCCTTGCAATGATGGTTCGCCTACAAATTTCTTCATTTCCAGCTTTTTTGCTTCATGATTAATATTTTCGCCGCCAATAACCCCTGCAAATTGATCACCCTGAAAATAAATCGCGAAATAGGATCGATCATCCCGGTTAAGACAATACTTTTTTAATTCTACCTCTTCTTTAGGGAAAAACCGTATAAAGGTTTTGTCCACATCCGTATTTTGCAGCCAAAAAGAAAACCTGGAAATATGTTCTTCCGCAAGAGGACGTATGAGTACGTCATTGGAACGCAGTTCCCGGTTATCCATCCAACGGTTTTCCAAATCGGCCAGTTTATAAACCGTATTGTAGTAACCGTTATTGTTGGTTTTGGCGGCTTTATGTTCCGTAACATGATCCAGCAAATTCACAGACACTTTCACGATGTCACCCGCATCAATACCGTAGTTGACCAATTCCCGGTAAAAACTGTTGGTAACCAGTTTAAGCAGGTGGTTTTGCTTTGCTTTGTTTACTTCTTCGTAAGCGTTGTTTTTTTTCATATCACTTTATCCGTCACTTTTTATACCGGGTTCTCCCCCCACATTTTGTAACCCGACGTCCATTTTCGGCCGTTAACGGCCCGTTCTTAAACTTAAAAACTAATCACTTCATTATATATATTAAAATATTTTTTAAGTGAAGTGCTTTAGCGCAATAATTTTTATCCGAAAATGAAAAATAAACATCGATGAAATTCGGGAATTTTGCACAGAGGTTGTGCGCTGTAACAACAGAGCGGACAATTATTTTTTTATTTTAGATTAAAATATGGATGATATATATCAAAAATACTCTACATAGCAAGGATGGCACATGGAAAACAATGAGCGGGAATTGACAGAATCACCCAACAACTCAAAAAAACTTCAACCAAAAATAGAAAACGTTTATTCGGCTCATTCATCTAAAAAAGGTCTGGCCGGATTTTTTGAATGGCTTTTACGGCGATTTCGTGTAGGCGCATTTATTGCGGCACTTATTCCTGTGTATCTGCTCGGCGTATTAGCTATGGGACTTTCCGCCACGCCGGGAATCTATTTTTTCAATTATGTTTTGGAGGTTAGCAGCGGCTGGCCGGCCATTTTCCGCTTTGCCTCCCTGGGGGTCGGTTTTTTTACGGCTTATATGCTCTACGGTTTTACTCTCATTTTTGTAATTCCCTTCTTTAATTTTATTATGCCGTTTCGTATCAAACCGTTTCGCGGCAGCTACTTCTCTCTGCAAAGCGTACCCTGGTATGTCCACAACGCTTTTACATATATTGCCCGCTACACTTTTCTCGAATTCGTTACTCCCACACCCATGAATATTCTGTTTTATCGAATGATGGGAATGAAAATTGGAAAAGGCGTTCATATCAACACCACCAACATATCCGATCCGGGCCTTATCGAAATCGGAGACAGGGTTACTATCGGCGGTTCGGCTCCCCTGATGGCCCATTACGGTCAAAAAGGCTATCTTGTTCTCTCGCGGGTTAAAATAGAAAGCGGCGTAACCATTGGTTTAAAAGCAACGATTATGGGTAATGTGGAAATAGGCAAAGGCGCCGTTATCGGGCCGCACGAAGTGGTTTATCCCAAATCACGGATTCCGGCCGGCCGTAAACCGGATACGAATGGAATAACCAGCCGGGATGAACGTGCTGCCGGAGCCGGTTACTAAGATTTACAGAACTTTTATTTATTTTTTACGGAGGCTTTGTCCTTAACGGATCGGTAGAATAGATACAGCAGCAAAGCCATCATACCATCTCCAACGGCTGATAGAATAATAAGCGGAACAGCTTCAATAAAGATATAAAAAGTAAACAAAAAAAGCGTTGCAGTAGTTTTCACAAAGATTGAAAACGTAATCAAAATATTATATTTGTTGCGATCCCGGCCAGCTAAAAAATATGCCGCCGCCATAATAAGATGAAATATCCCGCCCTGAGCCGGAAAGAAAGGTTGAGTAATTTCCGGGAAACCCAGCAGCCGCATAAGCGATTCGGGTTGCAGGATTAATCCGATACCCACCCCAAAAGAATGAATGGCCATTAAATAGAGAAGCCATTGCAGGCGTCTTTCTGCCGCCAATTTTTCTTTCATTACCCCAACACCCTCATTCTACCTGACGGGTTTTTTCCAGAAATTGCGTACGGAGATACAGGTCGGTATTCTCTGTCTTTTTGAAGCTAAGCCTGCCGCGAAAATCATCGATGGAATCGAATTCGTGTATTTCCATCCATTCTTCCAAATCCTGAAGCATCTCTTTAATTTTCTTAAAGCCCTTCTTGTAAAGTACGGAGGCCAGTTGGACTGTATTGGCTCCGGCAAGCAATAGTTGTATCAGCGCTTCCGATGTGTGTATGCCGGTTGTGGCGGAAAGATCGCAGACAATGTTGTCTCTTAGTATGGCAATCCAGCGCAATGTTTCATAGATATCGTCGCTATGTGAAAATGGAAAGGTTGTTTTGAGCTGCAGGGTTTCGATGTCAATTTCGGTTTCAACAAAGCGGTTGAACAAAACCAGACCTTTCAGACCCAAACCGGTCAATCTTGCCGCAAAGGCCGGCAGGGCTGTAATATTGTGTCCTATTTTCATAGAGACCGGTATATGCACAGCTTTTTGTACGGTTTCCAGTATTTGGCAATACCAATCTTCCAATGCGGCGCTATTTTTGCTTATGTCGCCAATAAGGGGAAAGATATTCAGTTCGATGGCATCGGCGCCCGCTTTTTCCACTTTTCGGGCGAAGTCGGGCCACCACTTTGGGGTTACGCAATTCAGGCTGGCTATAATGGGGATTTCCGTTGTCTCTTTGGCTTTACTGATTAGTGCCGCATATTCATCCGGTCCATATTGCAGGGTAGCTTCAGCCCGTAAATAATCGTATGCTTCGGCGTGCACATTGCTCGCATTTCCCCAATTTTCGGCGTCTTTTACCAAAACTTCTTCAAACAGGCTTTTTACTACCACGGCTCCTGCACCGGCATCCTCGCAAGCCTTTATCTTTCCCAACGATTTTGTAAGGCCGCTGCTGGCTACGATGACAGGATTTTTTAGAGGCAAGCCGAGATAGCTGACTTGAAGTGATCGCATTTAATTTTTCCCTCTGTCTTTGTTTAAATCCATTCATAGATTTAAGTTTGAGAATAAAGTTACAAAAGAAAATGCTTTTAAGACAACAAACAAAAAAGAAAATTTTTTTCGCTATCCTGTTAGACAATAGAAATGGAAGTACACTAATCAGAGGTCCGTTGAGAGGATAATATGATGTTTATTTGGGAATCTGTTCATCGGCATGGTACGAACTGCGTACCAGTGGGCCGGATTCCACATGGCTGAATCCTAATTCCAGACCGATGCGTTTCAGTTCGGCAAATTCCTCCGGTGTATAAAAGCGGTCCATCGGATAGTGCATCTTTGTTGGAGGCAGATATTGTCCGATGGTCAATATATCCGTTTTGATGGTGCGTAAATCTTCCATCGTCTGCACGATTTCTTCCATTCGTTCCCCTGCCCCGACCATCAAACCGGATTTTGTGACAAAACCGCGTTGTTTGGCATGTCGTAACACACCAAGCGAACGATCGTAAGTAGCCTGCACGCGCAATTCTTTTTGCAGACGTTCCACGGTTTCCACATTGTGGTTCAAAATATCCGGCGCGGCCTCCAAAACCGTATCCAGATCATCGTTGTCGCCTTTAAAGTCCGGAATAAGCACTTCGATACTGCAGGAAGGATGCAGCTTACGGATTTGTCGTATGGTTTCGGCAAAGATGTAAGCCCCGCCGTCGCTTAAATCATCCCGGGCAACAGAGGTAATCACCGCATGTCGCAGATTCAGTTTTTTTACTGCCTCGGCCACACGCAGCGGTTCTCCCGGATCGTATTCCGCGGGTTTACCGACCTCGATATTACAGAACCGGCAGGAGCGGGTACAGATATTGCCCAGGATCATAAATGTGGCCGTACGCCGGCTCCAGCATTCACCGATGTTGGGACAGCGGGCGCTCTCACAAACCGTATGCAAATTCTGATCATGCACCAAATTGCGCACATCGCCGTAATTATTACCTGTTCCCAAACGCACTTTAAGCCATTCCGGACGCCTTAAAGCCGTATTGCGGGTTGTATTTTCAGGATTGGTTTTCTTTGCCACTCTTCCCCCGTTTTTACCACCGTATCAGACTGGAAGCCCAGGTAAAACCGCTGCCGAAAGCCGCCAGACAAACCAGTGAATTATCTTTAATTAACCCTTCCTCCATCGCTTCGGTTATGGCAATGGGTATGGACGCGGCTGTGGTATTGCCGTATTTATGAATATTGCTGAACACTTTTTCTTTGGGAATTTGCAGACGCATCTGAACCGCTTCGGTAATACGCTCATTGGCCTGATGCGGGATTACCAGGTCCAGGTCTTCCGCTTTGTAGTTATTGGCGTTCAGAGCTTCGTAAATAACCTCCGGAAATTTTGTAACGGCGTGTTTAAAAACAAACCGGCCGTTCATATATGGGTAGATTCGTCCTTCATCCACATGGGTTTTATCCACTACGGGATAAGTAATACTGCCCGGTTTTTCCACCCACAGTTCTTTGGCGTAATTTCCGTCCGCATGCAAATGACTGGAAAGAATGCCCTTATTTTTTTCGTCCGTGGCTGTTAACACGGCAGCTCCGGCGCCGTCACCGAAAATAACCGCCACATCGCGGCCCTCTGTCGATAAATTTAAACCCGAATTTTGCACTTCCGATCCTACAACCAGCACATTATTATACATGCCTGTTTTAATAAACTGATCGGCAGCGGCCAGTGCGTAAACAAAACCCGTACACTGATTACGTACATCCATGGCGCCTATACCCGGAATACCCAAATGCACCTGCATTGGGCATCCTGAACCGGGAAAATAAAATTCCGGACTTAGGGTGGCATACACAATAAAATCGATATCCCGGGGAGTCATTCCGGCCATATCCAATGCCGCTTTAGCAGCCTGCGCGCCCATCCAGGAATTTGTTTCTTCACCCTCTTTGGCCCAATGTCGTTCTACAATCCCCGTACGTTCCCTTATCCAGGCGTCCGACGTATCCATCATTTTTTCCAGTTCGAAATTGGTGACAACACGTTCCGGTATATACTTACCGACACCGACTATTTTCGAATTGCGCATACAAGGTTCCTTTCTTCAAGCTGAATTTTTGGCAATATACAGCAAATCGAAATATAAATCAAAAAGAGTGAATGGGTTACGTATTCTATTTGGAAGGTGTCAGAAAAAGCGGATTTTAATAAACCATTTAATAGGACTTTAGCGGAAATTTCCATAAAGATTTATGATTATTCTTATGGGCGGTTCAATAAATTCCATTCCGTTTTCTTCATAGGCATTATGGGCATATCTACGCATCTGTTCTATCCAACAAGGGGCGTCAAAAACTCTTTGATAATTTGAACCGTTTTTTCATCGGTTAGAAGCGAAGAATGGTCGTGCCCTTGCAATACAATGCGTTTTACATTTTTATCGCGGGCCGCCTGTTCGATCCGTTCGGAACAGTGCACATCCACAACAGGGTCATTATCGCCATGCAAAATTAAAACCGGTATGTTGATCCTGTTTATGGTTATTTCCGGTGAGAGTTCATTTAAATGTACGCCGAGACGAAACTCGATATACGAGGTAAGGCTCTGAACAAACCAGGGCGGCACTTTTTTGGCCAGAAATTCTTTGGACATAATATCATTCAAATTGGCGAATGTACTGATGGACACGACGCCTTTTACCCGATTGTCTTTGCCCGCCGTATAGATACAGGCCGCCCCGCCCATAGAATGCCCCATAAGAAAAATGGGTTGTGTTCCGTTCGTTTTTTCCGCAGCATACGTAATCGCGCTTAACAAGTCTTCACTGTAATTTATTAAAGTGGAATATTTTTCATCATCGCTTTTGCCGTGGTTGCGCGTGTTCACCAAAACAATGCGGAATCTATCGGCCAGATTTTGGGCGATGGGCAACAGCTTTTCTGAGGTGTTAGCCCAGCCGTGTACACCTATGATTACGGGAGCCGCTTTTGAAGGATTCAAATCCCATATTTCTATTCTTTTGTGACCGCCTGTCTCAATCAATATTTCCCGGCTTTGCTCAAAACCGAAGTCTTTTGGTGTATGTTTGGTATAAACATGATGGATATGAAAGGATCTCTGCAAGGCATAATTAAACAGAATAAAAAAAGCCAGAATCCCGAGCGCGCTGACAATGACAATTGATAAGATCAGATTAACCATTTTTTCCTCCGATCTTAAATTTAGGAGATAATACAATGTATTGCAATCGGGATTTGGAAAGATTTACAATACCATTTATCAGGAGGTTTCGTTTTTAAGCCAGACGATTTGATATGGCTCTAAAGTAAGCGACATGTAGAAATCCGTACAGTGATATTTTTGCTGGCTGAGCAAATCAAGCCATACTCCGCCTTTCACGGCAAACGTTTTGCAATTAAATGTTACTTTTTGTTTTTGATTCCGTATGCTGATTAGCGCTAAAATCTGTTCTGTACGGTCAACAGACGTACGCAAAACCGCAAACACACCGGGTGAAATATGCAATACACGCTGATCAGCATTGGGATGGAAGGCCTTTTCCCTGATCCGTTTGCGTATCAACCGGATCAGTCCTCTGGTAACGTGATACGTCGTTGATTCCTCGTTTTCCAGAGATTTCAATAATTCCTCTTTGCGTATATTCTTCCGATTGATGCTTCGTGTTGAGCGTTCTTCAAGAACCAGTTCGGCATCGTTTTTTGATCCTAACAAGCCGTGCAGATAGATGCCGGGCACGCCCATTAAAACCAACGCGATTGCCCGCGACGCCAGGTAACGTTTCACTTGTAAATCCATGGGTTCATCAGCGTCGTCATTATTGATGGCGCTCCACCAGGTTATGTTAAGCTCATAAGGGCTGCTGGTGCCGTCACCATTGGCTTTGTAAGAGATATAACCGCCGTGTTCCAAAACTTTCAGAGCCATCATTTCAATATCTGCCGGAGTCAGGATGTCACGCACGGCCATTACACCTATTCCATCGTGCGAATCGAGAAAATTAAAATACGTGGCTTCGTTCGAGACCTTTGTCAAACCGGCTGCCCAGTTGGTAAGCATTTTCGCATCACCGGTAAGGAATGTGTACAACACCAGCGGCGGCAAGGCAAAATTATAAACCATCTGTGCTTCATTGTAACCGTCACCAAAATACCTCACATTATCGGCATGCGGGACGTTGGTTTCGGTGATCAGCGCCACGTGAGGCGCCACGGCGTTTAATATATCGCGAAATAAGCGGATAATGATATGGCTCTGTTCCAGATGAACACAGGAAGTACCAAGCTCTTCCCAGAGATAAGTTACGGCATCCAGCCGGATAATATCCGCCCCGCGCCGAACGTAAGTCAGAAGGATTTCAATCATTTTCAGCAAAACTTTGGGATTCTTATAGTTCAAATCGATCTGGTCTGAGCTAAAAGTGGTCCATACCAGGCGCGGGCCGTACAAAGTATCAAAGCTGGTCAAAATATCGCTGGTACGCGGCCGGACGATCAATTTAAGATGATCCGGTGAAATTTCACCTTTGGTACTGAATACGGTAAAAAAGTTAAGATAATCCGGATTTTGATTAAGAAATTCCTGAAACCAGCGGCTCTTGGAAGAAACGTGGTTAAATACGCCGTCAAACATCAGCTTAAATTCCGATTTAAGTTCCAGAATATCTTCCCAGGTTCCCAGATTGGGATCCACTTCTTCGAAATCCATCACGGCAAACCCGCGGTCTGAGGAGTAAGGGAAAAACGGGAGTATGTGTACATTGTTGAAGACCCCCGCCAGGTATGCTTTGGATAATTTATGCAGGGTTTGCAGCGGTTTCTCTCCGGGTGAAGTGATTAAATCGCCGTAGGTAATGAGGATAACATCCTTTTCCGTAAAACGGTTTTCGGGATCAAATCCTTTTTCCCAGTTCAGCATTTGAGGCGTTTTATGCGCATAATACACCTGCATAATACGGATTACTTCGTTCTCACATTTTTCGGAGCACTCTTCGGAATATAAGGATTTAAGTTTCTGTAAAATTTTTTCCCTGAATTTTCCGGGCACCTCAAAAGGTGGACGTGTATAATCGGGTTGTAAATAGTGGAAACGAGTACGATTTAGCGTGCCATTTTGTTCAGACATCACCTATTCCTCAAAGCTGTTCACGGCCTCTTCTACGGTAGGATAGGAGTGAATTATCTGATTTAGATGTGTAAGCTCCAGTAATTCCCTGATGGAATCGTGTACTGCCGCCAAACGAATGTCTCCGTTATTGGAGCGCAGGACGGAAATCTTGGAAACGATAGCTCCCAATCCGCTGGAATCCATATATCTGTTTTTTCCAAGATTTAATACTATTTTATACTTTTGACTATTAACGATTTCTTTAAGCAGTTGTTTTAGTTCGTCGGAAGTTTCCGTTGTAAGGCGTTCGGGGATTTCGATTTCCAGCACCGAACCGTTTCTGTGGGATTTTTGTTTAAATTCCATCGTTCCCTCTTTTGATAATGTATAAAATCGATTATTTTCGTTTAACTACCAACAGGGTAAAGTCATCTTCCAAATGGGCGCCGTCAATATGCGTGTTTACAGCTTTAATGACCTTACGCATCAGGTTTTCGGCAGTTTTATGCGGATTCTCAAGTAAAATTTTTTTGAGACGGTCTTCCCCGAATTCCTCTTCCTGCTCATTCATTGCCTCAACAAGGCCGTCCGTGTACATAAAGACCAAATCATCCGGTTGCAAATTCAGTTTACCTGTTTCGTACCGCCACGAGGTAAATCCCAGGAACAAGCCGCCTTCCTTTAATTCTTTAACCGTACCGTCATGTCCTATAAACAGCGGCGGATTGTGCCCGGCGTTGATGTAAACAAAAGCAGCGTCTTTAGGATCATATACCGCTAAAAAGGCGGTGATATAGCGGTCTTCCGAAGTATTTTCCCTAATGCGTTCGTTCAGCTTAGAAGCAATGACGGTCAGATCATCCACATATTCCAAATAAGCAATTAACGAAGCCTGCATGCTGGATACCAGCAACGCACCGGGCACGCCTTTGCCGGCAACATCGGCTACAATGAACATAAATTTTCCATCTTTTAAGGGGATAACATCATAGAAATCACCACCTACTGCCTTACAGGGAATGTATGTGGCGGCCACATCAAGATTTTTAACAGGAGGAATCGTTTGGGGCAGCAAAAGATGCTGGATTTGCGAAGCAACTTCCAGTTCTTTATCCAACCGTTCTTTTTCCATAGCCGCCTGTAAAAGTTTTGTATTTTCTATGGCCAAAGCAGCCTGCGAGGCAAATGTAATCAAAATGTTTTTATCGTTTTCGTTAAACGGCTGACCGTCCATGCGGTTTAGAACCGTCATCACACCGCTGGCGACTCCTTTGTGAACCAGCGGAACACAAAGATACGAACGCGTACGATAACCGCTGCGTTTATCAAAGGATGGGTCAAACCGTGGGTCGGCATAGGCATCCGGGATGAGGATGGCTTCGCTATGCTGGGCTACCCAGCCGGCTATCCCCTTGCCCAACGGCAAACGAAAGGGTTTCACCCCGTCGGATTTCGGGCCGAGAGCCACTTTAAATTCCAATTCTTTTCCGTCATCGACGAGGAGCATCAGCGAACCGGATTCTGCGTTGATGAGGTTCATACTCTTTTTAACAATATAGGAGAGTAAACTGTCCAGGCTTTTGGCCGAATCGATTGCCCGGCTTATCTGATGGAGGGCGCCCAGTTCCGTGATCATTTGGTTGCTTTTTTGGGCATAACGCTGCAATTCGTTTTCCAAACGAAAACCACGTATTTCGCTTTTGATGTAGTCATATATCAAAGCTATAAAAATATTACCTTCAGACAACAAAGTATCGCTTTTGAAACGCAATCCGAGATAAAATGCTTCGTTCCTGTATCTAATCGGAGCGGTAAAATAATGCAACCCAAAATCATCGAAGAGGGATTTAAGCGCCGCTTCGTCTGCCTCATCTTTCGACAGCCAGTTTTTGTTTCCGTCAGCCGGCCATTCGAAACGGCGGGACTTTTTTGCTTCCCCGGATTTATCTACCGGTAACACAAGCCTGACCACATTGTCTTTTCCGCAACGGAACAGAAAAACCGTTCCGGCCCGGCTAATACTTTGCAACTGCGATAACTTTTGTTCGAGAAAGGTTTGTATTTCGCTCATACTTTGTCCGTACTCTGTTAATCCGATAGCATCATCTCATGTTTTGATAAATTCTTTCAGTTAGATAAACTCATTGCTGTCCAAAATAAATTATTATAACAAATGCAGACATTGTTTTTTAAGGAGTTATAACAATAATTTTCTTCATTGTCTAATCTGCCCATCCGCCAACTCTCCCCCTTGGTCCCCCTCTCTTTTCGAAAGAGAGGGGGAATTAAAGGGGGTGAGTTGGCAATTTCTTCAATCAGAATAGTGTTATAATTTCTATTTTGGACAAGTATGACCGATAACGGCAGATAAATTCTTCCAGTTTGACAAACTAAGTCCTAATCTGAGCGATTGTTTTTTTGGGTTTAATTAGGAAAGTGTCACTACAATCCCCCGAGTTGTCGGGATAGAACCACTTCCATAAAGATCGCTCGCCCCGAGAATTCGGCGCTGCTTTGACGTTCAAAAGCCGCTCAGTTCAGGTTACTTTATAGTTTTCCCTGGTATATCTTCGGAAGTTAGTTGAATTTATCCGAATATTCAATTCCATGTTCGATTTTGTCTAACCAAAATACACCGGTTTCATCGAAGAAAAGATAGTATGCAAATCGGAATATTTTGCCTTCCAACCCAGCAATTTATAGGCAAGCTCGCTGCTGGCAATAAGATTTTCCGGATCGCCTGCCCGTCTGCCTACAATTTTATAGGGAATTTTTTTACCGACTTCGGCTTCCGCTGCATGAATCACATCCAGAACCGAATGGCCTGAACCGGTACCGAGATTGACGATTAGGTTATTATTTTCTTTCACAATATAGTCCATCGCTTTCAGGTGCGCATCGGCCAAATCATTTACATGAATATAATCGCGGATGCAGGTGCCGTCCGGCGTGTTATAATCGTCGCCGTAAACCTGCAGTTCGTTGCGCAAACCGGCGGCAGCTTCCATAACCACCGGAGACAAATTGGCTGCATTTTTTTCCTTTCCCCTGATGCGGCCTTTCACATCGTAACCGGTAGCATTGAAATAGCGCAGCGCGGCATAATGCAATCCTTTTAAGCGGCTATACCAGGCCAGGTTCTCTTCAATTGCCAGTTTGGTGTAACCGTAATAATTGGTTGGATTCTTGGGGTGCTGTTCATCAATGGGCAGATACTCGGGGTTGCCGTACACTGCCGCCGAGGAAGAAAACACGAATTTATCCACATTGTGATCCAGCATGGCATTTAACAGGTTAATTGTGCCGGCAATATTGTTTTCGGCAAATTTCTGGGGATGGATCATCGATTCGCCCGCCGCTTTCCAGGCGGCAAAATGAAACACCACATCCACTCCCTGCAAACCTTTATCCAGGTCGCTTCGGTTGCGCACATCGCCCTCGATCACGACAGACCGTTTATCGACGTTTTCTTGCCGGCCCAGGGAAAAATTATCCAGTATAATCACCTCATGGCCCTGATCGTTCAATTCGTGTACCACATGACTTCCGATGTATCCCGCGCCGCCGGTTACGAGAATTTTCATTCTTTCCGCCCTTCCATTAAGTAGATTTTCACATTTCTCTAAAAATACATAAGATACTGGATATTGCCTCCGCCAAATCCCCAAATACTGAATACATGGCTCAATGAAATTTGTACACGCGTATTGGGGGTTAATCGGATATCCCAGCCCAGTTTCACTTTTTCGATGTTCCCTTTTTCGGCAAATTTGTAGGTTTCATTACCCGAATTCGACTGCCAGTCGTAAAAGGATTCCATCACAGCCAGCTCAATACTGTTTTTGTCATTGATATGGTATTCGGCAAAAAGAGACGGCATAAGCTCCCGACGTCCGTAGTCAAACTCGACGGCGCCTTTAGCAATGGAGGCCTGCCAGACATAGCGCGCACCCACTCTCAGCGAAAAATCATCCGAAAAATAATATTTATATTCCAATCCAACGGTTGTAATACGATTATCGTAACTTTTACTGTCCGGCGCATTGCGGTAGGTTTGAGACGTAAAAAAACGGTAGTGATAAGCGGTTAAATAAAGCGGCAGCCGCTCTCTATCTCCATAGTATATGCGCACAGTAATTTCTGCGTTTCTGCCCTTTTCAGCGGAAAGCAGGGGTTCCTTCTCTATGTTATTGAATTGTTTGCCGTATTCACTGCCCCAATAGCCTTCGCTAAAAAACCAGACTTTGCCGATGTTTTGCCGGAATTGCCAAAACAGCGCCAGAGGCGAGTTGGTGTATTCCCCTTTTTGCGGATTTTTTTCCTGCCATAGAAAGTCGTCCCATTGGGCGGCCAGACGGATGTATCGCCGGCGATCTTCATCTGCATAAACCACACCGAGACGGGCATCGATATATTCTTTATTAAAATAGGGGTTAAATTGCACAAAAAACCCGAGACCGGAAACCACATTCTGTTCCAATCCCAAATACAGGTTTTTTTTCTCCCGATTAACCCAATGACTGCGGTACCAGTCCATATCGGCCTGGAAGTACGTTCCGTCGGCGATTTTTTCATTCATCATCAGGCGGGCATTAATCAACAGATCGTGAATTTCCACACTGCCAAAACTGAATTTAAGGGCGGACTCCCTCAATAGATTTTCGTCCCAAACAAACCACCAATGCGGGTTCAGTTCATAATTAACCAGCGTATGCAGGAAAAGCAGTTTATCCTTTTTGCCCTCGTCATAAAACCAGTCGTCTTCCCGGCAATAGGCCGACGGAACAAGCAAAACCAGAATAAATAACGCGGCGGCAAATCTGTTGCCTTGTGTAAAAGAATAGGTCATCTCTTTTAATCTAAAAAAGTTAGCAGTTTTTTGAAAATTAAAACAAAAGTTCCGTGGAAGATAGTTATTGGACCCAAACGGTTTAGCTTTGATTTATATTTCCGCCGGTTTTCGTTTTCATCCGGTATTTGAATTTCAAACAAAGAGAGCCGCTCATTAATTAGTCATCGGCTCTCATCGTTACCGGATTCGGGCCGTAGAAAATTACTCACAATTTCGGCCATTTGTTCTGTTTGAAGATACCCATAGGCTTTATGCGGATTTTTCTGTCCGTTTATTTCATATTCATTTTTAACCGTGACGTCAACTATTTTCACGCCTTTGGAATTTGGTGCAAAATCGTCGGCCAATGTATAGTTAATTGTAACATTATCTCGTAAATCGGCTAAATTATACCAACAACAGCCCACCGTTTCCGGTACCCGTAGCCTGTGTTTGTCATCCAGATTAAATTTATGTTCTTTTGCAATGCGTTCCATGATCAACGGCAACCCCAAAGGGGAACCGATGGTAACAAATGTATGAATGCGCAGCTTGAATTCGCTCGTGGTCAGAACATCATAAGCAATGATGGAACCCATGGAGTGGGCAATTAAAAGGATATCGTCGTGCCGATGTTTTTTTAACAATTTTAATAAACGATTTTGAATGGCCTTACGGGTGAGGACGATCTCGTATCCTTCTATTACCTGAGCATCTGAAAAATAAACATATAAATCATTAAAGCGTTTTTTTACAAAATTGCTCGACCAACTGACTAACCGGCTGGCGAATCTTCGCGAAAAATAAAGATTATCCAATACATATTCAAACAGATCAAGAAGTTTTTTACGCAAAATACCGGACGAGGTTTTGGCTGCCTGTGTTTTTTCCAACGGTACATAAGGATCGTTCAGGTACAAGGGAGAATTTTTATCTTTTGTCTTTCTTCTTAATGGGTGGGGATGAAGTATATCCGCCCAATAGGTCAATTCAAAATGAAAGGATAAATCATTTATTCCCTTTCTGCGCAATCCGTCTTTAATAGAGCGTATCCACCAGCGACGCAATATCTTTTCAGGCGGTTTATTATCGAGGCCGTGAATGCCAATAATAATTTTTTCTTTTTTACCTGCGAACCAGTTAAAAATACGCATGAATATTTGATTTTTCCTTATGATCTGTTTAAATTAAATGTTTTGTAATTATTTAACTGATTTAAGGAGCAGTAAAAATGGCAATGGTTTGCGAGATTTGCGGAAAAAAACCGATGACCGGCAACAATGTGAGTCATGCTCATAATAAAACAAAGCGGCGCTTTATGCCCAATTTACAGAAGATTCGCGTTCAAACAGAACATGGCGTTAAACGTATGCGCGTTTGCACCAGTTGCATTCAGGCTAATAAAATTCAGAAGCCTGCCATCGCTTAGCAGTCTACTGCATTTTTTGAAGGCTTCGATCCCGACAAGTCGGGACTCAGTAGTTGTTTTCTCGTTGCCTTCGAAAAGCACATTTTAAATTTTGAATCGTTAGAAAACCGGTTATATGCCGGTTTTTTTTATCTGTATTCCATATCCAAATAGTCCGGGTGTAGCTGATAATCACCGAAGCCTGTCCGGTCCACAAACACAAAGACCTTGCGCAGGCTATAATAACGCCAGACCACATAGGGTTTGGAATTCATATCGAATGGGTGCCGCTCAATATCATCAGGGAACCCGAACTTGATCAAGATTCGTCCCCGATCCGTCAACCAGCCTTCCAGCCCCATGGCCGAAAAATTACGATTGGCAAAATTGACCCGCTTATAATATTCGTTTTTCAATTCATTCACAGCCGTGCTAGGGTCCGGATCACGTGCCGCCCAAAAGCGTTTAAAAAAGGCCTGTTTTTCCGGCAGGCTGGCTTCCAGATATTTTTCCAACGTGTCTTCTTCCAGAATATATGTCATCTGGCGCAGAGCTTTGTCGATATCTTCATCCGTATACGGTACTTCCGACCAGTAAAAGGAGAAGAATTTGGAAGTTTCCGTACTGAAGTCATCCATCTGAGCTACCACGATAAGCCGGTATTTATTCCTTTTCAGCTTCGAACGATCAATCCGGAACAGATGCGAACTTACTTTGGAATCCACCTGCACCACAACCGTAGTGTCCCAGGCAATTTCCTCTTCTTCATCTTCCATTTTATAAGTAATGGAAACTTTTGCCGGAACTTCCTTGCAATATAAACTATAATTGATGTAAAAATACCCTTTGCGAAGCGTAAAATTATTACCGAAGGTTGGATCCATTTCGACTATCGTATTGGCAGAATCGACCACCACATCCTTTAAAAACATTATGGCGCCCAATTTAAGCCGGCTGTCTTTATATTCCTGCAAATGGAGCTGTATTTTACGTTGAATCGATTTATTGGAATGTAAATCCGTGGAACGGGCCAACAGGGTGTACTCACCGGAAGGAACCGATAACTGGGCTTGCATAATAAATTGCTCGTCTCTGCTATTGGTGAGTTTAAAATCTTTTACATTGATTTTTTTGTCCAGCGTCGTGTTGGATACGGCACGGTTATTTTCATCATAAACGGCCAGGAGTAGCTCTATTTCGCCGTCATACCCCGACGTATCGCTTTTTATAAAATCAATATCGTCATACAGGAACTGAGCCAGTATGAGTAACTTGTGGCCGTAATTGGTTTCGTCAAATTGATTTTGGACAATCAGTTCAAAATAGGGACTGCCAATGCCGCTTTGCGGAGCTTTTTCGTAATACTGGGCAAAAAGGTTCCGGATAATAAAAACCAGCAGGATAAATATTATTTTAATGATAATTTTTACCGGCATGGAGCGGCTCTCCCGATTATTTGTTAATAAGTTAGAAACAATTCCTCTCGATGCAAGCGAAATACATTAATTTTATTAACAATGCATGTCCGTTTAATCTACTTTTTTGCCCAATCCACGGCAGGCTTTACCCATTGCGGATAGGGGCGGTATAAAAATCCGTGTCCCAGGCCAAGGTTTAACTCTATTTCCTTATATTCTTTTAAGCCCTTGCTTCGCAATGTCTTCATATACGGCTGGCAACTGCCGGCGATCCCATCCGAACGATCATGTATATAGAGCACTCTTCCCCATATTTGAATATTGTTTGTTTCCCAGTAAGAAGCCATCGAAGGATTGCATATTGCCAGAATAATAAAATGTACCTGTTCATTTTTCAGTAAACCGGAAACGAAAACAGCAATGGCAGCTCCTTTGGAAGCACCGAGTACGGATATATTGGCCGGATTGATGCCCTTCCGCAACAGCGTGTCTATTTGGGAAACGACCTTCTTTGCATATTCGAGTGGGTTGGTGTTCTTTTTACGCGCTTCGCTGATCACTGTAAAGCCACTATCGGCAAAGGTTTTCAGTATTTTTCCGTATTCATATATACCAAAACGCGGATGGGCCGGTCGTGTTCCTTTTTCTTCAATGATTCTTCCATGCAGATAGAACAGATATTTTTTTGTGCTGTCCACCTTAGACGGTATATTGCTGTATATTTCCTGACCATTCAACAGGCTAACCGGAAACAAAACCATGATGATGACACTTAATATTCGGGAATAAAGACGAAAAGTCATAATCTATCCTTTTAATTTTTATGGATATCGTAAAATGTATGTGCGGATCTTTTTTTAAATCATTTGCCAAACAATTCGTATTCCGCGGCGTCATCAATATCCACAGTATAAAAACGGCCGGTTTTGTATTCGTTCTTTTCCGTACCGCTGCGGACAATGACCTCATTGTCTATTTCCGGGGCGTCCCGGAAAGTACGACCGATATAAACATCCTGCGCCGCATCGTATTCATCCAGTAAAATACGCTGTTTCGTTCCGATAAGGGCACGGTTGTTTTGCAGAGAAATGCTTTGCTGCAATTCCATGATTTTTTGTTGGCGTTCCAGGGCTGTTTCCCGATCCACTTTTTCCTTGATATCAAATGCCGGTGTGCCTTCTTCATCCGAATAGATAAATGTGCCCAGGCGATCGAAACGGATTTCCTCAAGAAATTTGTACAGTTCATTAAAATCGTTTTTGGTCTCCCCGGGATGCCCCAGTATTATTGTGGTTCTCAAGGCCGCGTCCGGAAGCGTTGTACGGATTTTATCAAAAATACGCAGCAGTGATTCTCTGGTATCGCCCCGGCGCATCAAACGCAGCATGCGTTCGCTGATATGCTGGATGGGCATATCGATGTAGTGGACTATTTTGTTACTGTGTTTCATTACATCCAGCACATCCAGCGGAAAATTCGTGGGATACCAATACAGTACCCGAATCCATTCCAAACCGTCTATTGTATCCAGTTCTTCCAGCAGACGCACGATAGATTGTTTTCCGTAGTTATCTTTTCCGTAATAGGAGGTATCCTGAGAGACCAGAATCAACTCTTTAATACCGCGCTGCGCCAGGATACGCGCTTCGTCCCGCAAACTTTCAATCGTTCGGCTGCGATGGGCGCCGCGGATGCCGGGAATGGCGCAAAAGGCGCAGGTATGGTTGCAGCCCTCGGATATTTTGAGATAGGCAAAATGCGGCGGCGTAAGCTGTTGACGCTGACGGTAAAGATGGTCGCTGGCGGCGTGATTTCGCCCTAAAGATGCCAGGATGGCGCCAAAGTCTTCCGTGCCGAAGTAACCGTCCACTTCCGGTATTTCATTCTGCAATTCGGTTTTGTATCGCTGCGATAAGCAGCCGGCCACCAGTACTTTTTTAGCCGGTTCATCCTTTTTGTATTCGACCGCTTCCAGAATAGCCCGGATGGATTCATCTTTGGCGTCCTCGATAAATCCGCAGGTATTTACGATCAGTATGTCCGCGTCATCCGGCTGGCCGACAAGCTGAAACCGGTTGGCCGACAGCTGCCCGCCCAGCACTTCGGAATCCACCAGATTTTTAGCGCAGCCCAGGGTGGCAATATATATTTTTTTCACTCTTTTTCGAATAATCCTTTCACAAATTCATCGGGGTTAAATAGCTCCATATCATCCGCTTTTTCGCCGAGGCCGATATAACGCACCGGAATCCCCAGCTCTTTTTTTATGGAAAGGACGATGCCGCCTTTGGCTGTCCCGTCCAGTTTGGTTAAAAAGATGGAATCGGCCCCGGAAACACGGATAAATTCCCGCGCCTGATTGAGAGCGTTCTGTCCGTTTCCGGCGTCCAGCACCAAAATCACTTCGTGCGGCGCATCTTCGATATGCCGTTTGATGGTGCGCCGGATTTTTTCCAGTTCGGACATTAAATTTACCTTAGTATGCAAACGTCCCGCGGTATCGATAATCAAAATATCCATATCGCGCGCTTTGGCCGCCGCCACAGCGTCAAAAACGACCGCGGCAGGGTCCGCATTGGCCTGATGTTTGATGATATCGCATCCCAGACGTTCCGCCCACAAGCTCAGTTGTTCGATGGCGGCAGCACGAAAGGTGTCGGCCGCGGCCAGCAGCACCTTTTTATGGTTTTGCTGATAGTATTTGGCCAGTTTAGCGATGGATGTTGTTTTTCCCGTACCGTTCACGCCTACCACCAGAATGATAAACGGTTTTTTCGAAAGATCGGGCGGAGGCGGCGCTTCCAGCAGACGGCTTATTTCGTCTTTGATCAGGTAGTCCAGTTCTTCGGCGTCTTCGTAGCGTTCTTTGCGTACGCGTTCCCGAATATGATCCAAAATAGTCAGGGTTGTATCCACGCCCACATCCCCGCTGATAAGAATTTCTTCAATTTCTTCCAGCAGGTCTTCGTCAATTTTGCGTTTACCCGTAATCAAACGGTTTATTTTCGAGAACACCCCTTCACGGGTTTTCTTCAGGCCATCCTTAACTTTACTTCTTCCGAACATGTACAATCCTTCTTTATAAATTTAAACGGAATATTGAATTAATGAATGATTGGATTGATGAAAAATGGAGTATTGGTCTGTTCATTCTTCATCCTTTTCCCTTAAAATTGGGATAATCAAAATCAAACCTTGCTTTAAAATACCAACGTGTTATAAAAAATAATCCGATCATCAATATAAAATACCAGGGCGCCTGCAAAGCGATAATCAGATTAAAAAATAAAATGGTAAATTTGGTCGTTTGCACCGCCTTTTCCACACGACGGCTGCCCAATGTTAATAAAAAAAACGGCGCTGACAAAATTAGAATAAAGAGCGCCTGCGTATCCCATTGCACAAAAGCAATGATAAGCCCCGCGCTAAA